>DATDLN010000001.1:0-4103 GCA_036519295.1 Thermoleophilaceae bacterium
AGCTCCTCCGCGACCACCTGCTCCCGCTCCTCGAGGTCGGCGAGCTCGACGGCCTGATGGTGCGCCTGGTCGCGCAGGCCGCGCACCCGGTCGGTCATCTCGCGATCCTGGTCCGAGATGCGGTCGAGGAACTCCGCGCGCTCGAGCAGGTCGCCGAAGCCGTCGGCCTCGAGCACCACGGTGAGCGCGTCGGGCGCGTCCGCCTTGTAGATCTCGACGAGCCGGGCCGCGAGCACCTTGCGAGCGGTCGCGAGCCGGCGCCGCAGCCGCTCGAGCCGGTCGCGCGCCTCCTCCAAGCGGTTGCGCACCTCGAGCAGCTCCGCCTGCTGGCGATCGAGACTCGCCTGCGCGCGCCCGAGGCGCTGCCGAATCGCGCCGATTTCGCCCTGCAGGCTGTGAATCCGCGTGCTGAAACGCTGGATCGTCGTGGTGAGCACGCCCTCCCTCTGCTTCACCTTCTCGATTGCGGCGCGCTTCTTCTCGATCCGCTGCGACAGAGGCGCGGTCAGACCCGGCAGGGGCATCAGGAAGCAGGCCGCAAGGGCCAGGGTTATGGGAACCCAGAAGGTCTTCTTCATCTCGTTAGGTCCCCGCCTCGCGCTTACGGGGTTGGCTGACGGGCTCGCGACGCGTGCCGCTGCACCGCGCTCGAGGCGGCGACTCGCCCCTGGCCGACATGCCCATGGGTCCCCCGTTTCCCCTCGTTATGCAGGGAAATTCCGCGCCTGGGACGCGCGGACTCTACCACGGGGCGTCGAAGCGACAAGCGCTTCTCCTCGCCCTGCAAGACGCCTTGCGGCAATCACTAATCTTCCTGTCATGGCACGTCAACGAGCCCTGTTTCCCCGAGACACCGGCCTCCAGGTCCGGATGCTGCTCACGTTGTTCCTGCTGGGGCTGCTATACGTCGCGCTCATAGGCGCGCTTCTCGCGGCCGGCACGGGCCTCGTCCTGATGGTCGTGATCATCGGCGCGCTCAGCTTCGCCCAGCTCTTCTTCTCCGACAAGCTGGCGCTCGCGGCGATGGGGGCGAAGGAGGTATCGCCCCAGGAGGCCCCGGGCCTCCACGCGATGATCGAGCGCCTCTGCATCCAGGCCGATCTCCCGAAGCCGCGCATCGCGGTGGCTGACACGCACATGCCGAACGCGTTCGCGACCGGCCGCTCACAGAAGAGCGCAACCGTCTGCGCCACCACGGGGATCATGAACACGCTCTCGCCCAGCGAGCTGGAGGGCGTAATGGCGCACGAGCTCTCTCACGTGAAGCACCGCGACGTGCTGATCATGACCATCGCCAGCTTCTTCGCCTCGATCGCCGCGGTGATCCTGCAGTTCGGCTTCTTCTTCGGCGGCGGCGACGATGACGAGAACCCCAGCATCCTCGTGGTCCTGCTGGTCTCGTTCATCGTGTACATCGTCTCCTTCTTCCTCATGCTCGCTCTCTCGCGCTACCGGGAGTTCGCGGCGGACCGCGGGGCGGCCATCGTCACCGGCCGCCCGAGCGCGCTCGCCTCGGCGCTGGTCAAGGTCTCGGGCGCCATGCAGCGCGTGCCGACGCAGGACCTCCGCCAGGCGGAGCGCCTGAACGCCTTCTTCATCGTCCCGACGAGCGTCAGGGGCGCGGTCCAGACCCTGTTCTCGACGCACCCGCCGATGGAGAAGCGGATCGAGCGTCTGCAGCAGCTCGAGGCTCAGCTCCAGCGCCCCGCCGCTGCCGCCTAGTGGCGGCGACCACTTAGACGCGTGGGCTTCCTCGACGCTCTGTTCGGCTCCAAGGCCAAGCTGAAGACGCCGGCGCCGGATCGCCTGTTCGCGATGACCACCGCGCAGATAACCCTCGACACCGGGCTCGGGCTCAAGCACCGCGGCGCGGCGGGCATCGTCTTCCAGCCGCTCGCCACGGCCGATTTCCAGCAGATCGTGGACGAGACAAACGAGCTGGTGAAGGGCACGGCGGAGGAGACCGGCACCCAGGTCGAAACCTCCGACGACGAGTTCGGCTACCGCTGGCTCATCCTCCGCGACACCGACTTCGAGGACCTGGTCGTCTCGCTCAACACCGTCTCGGTCGAGCTCCAGGGGAGCGGCTACGGCGACCGCCTGCTGTGCGCGGTCTTCCCCTTCGAGGAGAACGGCCGCCCGATCTACTTCATCTACAACTTCAAGCGCGGCGCCTACTACCCCTTCGTGCCGGCCCCGGGCGACAAGGCGCGCGACTCCGAGCGCGAGCTGCGCCTGAAGGCGCAGGTCGGCGCCGAGCTGCCGTTCGAGGAGGACATCACCCGCTGGTTCCCGCTTTGGGAGATCCCGCTGTAGCGATTTTGCGCTCTAGGAGCGGCTTCTTGCCACTTCGCGTCGGCCGAAAGGTACGAGAGAGGTACGAGCTTTCACGAGCGGCGCCGATCACGGCCTCCGGACGCGTCGGCCCGTCAGTCCTCGTAGACCGTGTTGCGGGGAGGGGTGCGACGGGTGATGAGGTAGCGCATCATCGCGTCGCGCGTCCGCCCGGCCTTGAAATACGACGTATGACCGTCGCCGTTACGGGTCAGCAGGACGCCGCCAGGCACCTGACGGGCGTCCCCCGCCGCCCAGACGTAGGAGTCCGAGGGATCGTAAAACGAGTTGACAAGCAGGATCGGCGGGGCGCCGCGAACCCGAATCGCATGCGGTGGGTTCGTCATCGGTACGGGCCAGCCGATGCACGCGCTCTGCACGGTCCACGTCTGGCTCGCGCCGAGCAGCTGGGGCGCAACGACGCGGCCCACGATCTGCTTGGTGAACTGCTGCGGCCAGGTGGTGGTGCCTCCGGCGAACTCCAGGCACGCGATCACGAGCCCGGCGATGCCGAGATCGCTCGGACCGGTCGCGAGCGGCGTGGACAGCGCGCTCGCGTCGCCGGCGTCGGCCGCCGCCAACGCCTCCGCCAGGCCGTACCAGCCCGGTAGCAGGCCCGGGACCGGGTCCTTGATGAAGAGCTGCTCCTGCATGTTGAAGCGGATGTCGTCCGCCGTCACCGTGCTCCGGCACGGCGACGGGGACTGCGAGCATCCCGGCGCCGGGATCGGCGCTGCCGTCGCCTTGGCGATGACGCGCCTCCACGTCGCCTGCGCCCCCTTGCCGTACAGCGCGCATTCAGGCGTCGCGTCGCACCAGGCGAAGAAGCGGTTGAGCTCGCGCTCGTAGGCAGCCGCCTCGTCGGACATCGCCTGGAGCTCCGGGACGGCGTGGTTGAGCAGCCCGTCGAGCGCCATCGTCCTGATCCGGCGGGGATAGAGGTTCGCGTACTCCATGCCGATGAGCGTTCCGTATGAGAGGCCGAGGAAGTTGAGCTTGCCGTCGCGCAGCGCCCGCCGGACGCGCTCCATGTCGCGGGCCACGTAGCGGGCGTCGAGGTAGCGCAGCAGCCGACCGCTGCGGCGCACGCAACTGGCTCCCAACGCACGGTTGTGCGCGACGAGCCGCGAGAAGCCCGCGGCGCTGGTCGGGAAGAGCGAAACGGGCCGGTTGAAGATGGCCGCGCTGCACTTCAGGCGGGTGCTCTTGCCGACGCCGCGGGGATCCATGCCGATGATGTCGAAGCGGTTCCGCGTGCTCGCCGTGAAGTAGGGCCGGCCCATCGCCGCGATCTCGAGCGCCGCGGTTGCAGCTCCCCCGGGCCCGCCGGGGTTGTAGATCAGGCTGCCGACACGCCGCTTGCGATCCAGCGCGCGGAGCCGGTTGAGCCCGATCGTGATCTGCTTGCCGTGGGGCCTGGCATAGTCCAACGGCACGCGCAGCGACGTGCACTGCAGCCCGCGTTCCCCGCAATCCCGCCAGCGCAGCGGCGCAGCCGACGCCTCGGCCGCCGCCGCGAGCGCGGCAAGCAAGACGATGAGGAGGACCGCAGCCGTCAACCACCCGGCTGGGCTCCGATGACCTCCGGCCGTGTCGCGAACTTCGCGGTCGGCGCTACGCACGACCGTACCGGCGCCCGGCGGCGAGAACGCATGCTCCATCGTGCCTCCTATCGAGAGCGACGGACGCAGAACCGGCGGGCCCAGCACCCTGCCCACAGGAAAGGCCGACCCGCCGATCCGACGTAAGGGTCGTCCGCGAACATAGGT
>DATDLN010000002.1:0-9252 GCA_036519295.1 Thermoleophilaceae bacterium
CTTCACCGACGAGGACCTCTCCAAGCCGCTCGTCGGCATCGCCAACACGTGGACCGAGATCGGCCCGTGCAACTTCCATCTGCGTCGCCTCGCCGAGCACGTCAAGACGGGCGTGCGAGCGGCGGGTGGCACGCCGATGGAGTTCAACACGGTCGCGATCTCGGACGGGATCACGATGGGCACCGAGGGGATGAAGACCTCGCTGATCAGCCGCGAGGTGATCGCCGACTCGATCGAGCTCGTCGCGCGCGGGCACATGTTCGACGCAGTTGTCGCCCTCTCCGGCTGCGACAAGACGATCCCCGGTTGCGTGATGGCGCTGGCCCGCCTCGACGTGCCGAGCCTGATGCTCTACGGCGGCTCGATCGCGCCTGGCCGCTGGCGCGGGCGCGATGTGACGATCCAGGACGTGTTCGAGGGGATCGGCGCACACGCGGCGGGCGATCTCTCGGACGCGGAGCTCGCCGATCTCGAGGCGCACGCCTCCCCAGGATCGGGCGCGTGCGGCGGTCAGTTCACGGCCAACACCATGGCTATGGCCTTCGAGGTGCTCGGCATCTCGCCGATGGGAAGCTCCATGGTGCCTGCGGAGGACGGCAAGAAGGGTCAGGTGGCCGAGGAGTGCGGGCGCCTTGTGCTCGACGTCCTCGAGCGCGACCTGAAACCCAGCCGGATAATCACGAAGGAGTCGCTCGAGAACTCGATCGCGGCGGGGGCGATGTCGGGGGGCTCGACCAACCTGGTGCTCCATCTGCTCGCCGTCGCGCGCGATGCCGCGGTGGCGCTCGAGCTCGAGGACTTCGACCGCATTGCCTGGCAGACGCCGCTCCTCTGCGACCTGAAGCCGGGCGGCCGCTACGTGGCCACGGACCTCTACCGCGCCGGGGGCGTGCCCCTCGTGATCCGCCGGCTGAAGGAGGCCGGCCTGCTGCATACCGGCGCGGCCACGGTCACCGGCCAGACGATCGGCGACGTGGCGGACGCGGCAGAAGAGACGGAGGGCCAGGACGTCGTCCGGCCGGTCTCCGACCCGATCAAGCCGAACGGCGGGTTCGCGATCCTGCGCGGCAACCTCGCCCCGGATGGGTGCGTGGTGAAGCTCTCGGGGCACGATCGCATGGAGCACCGAGGCCCGGCACGGGTGTTCGAGGGCGAGGAGGAGGCGTTCGCGGCCGTGATGGCGAAGTCGATCCAACCCGGCGAGGTCGTCGTGATCCGCAACGAGGGGCCCGCGGGCGGTCCCGGCATGCGTGAGATGCTTCACGTGACGGCGGCGCTCGTGGGAGAGGGACTCGGCGACTCTGTCGCCCTCCTCACCGACGGCCGCTTCTCGGGCGCTACCCACGGCTTCATGGCCGGCCACGTCGCGCCCGAGGCGCCCCGAGGCGGGCCAATCGCCGCGGTCCGCGACGGCGACACGATCGTCTTCGATGTCGCGAACCGCGAGCTGAACGTGGAGCTGTCAGATGGCGAGCTTGCCGAGCGGCTCGCCGGCTACGAGCCGCCCGCCCCCAAGTACGCGAACGGCGTGCTCGGCAAGTACGCGAAGCACGTCGGCTCGGCGGCGCAGGGCGCGGTAACGAGCTAGCGGACCGGTTCCTCGACCTGTCGAACGGATGGCAGCGAGGACGGGCGTGGCGGGCGCGCTCGAGGACGGGCGTGGCGGGCGCGCTCCGCGTCGTGGGAAAACGCCGGAGGGCCTCGGCCGAGCCACGCGTTCGACTGTCTGCGGGATAATCGCGCGAAAGGTCGAACGCGTGCGTTGTGAGCGGCCGCGCTCCCGGGCGCGTCGGTCGAGTCGCCCCGCTCGCGCTGGCTAGTCGCCCTCGATCGCGAACGTGTTGCCGTCGGGATCATTGAACCACGCCACCATTCCGCCGCCGGCCCGCGGTGAGATCCCCCTTTCGTCGGTCGCCACGCCCTCGTAGTGCTCGAAGGTCACGCCGTTGGAGCGGAGCTCGTCGATCACCCGCTCCACGTCGTCCACGTACCAGGTGGCCAGGGTCGCGCTCGACTCGCCGGCGCGGTTCGGTGACGGATAGACATGCAGGGCGGCGCCGCCTCCGGAGGCATAGATTCGGCTTCCGTCGGCGCCGACCTGTACCGCGGACAGGCCGAGCTTCCCTTCGTAGAACTCCGTCGCGCGTGGCATGTCGGAGACCGCGATCGACGCGTTCAGCTTGTAGTCGCTCAAGCTCATTCGTCCTCCTAACCGGGCGTGCGCCCGATAGCGGAATCACTCCTTGGCCGCAGCCGCTCGAACAGCCACCCCGCGACCGTCCGGTCCAGGTGGCGCATGCGGCCGGTGCGTCCGGAGCCGACCGCCAGCTCGAACGTTGCAAGGCCCCCGCGGCGCTGGAGTGGTGAGACGCTCAGCTCGTGCTCTTGCAGGCGGTCGACTCGGGCGATGAGAGTGCGGCGCGCGATCACCCGCTGGCGGAGCACGATCCGCGGGCTGTCGAGGCGCCAGCCGGCCGCCCGGCAGCGCAGCATGCCGTCGAGGCCGCCGAGCAGCGCCAGCGTCGGGAGGACCGGCCATGCCCAGGGCCAAATGGCGGTCACTGCGGCGCCGACGAGGGCGCCCGCGAGTGCGGGCAACTGAATGTACCTGCGCAGGGCGCGCCGCGGCGGACGCTGCAGCGGACCGGCCGCGGCGGCCAACCCGGGCACGAACTGGTCGAGGAGCGCGTGCACAGCGCCCACTGGCAGCAGCGGCACGAGTGTCTGCGCGGCGGCGGGCTCGGAGCGATAACCCGCCGTCTCCACGCGCAGCGTGGCCAGTCCGAAGGGACGGCGCGACAGGCTCTCGACCACGTCGACGGCGTGTACGCGCGCCAGCGGAATGCTCGCCGCACGCCGCTGTAGGAGCCCGCGGCGGATGCGCAGGCGCTCGCCGTCCCGCACTAGGACGAAGCCGCTGAAGGCCACTATCGCGCCGAGGAAGGAGATCACGAAGGCGGCGCCGGCCAGCGCCGCGACGGTGAGCAGGATCCCGCCCACGTCGCCCGGGAGGCGGTCGATCAGGCGTTCGCCGCTGCGGCGCCCGAAGAGAACGTCGTCGAAGGCTGCGGCGAGGCCGCCCACGACGGGCAGGATCACACCGATCTGCGGCGCGGTGACGGCCGTGACCAGCAGGCCCCCCAGGCCGAGACGCCACTCGGGCAGCTCCACGGCCTCCGGATCGGGAAGTCCGGCCACGCCGCGCAGCTCGTGCGCCGCGAGATCCGATACCGCTCGGAGCACGATCTCGCCTCCCGAGCCGCCGCCCGCCGTCTGGACGTGCAGCTCGTGAACCCCGAACAGACGTTGGATGGGTCCCTGCGTCGCATCGATCGCCTGAATTCGCGCGATCGGGATGGTCGTCTCGTCGGGCGAGAGGACGCCGTGGCGGAAGTGCAGCGCCCCGCCGGCCACGCGGTAGGTGGTGTTCGCCCAGCGCACATAGCCCGCCCCGACCGCAAGGGCGACGCCGCCGAGCCCGATCGCCAGGGCCAGGAGCGAGGACCTGCCTCCCGAGCCGCCACCCACGAGCAGGCCGACGATCGCAGCGAGCACGATCTCGCGCAGGTTGTCGAGCGCCGCGAGGACGATCTCGGCCGGGTGGAGGCGCCGCGGGGTGTAGAGGTCAGAGGTCATCCGGGTCCAGGCGCCACGGGACGGAGAGGTCAGAGCTCATCCGGCTGGACGCGCCGCGGGACGGAGAGGTCAGAGTCATCCGGGTCGAGGCGCTGCGGGGCGGACAGGTCAGAGGTCATCCGGCTGGAGGGGCCGCGGGGCGGAGAAGTCAAAGCTCATCGGGCCGGCGGGCGAGCAGGGCGATCCGGTCGCGGATGGCGGCCGCCTCGGCGGGCCTCAGCGCGGGAATGTCGTTCGAGCCGGCCGCCGTGTGCACCGCCACCGATCGCAGGTCGAAGAGATCGCCGAGCACGGTGCGCCTCGTGTCCACGTGCTGGACGCGGGTCATCGGGATCAGCGTCCTCGTCACCACGACGGCGCCGCGCAGGAGGTCGAGCTCCTCGTCGCGGACCTCGTAGCGCCACGATCGCCAGCGAAGCAGGGGGAAGGCCACGCCGCCCAGCAGGAGCTCGGCGACGGCCGCGGCGCGAAGCGCCCACCCAAGCACCCCGGGCGCGTCGGAGGAGAGGGCGCCGGCGACGACGAACCCGGCGATCGCGGTCGGGACGGCCCAGGCGAGCGCGCCCAGGACGAAGAAGCCGCGCGCCTCGCGCGGCAGCCGCTGCGTGGGCTCGGGCGTCGCGGCCGGCACGGCGGGGGACGCCGGGGCCGGGAGTGGGGCTTGGCTTGTGGGGCGGGGTTCCAGTCAGGCCACCTGCGACTCGCCCTCCGCCGGCTCCTTCTCCTCCGCGGCGCCGGTCTCGGCGAGGAACTCCATCAGCAGGTCGTTGAAGGCCTGCGGGCGCTCCGCCATCGGGATGTGGCCCGTGTCCCGCATCACGACCTTGCGGCTGTCCGGGATGAGGCGCTCGAACTCGTTCGCGTCCCGCACGGGGATGATCGCGTCCTTTCCGCCCCACACGATCAGGGTCGGCACGCTCACGTCGGGGAGGCGCTCGCGAAAGTCGTAGTCCAGGCTGGTGCGGAGGGCGTCGTCGAACCCCGGCTTACCCACGCCTTTGAAGAAGCCCTCGTAGGCGAGGTCGGCCTTCAGCAGACGCGGGTGGCGCGCCACCAACGCTAGGGAGAAGTGCCGCGAGAGCGGCCGCGCGGCCAGCGTGCGATGGCGGGCGGCGCTGTAGGCGACGATGGCGGTGAACACTCGCCCGGCGGTCAGGATCGGCGCCTGGACCGTGGCGGCGCTCGAGATGCCGGCGGCGGATACGAGCACGAGCCGCGAGACCCGGGTGGGAAACTGGATCGCCACCTCGGCCGCGATGTAGCCGCCCATGGAGTTGCCGACCACCGCGACCCGGCCGAGGTCGAGCCGGCCGCAGAAAGTGTCAACGAAGCGTCCGTAGCCTGGGATCGTGATGCGGTCGGGCGGCTCCGGTGTGAGGCCGAACCCCGGTAGGTCCAGGGCGAGAACCCGCCGCTCCTGCGCGACGCGTGGAATGTTCTCGAGCCAGTTCTGCCACTGGCCGCCGAGGCCGTGAACGAACACGACGGGCTCGCGCTCGCCCGAGCCGAGGTCGACGTAGTTGACGGGCCTGCCGTCGACCTGCACCGTCTTCAGCTCCTGACGCCAGTCGATCGAGCGCCAGTCCGGCTCGGCCGTGGCGCCGTAGCCGTGGTCTGCCCGGCGGTCGCTCCAGGGCGAGGCGGGCCCGGCCGCCGGGGGGAGAACCCTGCGTCCCATGGGCTTACTGTACGAGGACGTGGCCCGCATCGCGCTCGACATCGACTCGACGCTCCACCATTACTGGGACCTGCTCCAGCGGATCGTCCGGGAGCGCTACGCGATCGACCTGCCCTACGAGGAGCAGCGCGACTGGGGGATCACGGCAATCGAGCGCGACGCGCTGATCCACTGCGTCGAGGAGACACATTCGGACGAGAACATCGCGGCGGGAGTGCCCTACCCCGGCGCCGTCGAGGCGGTTCGGGCGTGGCACGGTCACGGACACTGGATCCACGTCACGAGCCACCGCCGCCGAGCCACCGCCGGCGCCACGGCGGCCTGGCTCGAGTCGATCGGGATGCCCTTCGACGATCTCTACTGCTCGTTCGACAAGGTCAGCCGCTGCGTGGAGCTCGGCATCCACGTGCTGGTCGACGACAGCCCGGTCAACATCGTCCGTGCCCGCGACGCCGGCATCGTGCCGGCGACGATCGTGCACCCCTGGAACGAGGAGCTCGTGGACAGTGACGGCGTGATCGGCGCCCGCGACTGGGGCGGACTGCGAGAGAAACTCGACCCCGTGCTCGAGCGGATCGGCCGCTAGGGGGGGCCCCTCTCGCATCTGTTGGGTTCGCGGGGGGGGGGGTGCTCTCCGCCTGCCGGATTGCGGGCGGGTGAAGGAGTGTGGTTTCGGGGCCGGGTTGGAAACCTCCCGTCGTCGTGGCCTCGGCGCGGACGCGGGAGGTTTGACCGATAGACGGTGACAAGCTCGCAAGCTCGGACGCGGACAGCGGGGTTTGGGACGTTACGCAGGTTCGAGTAACCCGGACGGGGGACCGCAGCGCACGAGGCCCGGCCGCCGGCGGGCCCAACGGGTCTGGAGTCCCGTGAGAAGCGGGGCGGGGCGGGCCTAGCCCGCGTAGCCGAAGCGCTCCAGCACCGGGATCTCGTGGATCTGCGGCGGCTGTAGGTGGTCCCAGAGAATGCCGGGCGGGCGGCCGTAGGCGCCGTCGACCTCGATCACGGCGCGCGGGGTGGCCACCAGGTTCACGGGGATGTCGTGGCGCGTCATCAGCAGGTTCTCGCGCAGGATCTGAATCGGATGGACGGTCGTGGCGATCACCGTCCGACGGTCGATCCTCCCGCTCTCGCGCAGCAGCCCGTACTCGAGGTCTGAGAAGCCGCCGCCCTTGCCGACGCGCGCGCCCTTGAGGTTGACCGCCACCGAGCCGGTGAGCACGAGATCGAGCTCCGGCACCTGGTCGAGATCGATCACCTTGCCGTATCTCAGCGCCCCCTTGATGGTCGCAGCCTCGCGACGCTGCTCCTCGGAGAGCTTGCGCGGGTCGAGGAGTCGGAACGGGTGCTGGTCGCGCAGCCGCGGCACCGCCATCACGAGCAACTTGCCCTGTACGAGCGCGACGCGGCGGGCGTGCGTCTGCGGCGAGTCGGGGTTCGCCTTGAGCGTCTCGGCGCTCGTCCAGGCGGGATGCCTGGCGAGGCGCTCCGCCGCCCCTTTGGCGCCGGCAAAGTTCGGGATCCGGCCCTCGGCGCCCGGAAAACGCGCCACGCCCTCGCGCTCCATCGCGCGCCAAACGTCCGCCCGCACCTCGTCCTTGGAGCGCATGCGGGCGGCATCGTAGCTCCACCCCTGCTTGAATCGACCGGGTGCTGGAACCACGGCCCGAGACCCAGGCGCTCGTCCCCGCCGAGGACCTCAAGCAGCACCTCGCCGGGGTGGAGCCCGAGCGGCAGCTGACGGACTGGGGGCGCTCCGAGCGGATCGAGGGGCTCCTCGACCGCACGGCCGGCGACTTCTTCTATCGCTACTGGTTTCGGGCCGAGGTCGAGGGGATCGAGAACGTTCCCGCCACCGGGGGCGCGCTGCTGGTGTCGAACCACGCCGGGGCCCTGCCCCCGGACGCCGCGATGATCGCCAAGGCGATCCGCGAGGAGCATCCGCACCCGCGTCCGCTGAACATCACGGTCGAGCACTTCTTCAAGGGCTATCCGGGCTTCTCGATGCTGATCCCGAAGATCGGCTGCGTGCCCGCACACCCGGCGAACGTGCAGCGCCTGCTCTACGACGAGGAGCAGCTCGTGCTCGTGTTTCCCGAGGGCCGCAAGGGCACGGAGAAGCTGTACAAGGACCGCTACCGCCTGCGGCGCTTCGGGCGCGGCGGGTTCGTCGAGGCGGCGATGCGGGCCCGAGCCCCGATCGTTCCGGTGTGCGTCGTCGGGGCAGAGGAGGCGGCGCCCGTCTTCGCTCAGGTCGGACTGCTGAAGCGCTTGACCGGACTGCTCTACTTTCCGATCACGCCCACCTTCCCGCACCTCGGGGTGCTCGGGATGCTGGGCTACCTGCCGGCCAAGTTCAAGATCCGCTTCCTCGATCCGGTCTCGTTCGACGAGGAGGGGATGAACGAAGACAAGGCGCTGGTCCAGACCGTGGCCCACGATGTCCGCGCGCGGATCCAGGAGGGCCTCTGGGAGATGCTCGCCAAGCGCCGGTCGGTCTGGTTCGGTTAGACATCCGGCGATGCACTCCAAGCGCATCCTCGTCACCGGGCTCTCGACCTATTGGGGCGGCCGCCTCGCGCAGGCGCTCGAGGCGTTCCCCGAGGTCGACGCCATCATCGGGGTGGCGGCGGACGAGCCGCACGTCGAGCTCGAGCGAACCGAGTACGTGAAGGTGGGCGCGCAGCACGCCCTGCTGCGGCGGGTGGTGGAGGCGGCGGAGGTCGACACGGTGGTCGACACCAGACTGGTGGTCGATTCGACCACGACCTCGCCCGCCAAGGCCCACGAGAACAATGTGATCGGGACGATGAACATCCTCGCCGCATGCAGCGGGGCGGACTCGCCGGTGCGCAAGGTGGTGTTCAAGTCGTCCACCCACTTCTACGGCTGCGAGCGGGACGATCCGGCCTTCTTCGACGAGACGATGGCCCGCCCACACCCGCCGCGAACGCCGATCGAGCGCGACATCGTCGAGGCCGAGGCGTCGCTGAGCGAGTTCGCGGAGCTCAACCCGGAGGTATCGGTGACCATCCTCCGCTTCGCCAACGTGCTGGGGCCCGACGTCCGAACCTCGCACATCGCCCTGCTCTCGCTTCCCGCGCTGCCGATGATCCTCGGCTTCGATCCGCGCTCCCAGTTCGTGCACGAGGACGACGTGGTGCACGCGCTCGAGCACGCGGTGAAGCACGACCTTCCCGGAGTGTTCAACGTCGCGGCCGACGGTGTGCTCGCGTTGAGCGAAGTGGCGGGACTGTTGCGCAAGCCGTACGCGCCGCTCCTTCCACCGTGGGGGACCGGGCTGGCCGCCGCCGCGTTGCGCCGCTTCGGGGTCAACATCCCACCGGAGATGCTCGCCCAGCTCCGCTTCGGCCGCGGGGTGGACAACCGCCGCTACAAGGCCGCCGGCTTCCACTACCAGCACACCAGTCGCGAGACGGTCCTGGCGCTCGGAGAGCACATGCGGCTGGAGCCGATCGTTCGCGGCGCCCAGGAGCCGTACCGCTACGAGCGCGAGGTGGAGGAGTTCCTGCGCTGGAGCCCACACGTGCGACAGGCTCGCGAGCGGGGGAGCGGCCTGAGCCGCGAGCAGGTCGTGGAGCTGCAGCGGCTCCTCACGGACTACGCGGAGACGGCCGGCATCGAGGTGGAGCGCGGGGCGGAGGACGATCGGCTCGCCGCGGCCGAGGGACGGGCGAGGGCCGCCGAGCGGGTCGCCGCCGAGGCCATGGAGCGTGTCGCTCAGGCCGAGCAGCGAGCGAGGGAGGCCGCCGAACGGGCCGCTCGGGTGGAGGAGACGTCCGAGGAACGCGCGCAGCGGGCGACCGAACGCGCCAAGAAGGCCGAGCGGCGCGCCGCGGAGGCGGCGCTGAAGGCAACCGAGCGTGCCAAGAAAGCGGAGCGGCGCGCCCGCCAGGCCGCGGACGAGGCGGTTGAGC
>DATDLN010000003.1:0-37400 GCA_036519295.1 Thermoleophilaceae bacterium
CCCCGAGGAGCAGACGGGCGGCCGGGTGCTCAAGGATCGCCGGCTGTCGAAGCTGCTTAAGTAGCGAGCGTGAACGAAGGCGACCTCGCCCCCGACTTCGAGCTCCGCGATCAGGACGGCAACCCGGTGGCCCTGTCTGCCCACCGCGGACGCAAGATCGTCGTCTACTTCTATCCCCGCGCCGACACACCGGGCTGCACCACCCAGGCCTGCGGCGTGCGCGACCACCTGCCCGACTATCAGCAGGCGGACGCGGTCGTCCTTGGCGTCTCACCCGATCCCGTGGCGAAGGTCAAGCGCTTCCACGACAAGCAGGGGCTCAACTTCACGCTGCTCGCCGACGAGGACCACGCCGTCGCGGAGCGATACGGCGTTTGGGTCGAGAAGTCTCGGTACGGCAAGACGTTCTGGGGCGTGGAGCGGACGACGTTCCTGCTCGACGAGGAGGGTCGCGTGACCGGGGTGCTGCGCAAGGTGAAGCCGGAGGAGCACGACCGGCTTGTGCTTGACGCCCTCGGCGCGGCGGCGTAGCGGCCTTGACGCTCAGGGTCGACCGGTGACCATCCCGATCCTGACCGAGCGGCTGGAGATCCGGGCCTTCGAGCCCTCGGACCTCCATGCGCTTCACGCCGTCTACGGCGACCCCGAGGTGACGCGCTGGATGCCGTCGTACTCGACCATCGAGCACACCCGCCGCGCGCTCGAGAAGCACGTGGCGGGCGGGCGCGTCGGCGGCCCGGCGCTGTGGGCGGTGGTGGAGCGCAGCTCCGGCGAGCTGATCGGCGACGCCGGGCTCGCACCCCTCGACGGGGTCGGGCCGGACGTCGAGCTCGGCTACACCCTCGGCCGCCGCTGGTGGGGCCGGGGGTACGCGACCGAGGCGGCCCGCGCGTGCCTTGAAGAGGCATTCGGGCCGCTCGGCCTGAAGCGGGTGGTGGCGGTGGTTCGCCCCGAGAACGACGCATCAATCCGCGTGCTCGAGAAGCTCGGCATGACGCGCGAGGGCACTCGTTTCGCCCACGGCGCCGAGCATCTGCTCTACGCCACCACCTCCGTCGAAGCGGCGGCGGGATCCGCGGCCCGCTCGCGGTGAATCGCCACGCCGGCGATGACGAGTGCGAGGCCGGACACCTCGGCCCATGACGGCACCTGGGCCAGCACGACGATCCCGATCACGGTCGCGGTGGCCGGCAGCAACGACACCATCAGCGCATAGGTGGCCCGGGCAAGACGGCGCATCGCCAGCTGGTCCGAGATGTAGGGGATCACGGACGAGGACACGCCGACCCCAACGCCCGCGAGGATGGCGACCGGGTCGGTGAGGGCGGGCAGCACCTCCCAGCCCCCGATCGGCGTGACCACCAGCAGCGCGATGAGCATCGACGCGGCAAGTCCGTCGACTCCGCCGAGCGCGTCGAAGTGGGCGACGCGGTGCGCAAGCACGATGTACAGGGCGAAGAGCGCGGCATTCGCGAACGCGAAGACCACGCCGACCGGCTCGCCGGCGAGCCGCACGTCGGTCAGCAGGTAGACGCCGGGCACCGCCAGCAGCAACGCGACCGCGTTGCGCGGCGTACGAGCCCCCAGGGCGGCGAGCGCGACGACCGGCAGGAACTCGATCGCCGCCACCGTGCCGAGGGGCAGGCGGTCGATCGCAAGGTAGAAGCACGAGTTCATGACCGCCAGAACCGCGCCCCAGGCAATCAACAGTCTCCGCCCCTCGCGGTCGAGCGCGGCGAACGCACGCCAGGGGCGTCGCCAGACCCCGAAGATCGCCGCGGCGGCCGCGATGCGAAGCCAGGCGACGCCCAGCACGTCGACCCGGGCGAAGAGGAGCACCGCGAAGGCCGGCCCGAGGTAGTGGAAAACGGCGCTGACAACGAAGTAGAGGTGGGGTGGGACCTCGGCGGCGAGCGCTCGCCGCGCGGCGATTGGCTGACTCATTGGGGCTGAAGATTGACCGCCACTTTCGCTGGCGTACAGGGGCAACCACAGGTATTCTCCCCGCCATGGCTGCGAACCAAAGGTCAAACGGCGGAATTCCCGAAGGACTGCTGATCGATGACACGAGCCGCCGGCTGCTCGCGGAGCTCCAGGAGAACGCGCGCCTATCGCTCGCCGAGCTGGGACGGCGCGTCGGCCTGTCGCCTCCGGCCGTGGCCGAGCGGGTTCAGCGGCTCGAGCAGCAGGGCGTGATCCTCGGCTACCGCGCGGAGATCGACCCCCGGACGCTCGGGTTGTCCCTCAGCGCGGTCATCCGGGTCCGCCCGGCGCCGGGTCAGCTCGCAAACGTCGCCAAGCTCGCCCAGGACACGCCCGAGGTGGTCGATTGCCGTCGTGTGACGGGCGATGACTGCTACGTGATGACGGCGCACGTGCGTGACGTCGAGCACCTCGAGGAGGTGATCGACTACTTCGTCGCGCTGGGTCAGACGACCACCTCGATCGTTCAGTCGGCGCCCGTGCCGCGCCGCGGCCTCGCGCTCGGCGAACAGGGCCTGCTCGCGACCATCACGTAGTGGCCCGGGGCGAAGCGGTCGCCGGCGTAGCCGCGGCGAACCCGTACGCGGAAGCCGGCGCGGCGCAGGCCGGCCGCGATCTGCGACGGCGGGTGCAGGCGCTGACGGTGCGTCTCCTCTCCGCGCCGCCAGCCGCCGCCGGTGCGGCGGAAGGTGATCACCCGGCGGGTGAGGAGCCGCCGGCGCGGGTCCGCCTGGGTCTCGACCAGGATCGCCCAGTCCTCGCCCTCCCACCAGTTGCGCGCCGGCCCACCGTGTGGGAGGCGGCCTGGCCCGGCGAGGTCGAGCACGAAGAGGCCACCCGGCAGGAGCGTCCGGTACACGCGCCTGAAGACCGGCTCCAGGGAGCGCTCGGTGTAGTTCAGAACCTCCCCTACGCGAGCATGGCCCGGCATTCCGGCAGCCGCTCGTCGAGAAACGGGCCGTGACGGAAGCGAGCGCCGAGCGCCTCGCGCCGAGCGAGCGCCAGGAACGGTCGTGAGCTGTCGATCCCGAGGACGTCGTAGCCCGCGTCCACGAGCACGCGCGAGGTGACCCCGCTGCCGCAACCGTGATCGACCACGAGGCCGCTCTCGATTCCGGCCCCGTGCAGCAGCTCGACTATCGCCGGGGCCGCGGTCTCCGCGAGCGCGGTGAAGCCGCTCGCGTGGATGTGCGCGAGGTCCTCCCCGTAGCCCTTCACGGCGCGCAACGTACCTTTCAGGAGTGCCCACCGCGAACCTCGGCGACTCCTTTCAGTCGTTCTTCGACGCCGTCGACCAGTTCTTCTCGAACCTGGCGTCGGTGCGCCTCGGCCCGCTGCTGCTCGCGCTACTTTTGTTCACCGCCTACCTCACGCTCCGGGCGCGGGCAAGCTTCAACATCCTGCGCGCCGCCTATCCCGCGGAGCGCTTCAACTTCCGCGAGATCTGGGGGGCGTACTTCGCGGGGTACGGCTTCAACGCCGTAATCCCCGCCCGCGGCGGCGACGTGGTCCGCCTGTTCCTGACGAAGACGTCGATTCCGAACTCGAGCTACCCGGCGGTGGCGGCAAGCTTCGTTGTCGAGCTGGGCTACGACGTCGCGATGGGGTCGCTGATCCTGATCTTCGCCTTCACCCAGGGCGTGTTCCCCAAGCCGCCCGACTTCGCCAGCCTGAACGCATTCGACCTCTCGTTCTTCGCCGAGCACCCGCTCTTCACGCTCTTCCTCCTGACCGCGCTGGCGGTCGGAGCGCTGCTGGCGTTCGCGCTCCTGAGCGTGCGCGTGAGGGCGTTCTGGCAGCGCGTGCGGCAGGGGTTCACGATCCTCCGCGACCGCCGCCGCTACTTCCGCGAGGTGTTCGCGGTGCAGTTCGGCGGCTGGTGCTTCCGCTTCGCGGCGTTCTGGATGCTGCTAGAGGCCTTTCGGGTCGGTGGCTCCGTCAAGAACGTCCTGCTGGTGCTCGGGGTCAACGCCGTGTCCGCGGCCGTTCCCTTCACCCCGCAGGGCGCGGGGGTTCAGCAGGCGCTGCTCGTGAAGGTCTTCGCCGGGACGGCGGCGGGCTCGACTGTGGCCGCCTACTCCGTCGGCCAGCAGATCGCGATCGGGGCGCTGACCTTCGGCATCGGGTTCGCGGCGCTCGTCTTCATCTTCCGAGTGCGCAGCTTCAAGGAGATCGTCAGGCGGGGCCGGGAGGACCGGGCCGCCGAGAAGGGCGCGCGACGGGGGGACCCGGGCCGGGCCGGGGAGGCCGCGCCGGGCTAGATCCACGGGCCGAACGCGGGTAGCTTCACCCGAAATGAGGACTCGCTTACGTCGCTGGGCAGTGGGCCTCGCGGTGGTAGCGGCGCCCCTCCTCGTACCTACCGGTACTGCGACGGCACAGACGCAGGCCGCGACGCAGCGCCTCGCTAAGGCCTACGCGCCGGTAGTGATGGTGCGAAAACAAGAGGACCCGCCCTGCGACACCGCCGAGGAGCAGTATCGGTCGCCGACCAGCGTCGACACGGTGCTCGGCAACCCCGCAGTCACCCTCACCCACTACGTCCCCGGCAAGGGGCTCGAGAACGCGGGGAAGGCGCCAACCGCGCGTGACATCGCCGGTCTCGGCGACGCCTACTACTTCAACCTTTCTGGCGACCCGCTGGGCGACACCTGCGTGTACGCCAAAAACTTCGCGCGGCTGGTGAAGGAGGGTAGGGCGCCAGCGATCACCTACGCCCACATCGCCCGCGAAGCCGGCCACTCCGGTTTCGCTCTGCAGTACTGGTTCTTCTGGTACTTCAACCAGTTCAACGACCTCCACGAGGGCGACTGGGAGGGGATGCAGCTCACTTTCGACGCCGACTCCCCGGAAGAGGCGCTGCCAGAAGACCCGAGCGAAATCATTCTCTTTCAGCACGCCGGCGGCGAGCGAGCCGGCTGGGACGACTCGAAGGTGCAGAAGGACGGCTCTCGTCCGATCGTCTATCCGGCCGCGGGGTCGCATGCGACCTTCTACGACTCCACGGTCTACGTCGAGAACGGGCAGCAGGGCTCGGGCCTCGGCTGTGACAACACGAGCGAGCCACTGCGCGAGGTGCGCCTTCGGCCTGTCCTCCTCCCGGATCAAGCTTCGGAAAGCGGCCGGTTCAAGTGGCTCAGCTACGAAGGGCACTGGGGCGAGCGGGAAAAGAGCTACAACAACGGGCCGACCGGCCCGACGACGAAGACCGTCTGGCGCGAACCGTTCAGCTGGATGGCGGACCAGCGTACGACCAGTCCGCGCCTGCCGGGCGGCTCGATCGCCGGCCCGCAGGTAACCGCGGCCTTTTGCGGAGCCGTCGCCGACCTCTCGAGCCTGGTCAACCTCAACGCGAAGTCGCGACCAGCGTCGATAGCGATCTTGGCGCTGATCGCAATCGTTGTCGGCCTGATCGTCGGCGTCACGCGCTGGAAGCCGGTCGACCTCGAGCGATTGCGGGCGCGCCGCTCCTTTGGCCAGTTGATCCGCACCGCGCGACAGCTCTACGGCCGCCACCCGCGGGTCCTGGTCCCGGTTGCGGCAGTCGCAATCGTGATTCTCGGCGGCACCAATCTTCTTGCCGACCTGCTCGCGGGCAGCAGCTCCGGCAACGATGTCGCCGGGCGCTCGGGCGTCAACGTGGCGCTCGTCGACCTGCTCCAAAACTTTGGCCGGCCGGTCGCCTCGGCGATCGTTGCCGCGATCGTGATCGTCTATGTGCGGGATCTGGTCGAATCGCGGTCTGCGGGCTTGCGCGTGCCTTGAGAGGCGTGCGCGCGCGCTTCTGGCGAGTCGTCTTTGCGCAGCTGCTGGCGACGGTTGGGGTGCTGTTGATGGCGATCACGCTCGTCGGCATCCCTTGGGCGATCTGGAAGCTGGTTGGCTGGGCCTTCGTGCAGCAGGAGGTGCTGTTCACCGACAAGTCACTGCGCGCGTCCTTCTGCGGCAGCTCCGATCTGGTCCGCGGCCGCTGGTGGCACGCCGTCCGCCCCATTGTCTTCTTCAGTGTGCTCAGCGCGGTCGCCGGGCCCGTCCTGACCTTCGCGCTCATCTTCACTCCCCTGCCCCTGGTCTGGATCAACGTTCTCGGGTCGTTGATCTTCGCCCTGTTGATTCCGTACGTCGCACTCGGTAAGACGCTGCTCTACTTCGACTTGCAGGCGCGCGCGAAGGCCGAGCCTGCGAAGCCGCGCCGCTCTTGGCGCCCCTGGAGACCGCGACAGTTCGGCCGGATTGCTCCAACGCCGGCCCCGGCAGCGAAGTGACGTCAGGTCCCGAAGCCCTCGCGCGCCTCGCGCACGAGGATCACGGCCTCGGGGAAGATCAGCCGCATAGCCTGGAGCAGGTCCTGGGACTGCTGCTCGGCGTTGCCCTGCAGGTTCATCCGGGCGAGCCCGGCGACCGTCATGTCGACCGCGAGCTTGATGGCGTTGTCGGCCCAGGCAACGCGCTGGGCTCCCTGCATCTGCTCGGCGAACTCGGCCATCCGCTTCCGGAGCTCGTCCGGATCGCCGAAAAGGCCGCCGAATGGATCTTCCGAGGACATGCTTCGAGTCTAGTGAGGCTCGTCGGGCTTCTCGACCATCGCGCTCCCGCCGCCGCGCCTCACCGGCTCGGCCGCCGCGAGCACGCGCTGTCCGCCCAGGAACTCGATCCCGGTCGAGGCGCCGATCTCTGCCGGCGTGCCGTAGACGTGGCCATACCGGCTGGCGAGCTCCGCCGCCTCGGGTGAGGCCAGGAACGCGGGCTCGGGGATGGTGGTCGCAGTGTTGCGCTGGCTCGCCCGGGGCCGTGCGATCGCCTCAGGCAGGCTGGCGCCGAGGTCGAGGCGCTCGAGCAGCACCTGCAGCACGGTCGTGATGATCATGGAGCCGCCGGGCGAGCCGACGGCGAGGAACGGCTGCCCGCGGTCGAGCACGATCGTGGGGCTCATCGAGCTGCGCGGGCGCTTGCCGGAGTCGGGCTGGTTGGGATGCCCGGGTGTGTCGAAGTTGAAGTCGGTCAGCTCGTTGTTGAGCAGGAAGCCACGGCCCGGCACGACGATGCCGTTGCCGCCGGTGGATTCGATGGTGAACGTGTACGAGACCACTGTGCCCTTGCGATCGGAGACCACCAGGTGAGTGGTCTCATGAGATGGATCGCCGGGCGCCACCGGGCTCGTGGCGGCGTGCTCGGGATCGATCAGCGCCCGCCGCTCGGCCGCGAACCGGTCCGAGAGCAGCCCTTCGAGCGGGACGTCGAAGAAGTCCGGATCGGCCAGGAAGGCGTTCCGGTCCGCGAACGAGAAGCGCGATGCCTCCAGAAAGAGGTGAAGCGCCTGAGTGCGGGTCATGTGCGCGAGGTCGTAGCCCTCCAGGATGTTGAGCGCCTCACCCACCGTGCTGCCCCCGCTCGAGGGCGGGCCCATGCCGTACACGTCGAGGCCGCGATAGCGGACCCGGGTGGGTCGCCGCTCGAGGGCGTCGTAGGAGCGCAGGTCCTGCGGGGTCATGAGACCGGGGCGCCAGGCGTGGTTCGCGCTGGGCGCGATGGGCGGGTGGCTCGCGGCATCTGTCATCTCCTGCGCCAGGGGGCCACGGTAGAACGCGCGCGTTCCGCCGCGGGCGATGAGCCGGTACGTGTCGGCGAGATCCGGGTTACGCAGGACGAAGCCCGGGTCGCGCGGCGTGCCGTCCGGATCGAGGTAGAGCGCGGCCGTCGAGGGGACGTCGTTGAACCAGTCGACGGCCGGCTGGGTCTGGGAGGCGAAGGTCTGGTCCACCACGAAGCCGTCGCGCGCGGTGGCGATCCCGGGGCGAAGCGCTCGGCGGAGCGACCAGGTGCCGTAGCGCCGGAGCGCGCGCTCCCAGCCGTCAACCGTGCCGGGCACGCCGGCGGACAGGCCGCTCCAGCGGGCCTCGTCGAACGTCAGCGGGACGCCGTCCTCGAAGAATGACTGCGGCTGCATCGCCGCCGGCGACTCCTCGCGCGAGTCGATCGTCCTAATCCTTCCCTCGCGAGTGCGAATCACCATGAAGCCGCCCCCGCCGATGCCGCACGAGAACGGCTCGGTCACGCCGAGCACCCCCGCGGCAGCGACCGCGGCGTCCACTGCGTTGCCGCCGTCGCGAAGGGCATCCACGGCCGCCTGGGTGGCGAGCGGATCGACCGTTGCCGCCGCGCCCCCCTGCCCGATCGCGGTGGGCTGCTTGTCCTGCGCGAGCGCTGTGCCCGGCGCGAACACCAGGGCAACCACAAGGACGGCGATGCGCAGCCACCGCATGCTGCTGGGCTACCCGGGTCGCGCGAGTCCACACGGCAAATGCCTCCCCCTGGGACCCGGCAGCTGTAGGCTCCGCGCCCGATGGCCCTGCCGCCGCCCGCTCCGGAGTCGACCTGCCTGGTCACCGGCGCGTCGTCCGGGATCGGCGCCGACGTCGCGCGGGCCCTGGCCGCGCGCGGGCACGGGGTCACGCTGGTCGCGCGGCGGGTCGAGCGGCTCGAGAAGCTGGCGGCCGAACTGCGCGGCCGCAACGGCGTGCGGGTCGAGACGGTGGGGTGCGACCTCGGCAAGGCGGACGCCAGGCAGGGAATGAGAGCCGAGATCGAGGAGCGAGGGCTACGGGTCGAGGTCCTGGTGAACAACGCGGGCTTCGGCACTGCGGGGCGCTTCGACCGGCTCGACCTGGACCGCGAGCTCGACATGGTGCGGCTCAACGTGGAGGCGGTCGTGGACCTCTGCGGCCGCTATGTGCCCGGGCTGGTGCGGCGCGGGCGCGGCGCGGTGCTGAACGTGGCATCCACCGCGGCCTTTCAGCCGCTCCCACGCCAAGCCACCTACGCGGCGAGCAAGGCGTTCGTGCTTGCCTTCACCGACGCCCTCCATGAGGATCTCGCCGGCACGGGCGTCACCGCCACGACGCTCTGCCCCGGCCCTGCGAAGACCGAGTTCATGGCGAACGCGGGAATCCATTGGGAGGGCCTGCCGGACTTCCTCTGGAGCGACGCGGCGGTCGTCGCCGAGGCGGGACTCAGGGGGCTCGAGAAGGGCCGACGCGTCGTCGTGCCCGGTCCCCTCAACCGGGCGGGCGCGCTCGGCGGCCAGCACGCCCCGCGCGGGCTGCTGCTGAGGGTGGCGGGCAAGGTGTATCCGGTCGGCTAGCGGGCGGCGGGCTCGGCGGCGCCCGCCGACAGCTCCCACGAGACGCCGTGGTCGCCAAGGTAGTTGAGGAAGGCCTCCGGATCGTAGGCGGCGGCGGGGGCGAGGGCGCCCGCCCGGTCGTATCCCGGGGCGCTCATCAGCTCCACCCCGTGTACGAGCGAGACGGCGGTGAGCCCGTAGACGTCCACCCCGCGCACCACGCCCCTCCGCTCCGAGCCGTTCTCGCCGCGCGCAACGGCGACGATCGTGAACTCCGCGCCCCGGCGCTCGGCCTCCGAGGGCCCCTCGGGCAGCACCCCGATCGCCCGGTGCAGGACTCCCCGGAGCGGCGTGCGCAGGCTCAGAGCCAGGGGCGGCAGCGCGTAGGGGAGGATGGGCGAAAGCGCCGGATGGGGCGCCATCGTGCTCGCGGTGACCATCGACACGACGCGTCTCGTGCGCGTGTGACGCGGCACCGTGATCACCTCCCCCGAGGGGTAGCGGGACATCACCTCGCGCCCGATCGGCTCCGGAAAGTCGAAGCTCGCGCGGAAGATCCCGAACGGGGCCGGTCGCCAATCGCCGTTCTCATACACGACGTCCCCTCCCTTGGCGATCTCCAGGCCGGAGCGCATCGTGCCCCGGCTCATGCCGAAGCCCCTGACCGCGTAGGCCAGCACCAGCTCCTCGAGCGGCTCGTGGCCGCGGGCTGTGAGGCGGGCGATGCAGTCGCCCGGCGCATAGTCGAATCCAAGCGCGGGCACGAGCGCCACCCCCGCCCGCTCGGCCGCCGCGCCGTGATTGTCGAACACCAGTTTGATGAAGGGCTGCTCGCCGGTGGAGTCGACGTAGTGGGTACCGGTGTCGACCGCGGCGCGCACCAGGGCGTGCCCCGCCAGCGTGAACGGGCCCGCGCAGCTGATCACCGCGCTCGCGTCCGCCAGCAGCTCGCGCAGAGCGCGGGCGTCGTCTATGGGGGCGACCCGCATGGGCGCGCCGCGCTCGCCGGCGAGCCGCGCGAGCTTCTCCTCGTCGCGGCCGCTCAACACGTAGTCCAGTCCGCGCCGCTCGAGCTCTTCGACGACCAACCGGCCGGTGTACCCGGTGGCTCCGTACAGCACGATCGTCACCGCCGGGACGATACAGTCGCCCCGTGCGCATCAGCGAGGTGATGACGCAGGGCGTGGTCACGGCGGAGACCGACGACAGCATGCGGCGCGTGGGGGAGCTCATGCGCGACCGCAACGTCGGCTCAGTCGTCATCTGCGAGGCCGGCCGGCCGGTCGGCGTCATCACCGACCGGGACCTGGCGCTGGCCGTGGTGGCGGACACCGTGGAGGCGGAGGCCGCCGTCGGCGACCACGCCTCGCGGCCGCTCGTGACCGGCGAGGTGGAGATGGACATCGAGGAGGCGGTCGCGCTGATGGTGCAGCACCGGATACGCCGCCTGCCCGTTACCGAGGGCGAGAAGCTGGTCGGGATCGTGACCATCGACGATCTGGCGGTGCGCGCCGGCGACCTGCATCAGGCCCAGCAGATCACCGCCGAGGTCGCCAAGGCGGCGCTGCCCGAGTTCTACTTCCATCAGCGCGGAGGCTGATGCCACCGCTGTCGCCAGACCAGCTCCGCACGAGGCGGCGGGTCGAGAGCCTGATTCGGCTGATGACGCCCGCGCTCGACGCGTTGCTCGCACTCGGAGACCGGGTCTCCCGCATCGTCGAGCGCGAGGACGTCGACTACTACCCGCCGCGCGTGCGCCGCGACAACCCCCGGCTCCGCCGCTCGTGAGCACCGAAGCGCAGCTGCAATGGGAGGCCCGGTGGGCCCGCCCGGCCGCCCTCGCCGCGTTCGCCGCCGGCCTGATGCTGGTGGCCGGCACGGGGCTTCTCCTCTCGATTCCCCAGAACCGTCCCGCGATCGTGCAATCGCGTCCGAACTTCCTGCTGTCGGTGAACGACTCGCCCGGGAGCCTGATCGCGGCGGTGGGACTGCAGGCGGCGGCCGCGCTCTGCCTGATATTCGCCTTCTACTACCTCTTCCGGGCGACCATTCATCGCAGCCCGCAGATTCCGCGCTGGTTCGTATACCTCGTCTTCCTGGGGCCGGCGATGTACGCGGTGGCGCAGGTGATCGGGGTCTTCACACAGATAGACGTGGCCGAGACCTTTGCCGACGGCTCGTACTCGTTCCCGGACGCGGACCCGAGCGACACTCCGAACCTCAGGCAGTGCCCCGCGATCCGCGGCGACCTCGGCGACGCCTGCGCGGAGGAGCTCTTGCGCAACAACTCCAACGGCGGCGCCGTGGCCTTGGGCCTGGCGGGCTCCGTTGCCACAGCCTTCCTGTTCGTGATGCTCCCGCTTCGCGCGAGGCGCGCAGGGCTGATGAGCCCGTTCATGAGCATTCTCGGCGTAATCGCCGGCATCCTGTTCGTGCTCCCGCTGCTCCCGGGCGTCCCCACCGTCCTCCAAGCCTTCTGGCTCGGCGCCCTCGGCCTGCTCTACCTGGGCCGGTGGCCCGGCGGCCGAGGTCCCGCCTGGGAGTCGGGCGAGGAGGAGCCCTGGCCGGGCGCGGCCGTGAAGCGCGGTCGGACGCAGGCCTCGAACGGCGACGAGCACCGGGGCGAGGCGGAACCCGAGCCGGCGGCCCTGCCTGGGGCTGGGCCGGAGCCGGAGCCCGGGGCGGAGCCGGAGTCCGGGGCGGAGCCGGAGCGCGAGCGGCCCGCCTCGCGCAAGCGGAAGCGAAAGCGCCGCTGACGGCGCGGCCGGGCCGCCCTCCGGCTCAGGCGATCGCCGGCGTCTCCGGCAGCCGCCCGAGCGCAGCCTCCATGTCCCCCTCGGAGAACTCGGGGTCCTCGAGCTTTCCCGCCAGGTAGGCGTCGTAGGCCGACATGTCGAAGTGGCCGTGGCCGCACAGGTTGAACAGGATCACGCGCTCCTCGCCGGCCTCCCTTGCGGCCTCGGCCTCGTCCATCACGGCGCGGATCGCGTGCGCCGGCTCGGGCGCGGGGAGAATGGCCTCAGTGCGCGCGAACCGCACCGCCGCCGCGAACGTCTCGTTCTGCTTGTAGGCCCGTGCCTCCATCAGGCCGTGCTTGACGAGCCCGGACACGATCGGCGAGTCCCCGTGATAGCGCAGTCCGCCGGCGTGCACGGGCGGCGGCACGAAGTTGTGCCCGAGCGTGTACATCGGCATGAGCGGCGTGAGGCCGACGGTGTCGCCGAAGTCGTAGCGGTATGCCCCGCGCGTGAGGGTCGGGCAGGCCGCGGGCTCGGCCGCCACGAAGCGCGTCTTCGCCTCGCCCCGCAGAACGCGCCGAAGGTAGGGGAAGCTGATGCCCGCGAAGTTGGACCCGCCGCCCACACACCCCACCACCACGTCCGGCTCCTCGCCGGCGAGCTCCATCTGCGCGAGCGCCTCCTGGCCGATCACGGTCTGGTGCAGGCAGACGTGGTTCAGCACCGAGCCGAGTGCGTAGTTCGTCCCCGCGTCGCGTGCCGCGACCTCCACCGCCTCCGAGATCGCGATGCCGAGCGAGCCGGTGCTGTGTGCGGCCTGGCTGCGCCCGGACTCCGTCGTGTCGCTCGGAGAGCGGATCACCGTGGCGCCCCAGGCCTCCATCATCGCGCGCCGGTACGGCTTTTGGTCGTAGCTGGCTCCCACCATGTAGACCAGGCAGTCGAGGCCGAACAGGCTGCACGCGAGGGCGAGCGCGGACCCCCATTGGCCGGCGCCGGTCTCCGTGGCCAGCCGTCCGATGCCCGCCTCCTTGTTCGCATACGCCTGCGCCACGGCGCTGTTCGGCTTGTGCGAGCCGGCGGGCGAGACCCCCTCGTACTTGTAATAGATGTGGGCAGGGGTATCGAGCTCGCGCTCGAGCCGACGCGCGCGGTGGAGCGGGGTGGGCCGCCAGAGCTTGAGGACCTCCCGTACCGGCTCGGGGATCTCGACCTCGGGCTCGGGGGAGACCTCCTGGGCGATGAGCGACATCGGGAAGATCGGTGTGAGGTCGTCCGGTCCGGCCGGGGCCATGGTCCCGGGATTCAGCGGCGGCAGCGGCTCGCCCGGGAGATCGGGCAGGAGGTTGATCCAGTGGCTGGGGATCCGGTCCTCCGGGAGGGTGAACTTCACGGGCTCGACGCGCATGGAGGCGATCCTACCTCGTCTTCTCGGGCCGTTTACACACGCGGGCGCCGCACCGCTACGGTGCCGGTGCCCGTTTCGAAAGGAGGCGTCCCGTGTCCCCCTTCACCCGTGCTGCCGCCTGCGCGGCCGCGACGCTGGTGCTCCTGTGCGCCGCAGCTCCGGCGGCGGTCGGCCATGACCGAACGATTCGCTTCGCAACCTTCAACGCCTCGGTCAACCGCAACGCGGAGGGCGAGCTCGTCGACGACCTCTCGAACGGCGACGACCCCCAGCTCCGCAACGTCGCGGAGATCATCCAGCGCGCTCGCCCCGACGTTCTGCTCGTCAACGAGTTCGATTTCGTTCCCGATGAGCAGGCCGCGCGACTGTTCCAGCGCAACTACCTGTCGGTCTCCCAAAACGGCGCCCGGCCGGTCGTGTTCCGGTATCGCTTCGTGGCCCCGTCGAACACGGGCATCGCGTCGGGCAAGGACTTCGACAACAACGGTCAGGCGGTGACCGTGCCCGGCTCGGGCCTGTATGGCAACGACGCCTTCGGCTTTGGGGAGTTCCCGGGCAAGTTCGGCCTGGCGGTCTTCTCACGTCTCCCGATCGACACGAAGCGAGCGCGCACGTTCCAGCTGTTTCGCTGGAAGGACATGCCGGGCGCGCTGCTGCCGGACGATCCGGCCACACCGGCGCCCGCCGACTGGTACTCGCCGGACGAGCTGGACGTCTTCCGACTGTCGTCGAAGAGCCACTGGGACCTGCCGATCGAGGTCGGCCGCGGTGAGCGCGTGCACTTCCTGGTGAGCCATCCGACGCCGCCGGTCTTCGACGGCCCCGAGGACCGCAACGGCACCCGCAACCACGACGAGATCCGCTTCTGGGCCGACTACGTCACCCCCCGCGCCGCCCGCTACATCTACGACGACCGCGGCCGCCGCGGCGGTCTCGGCCGCAGGGAGCACTTCGTCATCGCCGGCGACCAGAACGCCGACCCGTTCGACGGCGACAGCACCGCGGACGCGGTCCTCCAGCTGCTAGACCACCCGCGGATCAACACGACAGTGACCCCGACGAGCCCCGGCGGGCCCGAGCAGTCGGCGCTGCAGGGCGGCGCGAACGCCGCTCACACCGGCAACCCGGCCTTCGACACGGCCGACTTCGCGGACACCGCACCCGGCAACCTCCGCGCCGATTATGTGCTCCCCGACCGTCGCACGCGGATAGTCGGATCGTTCGTGTTCTGGCCGCTGAGCTCCGACCCGCTGTTCCGGCTCGTCGGCCTCTTCGACCCGGCCCTGCTCCCGAATGGGAACGGCTTCCCGTCGTCGGATCACCGGCTGGTGGCGGTCGATGTGAGGGTGGGGCGCGACTAAACCGGAATCTCGGCGCGTACACGAGTGCCGGCACCAGGCGGGCTGCGTACGTGGAGTCGCCCGTCGAGCGCGGCAACCCGGTCGGACAGGCCACGCAGGCCCGAGCCGCCCGACACGTCGGCGCCGCCGACGCCGTCGTCGGAGACCTCGACGACGACCCGGTCGGCGGCGCGCCGTACGGCGACGGTCACGCGCTCGGCGCACGCGTACTTGGCTACGTTCGCGAGCGCCTCGGAGACGACGAAGTAGATGGCCGTCGCTGCAGCCGCCGGCAGATCATCCGGTGGCTCGCCGGCGATGTCGACGGGCACCGGCGCGCGGTTGGCAAGGGTCTCCAGCGCCGCCGCCAATCCCCGGTCCGTGAGCACCGCCGGATGGATCCCGCGTGCGAGCTCGCGGAGCTCGTCGAGGCTCGCCTGCAGCTCGGCGCTCGACTCGTCCAGGATCGTGGCGACCTCGGGCTGGCGCTGCGCCCTCGTGCGCGCGAGCCGGAGCTTGACCGCCAGGGCGACCAGACGGGACTGCGCGCCGTCGTGCAGGTCGCGTTCAAGTCGCCGGCGCGCGGCGTCGCCGGCCTCGACGATGCGGGCGCGCGACGCGCGGAGCTCCTCGATGCGTGCCCGCAGCTCGGCGGACAGACGCTGATTTTCGAGCGCGAGCGCCGCGGCGGCGCCGGCCGCGCGCACGAGCTGCGGCTCGTCGGCAAGCGTCGGGTCGTGCACGATCGCCGCGATCCGCCGCCCCTCGAGCTCCACCTCCGTCCACCCGCCGTCGGTCAGCGTCAGCGGGTGGCCGTCCGCATCCACGAAGCGCTCGGTCTCCGGGAGCCAGTAGGCCAGCGTCAACGAGGGGTCGCCGAGCGCCTCGGCGAGAGCGGCGCGCAGCACGCCGGGCTCCGGCGCCTGGCCGAGGCGGGCCACGAGGCCGGACATGGCGCTCGCCTGAGCCAGCCGGCCTCGCAGCAGGCCGGCGAGGAAACCGAAGGGGACGGTTACGAGCACCGCCTCCGAGAGCCGCTCGAGGAAGTCCTGCGGAGCTCCGACCGCGTCGAAGCCGGTCGCGATCGCGAAGGCGACGAACGCGGCGCCGCCAGTCCAGAGCACCGGCGCGAGTGCGCGGCGCTGCGGCGGCGTGGCCGCTCGCCAGCGTCGGCCGAGGATGACGAAGCTCGTCCCGATCACGCACACGGCGGCAGCGAACTGCACCCCGTCGAGGAGGTCGGAGAGACCCTGATCCGGCTCGATGACGAGCAGGTTGCGCGGGTCCTCCTCGAACAAGAGCGAGGGGACCTGCAGGACCGTGGAGACGAGGTACCCCGCGGTGACGACCGAACGCTCGAGCCGCGTGCTCAGCCGCCCGGTCGGGAACGCCAATAGCAAGTGGCCCGCGAACGCCGGGAAGAGGGCGTCGAGTGCGAGGCCCGCCGTGTGGAGGAGGTCGTCGTTCGAATCGCTCAGGCCGGCTGCGAACCAGGCAAACCCCACCGCTGCCATAAGAGCGCCGGTTCGGTTGCCCGGCCGGCGCCACCACGCGAAGAGCCCCGTCCCGACGAACGACCATCCGACGAGCAGCCCGAGCGCCGCCGCGAAGCCGCGGTCGTCCACGTGCTCGCTCGTGAGGACGATCGCGAGGAAGGCAAGCCCGGCCGCGAATCCGGCCAGCGCGAGGACGAGCAGGGTGCGGCGCGGCGTCGTCGAGGCGGCGGGGTTGGCCATGGCAGCCATTGTCGCCCGGCCGGATTGGGCTGGGGTAAGAGGGTGACGGCCACGAAATTGCCGGCGGTTGAGACCGCCCCATCCCGGGGCTACACCGCGCCCGCCGCCGCCGCGATCTCCCGGTAGGCGGCGCCGGGATCGGGCGTTCCGAAGATCGACGAGCCCGCGACGAACAACGTCGCCCCCGCCGCCGCAGTGGCGTGGGCCGTGGCCGCGTCGATCCCGCCGTCCACCTCGATCGGCACGCCCGGTCCGAGCAGCTCGCGAAGGCGCGCCACCTTGGCGGTCGAGCTCTCGATGTACGCCTGGCCTCCCCAGCCTGGGTTGACCGTCATGCAGAGCACGTGGTCGAGCTCGTCGGAGAGCCCGGTGGTCACCTCGGGCGGCGTGGCCGGGTTGATCGCGAGCCCCGCGGCGAGGCCGGCCTCGCGCACCGCCTTGAGGGCGAAGTGCACGTGCGGGGTGGCCTCCCAATGGACGGCGATCGAGTCCGCGCCCGCCTCCACGAAGTCCGCCACCCGCCGCTCCGGCCGCTCAACCATCAGATGCACGTCGAGCACTCCGTCGCGGCCGTGCACGAGCTCGCGCAGGGCCTCCACGATCAGGGCGCCGATCGAGATGGGCGGCACGAAATGGCCGTCCATGACGTCCACGTGGATCACACGGGCGCCGGCGTCCATCACCTCCTCGACCTGAGCGCCCAGCCGCGCGAAGTCGGCGCTGAGGATCGAGGGCGCCACGCGTACGTCATGCATCAGGAGTGCGGCCAAGGCGGGGCGACGCTACAGGAAAGGCGAGGGCCCGGCTATGCCAGGCCACCGCTCCCTGCCGCACCCGCTCGCCGCGTGTCGCGGCGGAGGGTCTCAGCCCTCGTCGTGGTCCTCGGGTGGGTTTCGGGTGCTGTCCTTCTCCTGGTCCTGAACCTGGTCGAGCGAGGTGATGCAGGCGGATCGCGCTACCCGAGGGAAGCGGATTCCAGTTTCCAATCACGCTCGCCCGCGCTCACGCAGCTCGAGCTAGCGAGCGATGGGAAGGAGGGGGATGGACGGGATAGCGAGCTACGTCCACGACACGTATCAATGCTGATTGGTTGGCGGGATCACTTGGCGTCTAGCCTCGAGGCCCTCGCGCGCGCACGTCAGGCCGCGGGGTGTGCGCGCTTAGCTCGTCACGCCGCCAGCACCAGGACCCAGTCCGTGTCCCCGTCGCCGTTCTTCCCGGGAGGCGAGAACTCGCGGGTGCCGGCGTTGTCGAACGGCGAGCCCGCGACGCGCCGGTAGGTCCCCCTGGTGGGGTCGTACCAGCGGGCCCGGACCCCCGTGGCGAGCTTGCTCATGTCCACACCGATGGTCTGGCCTTCGGGAACGTATGCCATGACCAGCCTGCCGTCGGGGGTGCGCGCGGCCGTCACGTAGTTTGTGTCCTGCCCCCGCCGTGGCGGACGATATGGGCGAGTCCCGGCGAACGCCCTGCCGTATCCCGAGTACAAGCCGTACCCCGACACGACCACGGAGTGGTCGTCATCGGGCACTAGGTCGAACCAGCGGTGTTGCGCGAACAGATTCGTCACGTATGTCATTTGCCGCGAGCCGACCGTGTTTAGATGGGCCTGCCACTCCTCGAGAAACGGCCATGTGTACTTGTTCCCGTAGAGCTGCCCAGTGGCCCCGCTCAGCATTGTCCAGTACTCCTGGCGTCGCAGCGTCCTTGGCCCCCTGTAGTCCCCTTCGCCCTCGTAGGTCGCCTCGACCATGACGACGGGCAGATGGTCCTCACGGCGATACTCCTTCAGTACGCGTGCGTAGGTCGGCAGGTACGTATAGGCGGCGTCGAGGGAAATTAGCCCCTTCCAATTGCTGTCTTCGAGCGAGCCGCTGTCGAGATAGTCCAACTCCACGGTCTGCAGATGACTCGGGTCGGTGGCTTTGATGCCACGCGCGACAGCGAGGACGAGCGCATCGTCGGATGGAGACCGCCAGCTTTGGAAGTCGTTGCCGCTCATCCAGACGATGTTGGGGAACTTTCTGTAGCGCGCTCCGAGGTACCGACCGAAGGCGTGCGCCTTGGCCACGCCATTGTCGCGCAGGACTTTCAGCCAGCTCCCTGTTTCGATTGGATCGAGTAACAGGGCCATCCTGTGCTTGGCCGCGAGCCGGATCATCGCGTCGGCGCGCGCGAAGTACGCCTCGTTCGGTGTCGCCAGATCACCCTGCCGTCTGAACGGACGGATCCCGTCATAAGTGCTGCCATCCGGCCGACCCCCCGTGTATTTGGCACAGAGCAGGTTCACCCACACCGTGTTGAAGCCCGCGGCCTTGCGGTTGGCGAGGAAGTAATTGGCCTGCGCCACGGAAACGTTGACGAACAGCGCCTGCGGAGAATCACCGACGATCAAGAAAGGGTCGTTGCGGCGATCGACCAGATACCGCCGGTTGGGAGAGACCGCGAGTGGAAACGCCGCATCGCGCGTGGTGGTCGGTCTCGCGGGCGGCGCCATCTCTACGCCGGCGGGCTCCGGGGGTCGGGGGGCGGTGTTGCACCCGGTGACCACGACGAGCGCGCCAACGCTTGCTAGCGCGAGGGCAGTTCGCGCCCGTGGCCTCAGGAGCCTCCGATCAACGACCGAGCTGGACAGTCGTTCGGACGGAGCGATTCACCAGCCAGCAGTCCCATCACCTGGCAGCTCCTGCTCCCGGTGGGTGAGGAATGGACGGTTGGGGTATCCCCGGCCCCAATCCGCTGCGTGGGTACAGCAGTGCGCTTGGACATTCGACAGGGTTGCTCGGGGGTTTCCGTTGGCCTCGGCAGATCCCACTCATACAAACGATGCGGCGCGCGGCGGGCTTTTGCGCATCCCCAACTAACCAGGAGCCAGCCCCGATCGCGGCCGACTGCAACCCCATCCTCCGCCCCGCCGATGGCCCGCCCCAGGCATCCGCGGCTTGACGACGCGATTGGCTCGAGCGCGAGTACGCCGAGCGGCGTAAGGACGCCGGGACCCTGGCCCGCGAACTCGGCGCCCTCAAGACCACGGTCTGCGACGCCCTGCGCCGGCACGAGGTAACGCTGCGAGCGCCGGGGGTACCCAAGTCCCGGGATTCAGATTAACTAAAAAGCCTCGATACCCGTTTGGAAACGTAGAGTGCAACCGCCCGCTGTCAGTCTTTTGGCGTGCTCTCGGCCTGCTCTGTGGGCTCCGGCACGGCTTCCTCTCTAGCCTGCTTCGCCCGGGCCCTTTCCGCCATGTCATCGAGGTATTGAGCGACGTTCTTTGCGATCCCGGCCAGCCCGCTGAGCACCTCCGGGGGCGCGTGCTGCTCGGCCCCATCCCGAAGGGCGACCGCCCACTTCTCGGTGCGCTTGCGGTACTGCTGGAGGCGCGAGCCAGGTTCAGCTCCCGTGTCCTCTGGTGGCGGACCCTCCGCTCGCGTACTCTCGGCTCCCGTGTCCGTCATGGGCGCATCAGTTTACGCCGCAGTTCACCAGCTGCCGCCGTTGTACGCGCAGGCTTAGCGCTTTACTGCCCGGGCCGGCTGCGGCCCGTCGGAGCCAGTAGCCTGCGAGCTATCCGTTCGTCGGGGACGGGCCGAGTCCAGGGAAGGCTCAAAGGCAAACGCCCTCATGGCCTTCGGTTGCGGGGAGGATGTGCCTGATTTCGTCTCGGACAAGGCGAATCCGCTCTGCGCGTATTCGACCGCGGGGCGGTGACGAGGTTCGGGCTGGCCTTAATGCAGCCTGGAGCTACTGCGGGGCGTCCCCCGGCGCGGTTTGCGTGCCGGGCGGGATTTGGGCGCCCGCCGGAACTGCCATCACCAACATCGCCGCGGCGACCGCGGCGAGCAGCAGGCGGCTCATGCGGCTCTTGGGTGGGGATTTAACGGTCCGCCAACAACACCTGGGACGCAGGCGCGGCAAGAAAGACTTCGTGACATCGGTCACGCCCGCGAGTGGCGGCGGCGTCTCAGGCCTGCGCGCGCTGCTTCGCGTGCGCGCGGATCTCGGACAGGATGCGCTCGAGACGGGGCTCCGTGTCGCGGTCCACGAACGACATCGCCGCCGCCACCGCGGGGTGCACGCGCGCGATCTCGGCGTGCAGGGCGTGCGCAACCGCGCGGTAGCCCGGATGGCCCTCGCGACCGGAGCGGAGCTCGATCACGTGCATCGCCTCGCGGGCGTTCATGTCGAGCACGTAGCGGATCCGGTAACCGAGGCAGAGCGCGTACGGGGCCAGCTCGGGACGTCCGAGCTCGACGATCCGGGCGTGCTCGACGCGCGATCGCTCGAGGCCCTCGCGGTAGGCATCCGCCACCCCGGCCTGCTCGAGCTCGTGCGGCACGCCGGCTCCCAGCTCGGGGCCGAGCGTCTGCCACTGCGCGGTGAGCATGCGGTGGCGCTGGAGGTCGCGGAAGGCGCCGTAGTCCGAGACCACCTCGAAGCGGTAGCGGAGCGCCTCGAAGCCTCGGCCCGGGCGGTGACGCCGGTTGCGGCGCTCGCCGACCAGCTCGACGAGCATCGTGGCGCGCTCGTCCGGCGGCAGGTTGCGGATCGCCGCGCGGGCCTCGTCCTCCGAGCAGGCCGCTGCCTCGAACAGCAGTGCGGCCAGGAGTTCCTCCTCGCTCCCCTGCACCGAGAGAAGCCGCACCGCCGGACCGGCGTGCTCGTCTTTCCGGGCGCGGTCGAGCCCGAGCCGCGCCACCCAACGCTCGGCCGCGCGGTCCCGCTCCTCGAGGTAGGCGATCCAGTCGCCGCCGCGGTCCGGCCGATCCACCCGTGCCACGAAACTCGGCATCACGGCCTTGAGCTCGCGGAGGATCATGCGTGCGTAGTCGCGCGCCTCCGGGAGCGGCGAGGCGGAGAGGCGCAGCAGAAGCTGCTCGTAGGCCTGCCCGGTGGCGAAGATCCCCACGTGCGACAGCGAGGCGGCGGGCAGGAGGCCGCGCACCAGGTCGAGCGCCTTGGCCCGGATCGAGCGCAGGTGCGCCGCCTCGGGCTCGCCCTCGGCGCACGGAAATCGTTCCGCGGCCCACGCCTCGACACGCGGCAGCGCCTCGGAGTACGCGTCGAAGAGGAAGTCCATGGCACACTCGTACTCGGGGCCGAGCGCGGGGTCGCGCCAGTAGCGGTAACCGAGCCCCGGGCCCATCGGAGAGTCGTAGGGGATGTAGCGCGTCGACTGCTCGAGGTATGCGGCGAGCCGGCCGCGCTGGAGCAGCTTGGTCATCACGTTCGAGACCCACTCGCACGCCACGTGGGCGCCGCCCAGCTGAGCCACCGAGTCGTCGCCGTAGCCGAGGAAGATCCGCTCGTAGAGCTTGCGCGCGCGCTCGCCCTCCTCGCCGTCGAACCGCTCCCGCGGCGGCCCGTCCCCCGCGAACTCGTCGAGGTAGAGCCTCCGGAGTCCGCCCCGATAGCGCGAGTAGCGCGCGAACATGGCGCCCTTCACGGTCTCCGGCAGGTTCACCAGCGCGAAGACCGGCCGGTCGAGGTTCGTGAAGTGGGGGACGAGGAGCGCGCGCTCCTCGTCGCTGAATCTCTCGACCGGGTAGTCCATGCGCGGCGGGCCACGATAGCGCCGGCGCCGGAGCGTCAGGCCAACCGGCGATCCAGGACCCGCTCGAGGCGGGCTTCGTCGGCGTCGACGGGCACCGCCTTGTCGAGTCTCATCCGCATCTCGCGGCCGTCGATCAGCAGGCTGGCCACCTGATTGTCGAACCAGGGGCCGCCGTCGGTGAGCCGCCAGCGGATCTCCGGGTCCTTGACGCCCGCGCGGTGGGCCACCAGCCGCGCGGCCCCCGCGAACGGACGGGACATGCCGAAGCGGATGACTCGGCGCTCGCGCGCGTTGAGCGGGTTCCTGTAGGGCGAGCAGACGGCCTGCCAGACGGCGCTCCGCACGCCCGCCTCGGGGCGGAAGGCCACCTCGAACAGATAGGCGTGGTGCACGTCGCCCGAGAGAGTCACGATGGCGGCCGGGGGCTCTCCGCGCTCCCCCGCTCCGACAGAACGTTGAAGCTCTCCGAGCCTGGCGAAGGAACCCTGGAACGCGGACCAGTGCTCGAGATCGGCCGTTCGGCGAACCTTCTCGCCGACTCCCCGAAGGCGCTTGCCCCAGGCGCCGCCCGCCACGGCCTCCGACCACGCCTCGACGTAGTGCATCCCCAGCCCGAGCAGCCAGGGGAGCGACGTGGCGATCAGCAGCTGATCGAAACCGCCCGTCGCGTGCTCCTCGACCCAGGCCCACTCCTCGTCGTCGAGCATCGAGCGCTTCCCCTCCTCGAGCACCCGCCCCGCGCGGGAGTCGATCACGAGCAGCCGCGTGCGGCCCAGGTCACGGCAGTAGCTCCAGCGGGTGCCCGAGGTCCCGCGATCGGCGCGCAGGGCGAACTCCCGCAGTGCGCGCTCGCCGTCGCCCTCCTCCCTCACCCGCTTCAGGAGCTCGTCCTCCCTGTGCGCCGATGGCGCCAGGTTGCCGAGGTGCTGGTAGACCCAGTACGACATGAGCGCCGCGACGATGTGCTCCCTCCACCACTCGTGGGAGCGCATCTCCTCGAGCCACGCGGCGGAGATGTTCCAGTCGTCGTGGACGTCGTGGTCGTCGAAGATCATGGCCGTCGAGACCGTCGAAAGCAGCCAGCGGATCGCCGGCTCCCCCCAGCTCTCTCGATAGAGCCGCGTGTACTCCTCGAAGTCCACCACGCGCTCGCCGGCAGGCTCGGCCGGATGGCGCCGGCCCGCAACGAAGTCGGCCGTGGAGGGGGGCAGCTCGTCCGCGTACACCTGGTCGCCCAGAAGCACGAGTACGTCCGGGCGGCGCTCGAGCGGCTCGTCCTTCAGTTGCAGCGCCATCGTGCGGAGCGCGTCGATCTCCCGGCCGCGAGGGTCGTCGTCCTTTCGCAGCGAGAACGGCGGCTCGTGGGGGGCGGCCACCCGACAGGAGCCGAAGACGACGTGCAACGGACCGTCCTTGGGATACGTGTGGAAGGCGCTCGGGGGAAATTGCGAGTCGGCCTCGGGCCACACCCGTTCGCCGTCGAGCAGCACCTCGTATTCGTGCCAGGTGCCCGGCGCCAGATCGTCTATGCGTACGAGCCCATAGTGGTGGCCGCACACCCGGAAGGTCCGCTCGCGAGTGCCGAGCACCTCGACCTCGCATGGCACGTCGGTCTCGACCCAGATCACGGCGTCGGTCTCGCCTACGTAGCGCAGGAGTGGACCAAGTACGAGCTTCGGCATGGCGGTGCAGACTAGTCGGCGCGGATCGCCCAGCGCTCGTGGTCGCGCCAGCGCCCGCCGATCTTCAGATAGCGCGGCGAATAGCCCTCACGCTCGAAGCCGCAGCGCCTCACGAGCGCGATCGACGCGATGTTGCCGGGCTGGATGTTCGCCTCGAGCCGATGGAGCCTCAACGTGGTGAACGCGTGACGCACCACCAGTCTCAGGGCCTCGCTCATGTAGCCCTGGCCTGCGAAGGGCGCGCCGGCGCCGTAGCCGAGGTACGCGCTCTGAAAGGGGCCGCGGACGATCTCGGAGATGTTGAGCCAGCCGACGATGGCGGAGTCCCGGCGGCGGCAGGCGAGGAAGCCCTCGTGGCGGTCGTCTGCGATCCGCTCGAGATAGGCGCGGTAGCTCTCGCGCGTGAGCGGCGGGTAGAGCCACCGTCGATGAAGGCGGCGGCTGGCACGCATCAGGGCGATGAACTCGTCCTCATCGGACCGTGCCGGCGTGCGGAGCAACACGCGCGAAGGCATACCGCGCGGGCAGACTAGATGGGTCGCGATACGGTTGCCCCGTGGAGGCTGAGCTCCAGCGCGTCGGCCGCTCCATCCACGCGGCATTCCCGGCGAAGACTCGCAATCCGCTCCGCGCGCTCGACCAGAAGGCGATGGATCTGGCGACCCAGGACATGGAGCTGCGCGCCGCCCTGTTCCGCTTCGTGGACGTCACACCGGCCTGCCGCTCGCTCGACGACCTGGCGCGCCACCTGATTGGCAACCTCGAGGAGGTGGATGCCCCCCCGCCGCCGATCGCGGCGGCGATGAGGATGTCCGGCACGAAGGCAGGCCGGGCGGCGCTCGGTGCGGCGGCCGCCGCAGGCGTGCGTCACATGGCGCACCGCTTCATAGTCGGCGAGACGCCGTGGGCGGCCCTGCGAGCGATCCGCCACCTGTGGGAGCAGGGCGCCGCGGTCTCTCTCGACCTGCTCGGCGAGGCCACCGTCACCCAGGCAGAGGCGGACCGCTACGCGGCGCGCTGCCTCGACGCGCTCGAGACGCTCGCGGAGGCCGCCCCGCGCTGGCCCGAGCGGTCGGTGCTGGAGGCCGACTCGCTGGGCCCGCTCCCGCGCGTGAACGTGTCGGTGAAGGTCTCCGCGCTGAGCCCGCTGATGCGCCCCGAGGTCCCTGAGATCGGCCGCGACGACGCCGCCCGCCGGATGCGGCCGCTACTAGTGCGCGCGAAGGAGCTGGACGCGCACCTGCACATCGACATGGAGTCGGTCGACACTCTCGAGGCCACGATGGAGCTGGTGTTCGAGCTGCTCGACGAGCCGGAGTTGCGCGACGGGCCGTCGGCCGGGATCGTCATCCAGGCGTACCTGCGGGAGTCGCCCGAGCAGCTCGAGCGCGTGATCGAGTGGGCGCAGGGCACCGAGCGTCGCCCGCCGCTCGTGGTGCGGCTGGTGAAGGGCGCCTACTGGGACCAGGAGGTGGTGGAGGCCCGCCAGCACGGCTGGACCCCGCCCGTGTTCGAGCAGAAGCGTGACTCCGACCGCAACTTCGAGGAGCTGACGCGGCGGTTGCTCGACGCCTGGCCGCACCTCCGGCCCGCGGTCGCCTCCCACAACCTGCGCTCGGTGGCTCACGCGGTGGCCACGAACCGAGAACTCGGGCGCGATGACAGCGATCTCGAGCTTCAGGTGCTGCGCGGGCTCGGCGACGACCTCGCGGCGGCGCTCGCCGGGCGGGGCATGCGGGTGCGCATCTACTGCCCGGTCGGCGACCTCGTGGCCGGCATGGCCTATCTCGTCCGCCGTCTGCTCGAGAACACCTCTAACGAGTCGTTCCTGGGCGAGCAGCAGCGCGGCGTGCCGCTCGAGGAGCTGCTGGCCGCGCCGTGACCGTCGCCGAGCACGCCACCGCCGGCTTTCGCAACGAGCCGATCCTCGAGCTGCGCCGCGCGCCCGCGCGCGACTCCCTGCTGGCGGCGCTGCGCGAGCTCGACGAACGGCTGCCTCTCTCGGTCCCCGTGCTGATCGGCGGCGACCGCGGCGACGCGGAGGGCATCGACTCCACCGACCCGGGCGCCCCGGAGCGCATCGTCGCCCGCGCCGGACGCGCGAGCGAGGACGATGCGGCCGCCGCGGTGGAGGCCGCGGCGCGCGGCTTCCGCGACTGGAGCGCCCGCCCCGCCGCCGAGCGGGCGGAGGTGCTGCGTGCCGCCGCCGCGCGCCTGCGCGAGCGCCGCCTCCTGCTCGCCGCACTACAGGTGCGCGAGTGCGCCAAGCCGTGGCCCGAAGCCGACGCCGACGTGTGCGAGGCGATCGACTTCCTCGAGTACTACGCGCGCGAGGCATTCGAGTTGGACCGCGGGCGTTCGCTGTACCAGGCGCCCGGCGAGAGGAACACGATGCGATACGCCCCCCGCGGGGTGGCCGCGGTGATCTCTCCCTGGAACTTCCCGCTCGCGATCCCCTGCGGTATGACCGCGGCCGCGCTCGCAGCGGGGAATGCCGCGGTGCTGAAGCCGGCCGAGCAGTCCCCCGGCAGCGCGGGCGCGCTCGTCGATGCGCTCCACGAGGCCGGGGTGCCGCGCGACGCCCTCGCGCTCCTGCCCGGCTACGGCGAGGCGGGCGCCGCGCTCGTGCGCGACCCGCGCGTGCACGTGATCGCCTTCACCGGCTCGAGCGCGGTGGGGCTCGAGATCGTGCGCGCCGCGGCTGAGACGCCCGCGCGCCAGGGCCACGTGAAGCGCGTGGTCTCGGAGATGGGAGGAAAGAACTGCGTGATCGTCGACTCCGACGCGGACCTCGACGAAGCGGTGCCGGAGATCGTCCACTCCGCCTTCATCTACGCGGGCCAGAAGTGCTCCGCCGCCGCTCGCGTGCTCGTGCACGAGGCCGCCGCCGACAGGCTGGTGGAGCGCCTGGCCGGCGCCGTGAGCGTGCTCAACGTGGGGCAGGCCGACAGCTTCGCCACCGAGGTGCCGCCCGTGATCGAACGCGAGGCGCAGGAGCGGGTGCTGCGCTACCGGGAGCTGGCCTCGGACCACCTCGCGGCGAGCGCCGAGCCCGTCCCGGAGGAGGGTTGGTTCGTGCCCCCGTCGCTCGTGGTCGGCCTCCCCGAGGACTCGCCGGTGAACCGGGAGGAGATCTTCGGCCCGCTCGTCTCGGTCACCCGAGTTCGCGACGTGGACGAGGCGATGGACGTCGTCGATTCCCTCCCCTTCGCCCTCACGGGTGGTCTCTTCTCGCGCAGCCCGGCGACCGTCGAGCGGGTGGCCGCCCGCACGCCGGTCGGCAACCTCTACGTGAACCGCGCCATCACCGGCGCGATGGTCGGTCGCCAGCCCTTCGGCGGCAACCGCCGCTCAGGGAGCGGCGCGAAGGCCGGCGGCCCGGACTACCTGCTCCAGTTCGTGGAGCCGCGCGTGGTGACGGAGAACACCATGCGCCACGGCATTCCGGTCGAATAGCCAATCGTGCGCACCCGGCCGAGCCGGGTGCCGAGCCGGGTGCTTCCGCATAGGCAGCTATCCTCGCGCCCCGGTGGACGCCCCGTCCTTCGATCTTCAGTCCCATTCGCTGCACTCGGATGGCGAGCTGCCCGCGGCCCAGGTGGTGGAGAATGCGGCCAAGGCGGGCGTCCAGCTGCTCGCGCTGTCCGACCACGACACCGTCGACGGGGTCGACGAGGCGCTTGCCGCGGGGGCGCTGCGCGGCGTGCGGGTGGTACCCGCCACCGAGATCTCGGCGGTCGACGGCCCCTACGAGGACCTGCACGTACTCGGCTATGGGATCGACCATCGCAGCGGCCTCCTCGCCGAACGCCTGCTCGACGCGCGCGGCGACCGCGAGCGCCGCGCCGAGGCGATGGCCGAACGCCTTCGCGAGCTCGGCTTCGAGATCGATCCGTCTCCGATCGACGCCCGCCGGGCAGCGGGGAAGCCGGTCGGGCGTCCCCACCTCGCCGCATCGGTGCTCGCTCATCCCGCCAACGCCGAGCGGCTTCGCAAGGAGGGGCACACCGACGTCTCCTCCTTCATCCCCGCCTACCTCATCCAGGGCATGCCCGGCTACGTGGCGCGCACCCGCCCGACCGTCGAGGAGGCTATCCGCTGGATCCACGAGGCCGCCGGCGTGGCGGTCTGGGCGCATCCCTTCTGGGACATCAAGGACGAGCAGGAGGTGCTTGCCGCAATCGACCGCTACGGCGCCGCGGGGCTCGACGGGGTCGAGGTGTTCTACGCGTCCCACACCGAGGAGCAGACGCTGCTGCTCGCCGATCGCTGTGCCGAGCTGGGCCTGCTCGCGACCGGCTCCTCGGACTATCACGGACCGGACCACCGCCTCTTCAGCCGCTTTCGCGCGTTCGAGCTCCATGGCCGCGAGCCGAACCTGGGGCCGATCGCGCACGGCACCCTCGCGGCGCCCGCTCGCTCCGGGGAGGGCGTCTGCCTCTGGCTCACCGGCCTCTCGGGCTCGGGCAAGTCGACCGTCGGAAGGCTCGCCGCCGGCCAGCTCCGCGACCGCGGCCACCGGGTCGAGATGCTGGACGGCGACGACGTGCGCCAGAACCTGTGCGCCGGCCTCGGCTTCTCGCGCGAGGACCGCGACATGAACGTCCGCCGGATCGCTTTCGTGGCCGACCTGCTCTCTCGCAACGGCGTGGTCACGTTCGTCGCCGCGGTCTCGCCGTACCGCGGAGCGCGCGACGAGGCGCGTGCCCGGATGGGCGAGCGCTTCGTCGAGGTGTTCATGCGCGCGTCGATCGAGGAGTGCGAGCGGCGCGACGTGAAGGGCCTGTACGAGCGGGCGCGGGCCGGGGAGATCGAGGGCTTCACGGGGGTCTCCGACCCCTACGAGGAGCCGCTCTCACCCGAGCTCACGCTCGACACCGAGTCGGAGTCCCCGCAGGCCTCGGCCGCGCGGCTCGTCAAGCTCGTGGAGCGGCGCCTCGGCCGGCGCGCGGCGGCGGGCGCCGCGGTCTGACGCGCCGCGCGTTTTCCTCGCAGGGCGGCTAGCCGTCACCCTCGGTGGGACGCTGAGGCGAACCCGGACCACTCGCGCAGCCCTGGCCACCCGCGTCCCGCTCATCCGCACCGTGGCCACGTTCCTGAGGCGCGGGCGCCCGCTTGACATCACGCGGACCACGACCCGGCGGCCGCAAGCGGAGTTGCGACCGGTAAATGGGGTTCGGGGCCAGAGAGGCGGTCAGGTCGCCGGCCGTTCCGCCGGCCTGGGTCTCGGCCCACCGTCGGCACCGTCGGCGCCGTCCGCCTTGTCGCCGACAGGAGCGGCCGGGGCAGCGGGAGCCGCCCCCGGCGCACCGGCCGCCTCCTGCTCCGCGCTCATCTTCGCCATGAACTCTGCCCGTGCCTGAGCGGGCGTCCGGCGCAGCGCGCCGAGCAGCGGCAGCACGGAGAGAATGAGCAGCGCCGCCTGACGGAAGGACCATGCGAAGCCCTCGCGCGCCGAGCCGGCGGTCTGGCGGATGATCTCCTGGTCGAAGCCCGGCTTGGGCTCGAAGCGGTCATGGGTGCCGCCCGTGTAGTCGTGCAGCGTCGACTGGATCACCTGGTTCGCCATGGCGGGCGGGATCTCCCAGTCGTCGACGATGTCCTCGATCTCCTCGTCGGCGAACCAGGACATGTGGGCGTTCAGCACCCCACCGAAGGTCGCGATCAGGATCGCGATGCCGATCGCCGCCCCGAGCTGGCGGGCCGTGTTGAGGATTCCCGACGCCAGGCCCACCTCCGGCCCGGCGACCGCACCCATCGCTCCCACGTTGAGCGACGGGAACCCGATGCCCATGCCAACCCCGATCATCAGGAGCCCGGGCAGGATGCGGATATAGGTCCAGGCGTTGTCCGCCGTCGCGGGAAGGAACGAGACCCAGAGCATCCCGACGGCCATGACGATCAGGGCCGGCTTGGCGATCTCGCCCGGCGGCTTCGTGTCAGCGGCACGGCCGACGAACGGCCACACGACGAGCCCCATCAGCGGCACCGGGGCGAGGGCGAGCGCCGCCTCGAGCTGTGTGTAGCCCCACAGGTTCACGAACACGAGCGACAGCAGCAGCAGCGTGCCGAGTGCCCCGGCGCCGAAGAACAGCATGCCGATGTTCGCGTTGCGAAATTGCCTGTTGGCGAGCAGCCCAGGTGTGATCATCGGGTTGGGAGCGCGGCGCTCCCACCAGACGAAGGCGGCGCCCAGCAGGATCGCGGCCTGCATCAGGCTCAGCCAGAGCGGGAGATCACCGCCGAAGGGGTTCGCCTCGATCAGGGCGACCGTGAGGCAGAAGACCGCGCCGCCGAGCAGGGCCATGCCGGGCAAGTCCACCTCGCGGCCGGCGCTCAGGTCCCAGGTCTCGGGCCACCAGCGCAGGCAGAGCACGATGCCGAGGATCCCGAAGGGGATGTTGATCAGGAAGATCCAGTGCCAGCTCGCGATCTCGACGAGCGTCCCGCCGATCACCGGGCCGAGCGCCGAGGAGACGAGCGCCACCACCGCGATCAGCGCCAGGCCGCGGCCTCGCTGCTCGGGCGGGAACACCAGCACCGTGATCGCGAAGCCGAGCGGCGCGAGGATGCCTGCGCCCGCGCCCTGGATCACGCGGAAGCCGATCAGCCACTCGACCGACCAGGCGGCGGCGCACAGGCCGGAGCCGATCGTGAAGATGGTGAGCCCCACGATGAAGAAGCGCTTGCGCCCGAACTGGTCCGCGAGGCGCCCCATCGAGACGAGCAGGATCGCGAAGACGATGTTGTAGGCGTTCAGGACCCACGTCACCGTCGCCACGTCCGTGGACATCTCGCTCTCGAGCTCCGGGATCGAGATGTTCACGATCGAGATGTCGAGCAGGGACATCGCCCAGCCGATCATCATCACGCCGAAGATGCGCCACTTGTTCGCGTAGAGGAACTCGGTCGACGGGTTCACCCGCTCGGCGGGCGGATGCTCGGCGACCTCGCTCACGGGTTCCTCCCGTCGAACTTCAGGTCCTCGGGCTCGTTGTCGTCGTCCGGCTCGTCGTTGTCGACCGCGTCGAAGTCGTTCGGGATGCCGTCGTCGTCGTTGTCGTCGTCGCCGCGTTGGGGCGGTGGCCGAAGCGCGCCCTCGGGGCCGAACTCGGGCAGGGTTCCACCGGCGACGGCCAGGGCCGTGAGCGAGAGCTCGGTGAGCTTCCCGGGCTCGTCGTTCGCCACGTCGTCGTAGCGCTTGTCGTCGTCGTCCGCCTCCTCGTCGTCGTCGTAGAGGCGGCGCTCGATCTCCTCGCGGTCGGCCACCATGAGCCAGCGGCTGTCCCGCACGATGATGTTGGAGCCGACGCAGGTGATCGACTTGGGCCGATCCGGGAGGTCATCCTGGTCGACGTCGTCGAACAACGCGGTGAGATCCTCGCCCTCCATCTTGCCGGGGATGGTGAGGCCGAGGAAGGACAGGAGCGTGGGAGCGACGTCGTGGGTCGAGGCGTACCAGTCGATGTCATCGCCCGACTTCTCGCCGCCGGGGTGGCGGATCAGGTACGGGATCTCGTAGGACTCGCGGTGCGAGGTCGGCGTCGCCATGCCGAGGTAATCGTGCTCGCCGAGCGAGATCCCGTGGTCGCCGAGCAGGTAGATCACGGTCTTGTCGAGCAGGTCGAGCTCCTCGACCTTGTCCATCAGCCGCCCGACCAGGTCATCGACCTTCTCGACGTGGTCGACGTAGCGCTCGCGGACGCGGTCCAGGTCGTCGCCGAAGTCGAGCTCCACGAGGCGGCCGTTGTTCGGGCCGATGCCCTCCTTCTCGACCTCCCCGGGCTTGACGTACACCTTCGGCGCCTCGGCCACCGCGGCCGGATCGAAGGGGTCGACGGCTAGGAAGAACGGCTCGGCGCCCTTGAGACGCCCGAGCTCCACGATTGCCGCGCGGAAGGTGCGCTCGGCGGCTCGCGTGGCCCGGGACAGCGAGGGCAGCAGCTCGGTGTCGATCCCCGGCTGTGCCGTCGCGACCGCGGCGCTGCCGCCGGTCCGGCGCACGTCGGGGAAGCGCGGTCCGGCCAGGATCGGGTTGTCGCTCACGTACACGGTCGTCACGCCGTGAGCCCGCATCACCTCGGTCGCGACCGGCTGGTGATCGTAGATCGGGTTGAAGCCGGGCACCGTCGGCATGCCGTCCGTCTTGCGCCAGTCGCGGAATGGAAACGCGCGCATGCCGGTGATGAGCGCCCGCCGGACGGGCAGCGCGGGCATCGACTCGGGGATGGCGCGATCGAAGCGGAGCGAATCGTCCGTGAGCGCGTCGAGGTTCGGGGTGTCGGCGGGCGAATCGCCGTCGAAGGCGTTCACGTGGCTCGCGCGCACCACGGGCAGCACCATCAGCAGGGCGTTCGGCGCGCGGTCGTCGCCCAGCTGTGCCCGAGCTTCCTTCGGCGCGACCGCCGTGCCGAGCAGCGCCGCCCCGGCGGCGGTGGCCCCGCCGCGGCGCAGCATGCTCCGGCGCGTGAGCGTCACCCGCCGATCACGCCCTTGGGGCCGGAGGGTGCGAACTGGGGCAGTGTGCCGCCCGCCTCGTCCTCGAGTATCCGCCACATGCGGTCGACGATCTCGGGGTGCTGGTCGGCCACGTCGACGTGCTCGCGTGGGTCCGCGTGCTTGTCGTACAAGCGCTTGCGCCGGCCCTCGCTGTCCGAGATGAAGAACCAGTCGCGGTCGCCGCAGAGGACGTAGTTGTCGTAGCAGGAGGTGAAGTGCGGCCGGGGCGGCGGCTGGCCGCCCTCGAAGATGACCGACAGGTCCTCGCCATTCATGATTCCGGGCGCCCGCACACCCATGAAGGAGAGTGCGGTGCGCGAGACGTCGTGGGTGGAGGCGAAGAATTCGCTCGCCTCGCCCGCGAGCTTGCCCTCCGGGTGCCGGATCATGCAGGGCACGTGGTAGATGTGCCACTGGGCGCGCGCGCCGTGCTTGCCGAGTATCCCGTCCTCGCCGAGCGTGAGCCCGTGGTCCGACATGTATAAGACGACGGTCTCGTCGAGCAGGTTCTCGTCGGCGAGCCTGTTCATCAGCCGGCCGATCCACGCGTCGACGAAGGTGAGCTCGGCGGCGTAGAGCTCACGCACGCGCTCGATCGTGTCGTCGTCCACGTCGACGTTGATCACCCAGCTGTACGGCGTCTCGAACGGCTGGATCGGCGTGATGCCCTTCTCCACCTCGATCCCCCTAGGGCTGCCGGCCGCGAGCTGATAGACGCGCGGGGCATCGAGCGGCTCGTGTGGGTCGAAGGCGTCGACGCCGAGGAAGAACGGCCGCCGCTTCTTCAGGTCGTCGATCAGGTTGATCCCGCTGCGGAGGACGCGCGCGGTGGGGTAGTCGTTCTCGCTGTCGCGATAGATCGAGTTCCAGCCGGCCATCGCACGCAGGCGCCCCACCTCGACGCTGTTGGACAGCTCGGGGAGGAGGTAGCGCTCGATCGTGCTGCGCGTGGCCGGGCGCTTGAACGGCTTGTTGAGGAAGCGGTAGGCGCCCTGCGAGTAGCTGGGCCGCGCCCAGTCGAGCGTGCGGCGGAAGTTGGCGAAGCGCGGGCCGACCAGAAACGGGTTGTCGGTGCAGTAGCCGGTCTCGACCCCCGCCTCGCCAAGGGTCTCGGTGACGATCGGCTGGAAGTCGGGGATCGGAATCCAGCCCGGACCGACCGGAAGTCCCTTGGTGGGCACGTAGTTGCGATAGGGGAAGGAGCGGATACCCGTCAGGAGCGCGCGCCGCGCGGGGCCGGTGGGCATCGCCTCGGGGACCGCCAGGCTGAACTTGAGCGAGTCCTTCGCCAGCGCGTCGAGATTCGGCGTCTTGTTCCGCTTGTTGTGGTTGTACGCGCCTATGTAGTCCGCGCGCGTGGAGTCGGTGAAGATCAGGACGAAGTTGGGTGCGTCCGAGCCGTGGTCGGTGGAGGGCTCGAAATAGTCGTCGCCGCAGGCGGAGAGGCCGAGGGCGGCCGCCCCGGCGCCGCCGGCCTTGAAGATCCCTCTACGCGTGAGGCCGCGCCGCGAGCCGCTTCTCACCCGCGGCAGGCTAGCTGAGCTAATAGATGGCTACCTCGACCACTGCGTCTGCGGGCGTTCCTCCCGCTCGCCGTCGATCTCGATGTCCACGCGCTCGTTGTAGAAGGCGAACATGTCCTTCACCGGCACAGCGTCGTTGAGCGGGTCCTCGTAGCTCCACGCCACGGCGTCCTCGCCCGCCACCGAGAAGTGGGTGGCGTGGCCCTTGTAGGCGCAGGTCGTGCGGTGGTCGCTAGGTTCGAGCTCGGCGATCACGTCCTCGCGCGGGATGTACCAGCGCGTCGGCAGGCTGCTCTCGAAGAGGGCGACCGCGCGTGTGGTCTCCGCCACCGGACGCCCCTCTATCAAGACCCGGACGGCGCGAGACGTGCGCCGCGTGTCGATGCGGTGATAGGGATCGCGCGCGTGCCCCAGCAGCTGCTCGTCTTCCTCGAGCCACTCGTCCACGGCGCCGAAGTCGATTTCGACGAGCCCGTCGTGCTCGCGCAGCGCGCCCTCGGGAAGCAGGTCGCCGCGCACGTCCTCCGGCGGAAAGAGGTGCACGGGAAGCTTCCCGAAGCGATGCAGCAGCTTCGTCCGGCGGCTGTCTGCCACGGTCTCGCCACCGAGGCGGGCGCGGATCCAGCGCGGAGAGTCCTCGACGTAGGTGAAGCTGCCCGTCGACTGATCTCCGAACGGCCCGGTGCCGAGCGTGAGGGCCACGAGCGGAGGGTACTCCGCGGTATACATCGGAGGCTTTGCGGGAAGACGGGAACCCCATGGTCGCCTCCGCGGCGCGCCCCTGGCCGGATGCGCTCGCCGCCCAACGGGCGGCCGGATGAGCGTTGCCGACGACGGCGGGCCGTCCGACCGCGCCCGGGAGCTGGTGCGCGGTGCCTTCGATCTGCACGTGCACGTGAGTCCCGACGTGATCGCCCGCCGCATCGACGACGTCTCGCTGGCCCACCGCTTCCGGGACCTCGGGCTCGCCGGCTTCGCGCTCAAGTCCCACTACGTTCCGACGTCGGAGCGGGCCGCGGTCGTGCGCGCGGCGGTGCCGGAGGTGACGGCGATCGGGGCGATCGCGCTGAACGCCGCCGTGGGCGGGCTCAACGCCTTGGCCGTCGAGATCGCGGCCCGCGAGGGAGCCGGGATCGTGTGGCTGCCGACGGTGGACGCGCCGGGCGAGACCGCCGGCCGAACGCCGCCTCGCCCGGGCGCCAAGCTGCCCGCCTGGGCGAGCATGCAGCAGGAGCTGCGCGCGCTCGGCATGGCGATCGAGCCTGTGCCGGTGGTTGACGAGCGGGGACGGCCGCTTGAAGAGGCGCGAGCGGTTCTGGAGGTGGTCGCGCGGCACGACATGGTGCTCGCGACCGGGCACCTCGCGCGTGGCGAGATCTTCGCGATGGTCGACGCCGCCGTCCAGCACGGCGTGCGCCTGGTGGTCGCCACGCATCCCGAGTTCCCCTCCCAGAACCTCTCCATCGAGGATCAGCGCGAGCTGGCCGTGCGTGGCGCGCTGCTCGAGCGCTGCTTCACGACGCCGCACATGGGCGCTTGCACCTGGGAGCGCTGGCTCGAGGCGATCCGCGCGGTCGGTCCCGAGAACTCGTTCCTCTCCAGCGACCTTGGGCAGCGCGGAAATCCGCCGGTCGAGGACGGGCTCGGGCTGATGGCGGATCGCCTGCTGGAGGCAGGTTTCTCGGAGGCGGAGGTGCGGACGATGGCAGTGGACAACACGCGCCGACTGGCAGCGCTGGCGCTGCCGCTCCGGTGATCCCGGCTAGGGCGCCGCCGCGACCTTCTCCGGCACGCGGATCTCCCGCTTCAGGATCTTCCCCGTCGGCCCCTTTGGCAGCTCGTCCACGAACCAGACCTTGCGCGGGTACTTGTAGGCGGCCACCTGCTCCTTGACGTGCGCCTTCAGCTCGTCTGCGCCCAGTGACTCGCCTGGGCACAGCACCACCGCGGCGCCCACCTCCTCGCCCAGCGCGTCGTCCGGCACTCCGACCACGGCGGCCTCCCGGACGGCCGGATGCTCGTAGAGCACCTCCTCGACCTCGCGCGGGTAGACGTTGTAGCCCCCCCGGATGATCATGTCCTTCTTGCGGTCGACGATGAAGAAATAGCCGTCCTCGTCGACCTTGGCCATGTCGCCCGTGTGGAACCAGCCGTCCTCAGTGACGACCTCCCTGGTGGCGTCGGGGCGATTCCAGTACCCCTTCATGACGTTGTGGCCGCGTATGACGATCTCGCCGACCTCGCCGGTCGGCAGCTCGTTCCCCTGCTCGTCCCATACCTGCATCTCGACTCCCTCGATCGACGTGCCGATCGAGCCGGCCTTGCGCACGCGATCGGGGTGGTTGAACGACGCGACCGGCGACGTCTCGGACAGGCCGTAGCCCTCGAGGATCATGCAGCCGAACTTCTCCTCGAACGCGCGGATCAGGTCGACCGGAATCGCGGCGCCGCCCGACATGCACAACCGCAGCGTCGAGGTGTCGGTGGAGTCGGCCCGCTCGGCGTGCAGCAGGGCGTTGTACATCGTCGGCACGCCCTGGAAGATCGTCACGGCGTCTCGCTCGATGATCTCGAGCGCCTTCTCGGGATCGAAGCGGGGAAGCATCGTGACCATGGCCCCGGTGGCGACGGCGCAGTTCATCGTGCACGTCTGGCCAAAGGTGTGGAACAGCGGGAGCGCCCCGAGCAGCACCTCGGTCTCGTCGATCCGGGCAAATCCGGACGTCGTCCGGCAATTGCGGAGCAGGTTCGCGTGGGTCAGCTCCGCGCCCTTGGGGGTGCCGGTGGTGCCGGAGGTGTAGAGGACGACCGCGGTGTCGCCGGCCGCGCGCTCCGACATCGCACGGTCGGGCTCCTGGGACGCCAGCAGCTGCTCGAAGTCACCGGGCTTGACGAGGATGCATTCGGCGCCGGCGTCGGCCGCGCCTGCCTCCGCGGCCTCGGCGAAGCCGTGCCAGGCGAAGAGGAGCTTCGCGCCGGGGTCATCGAGATAGAAACGCACCTCGCGCCCCTTGAGGAGCACGTTCATGGGCACCACCACGCCCCCGGCGCGCAGGATCCCGAAGTAGAGGATGGGGAAGTAGGGGACGTTGGGGAGCATGAGGCCGACGCGGTCGCCCTCCGCAACGCCCTTTTCCTTCAGCAGGCCCGCCACGCGGGCGCTCGCCTCATCGAGCAGCGTGTAGCTCAGCTCGACGTCGTCGACCTTGAAGGCCGTGCCGTCGCCGTGGCGCTTCGCGGTTTCGGTGAGGATCGTGGCCAGGTTCTCGTGCATTCCTCGCTCCTCTCGCTTGCTCAGCCCACCCTATCCGCCCCGCGTATTGACGGGGCCGGGAAAAAGTGATCTCATCCCGGCCGCCAATCGAGGGAGGCAGCATGCTCAGGGGGACTTTGGGGAGAGTTCTGGGGGCTGCGTGCGTGTGCGCGCTTGCCTGGACAGGCGCCGCGGCCGCGCAGGGCCAGCGGCTCCAAGGTCGGCGTGTTCCTGTACTGCGAGCAACACGCGCGCGAGTGGGCTACGCCACTCACCTGCCTCGAAACCGCCGAGCAGCTACTCCGCAACTACGCGATCGACAGGCAGACGCGGCGGCTTGTCGACAACCCCGACATCTTCATCCTGCCGGTGTCCAACCCGGACGGCTCACACTACTCGTTCCACAACTTCAATGCAGCGGCGCAGCATGACGAACCACTGCGTCGTGGGCGGGAAGGAGACGGACGACTCGAGTGCGGCGAACTTCTGGACGCCGAGAGTAAACCCGGGCACCGGGCTGCCGTACACCAACTCGGACCCGGCCTCCCGGAACGCATGGGGCGTCGA
>DATDLN010000004.1:0-3584 GCA_036519295.1 Thermoleophilaceae bacterium
AGCGAGCCCTCCTCCATGTTCACGTCCGACACGCCCATGCGACGAAGCGTGGCCTGGAGCAGGCGGCCGAACTCCGCGGCCTCGGCGGGCGACCGCAGGTCGGGCTCGGTGACGATCTCGACGAGCGGCGTGCCGCCGCGATTGAAGTCGACGATGCTGGTCTCGGCCCCGTGGATGCGGCCGGACCCGCCCGCGTGCACCCGCTTGGCGGCGTCCTCCTCGAGGTGCACGCGGTGGATGCGCACGTCGCCGAGGCGGCCATGTCGGGCCAGCGGCAGGTCGTACTGGCTGATCTGGTAGCCCTTCGGCAGGTCGGGATAGAAGTAGTTCTTGCGGTGAAAGATCGAGCGCGGCGCGATCTCGCAGTCGAACGCCATCGCGATCATGAGCGCGAAGTGGACCGCCTCGGCGTTCGTCACGGGCAGCGTGCCGGGGTGGCCGAGGCAGATCGGGCAGGTGTGCGTGTTCGGCTCGTCGCCGAAGGAGAGCGCGCAGCCGCAGAACATCTTCGTCCGCGTGCTCAGCTGCACGTGGGTCTCGATGCCAATCACGGGCTCGTACTCACGTGTGGCCATCAGCTTCGCGGCACCCCCTGGAAGCCGATCGCGCGCTCGAGCGCGTGCGCCGCGTCCAGGATGCGACTCTCGCTGAAGGCCGGGCCGGCGATCTGGAAGCCGACCGGCAGGCCCTCCGACAGTCCGCAGGGAATGGACACCGCGGGAATGCCGGCCAGCGGCATGGGAACGGTGAAGTAGTCGGAGAGGTACATGGCGAGCGGGTCGGCGGTGCGCTCCCCGAGCTTGAAGGCGACGGTCGGCGAGGTGGGCGTGACCACGAAGTCGACGCGCTCGAAGGCGGAACGGAAGTCCTCGGCGATCCTCGTTCTCACCTTCTGCGCGGTCCCGTAGTAGGCCTCGTAGTAGCCGGAGGAGAGGGCGTAGGTGCCGATCATGATGCGGCGCCGGACCTCCTCGCCGAAGCCGTCGTGGCGGGTCTCCTCGTACATCGAGGTGAGGTCGCCGCCCGTTTGCGCCCGCGGGCCGTAGCGGACGCCGTCGTAGCGGGCGAGGTTCGCGCTCGCCTCGGCCGGGGCGATCACGTAGTAGGCGGCGATGCCGTGGGGCGCGCTCGGCAGCTCGATCTCCTCGACGCCGCCGCCGAGCTCCTCGATCGTGCCGAGCGTCCCGCGAACGACGTCGGCCACGCCGGGGTCGAGCCCCTCCTCGTTCAGGCCCCACACGCCGAATCGCAGACCGTCGAGCCGCTCGGCGCCCGGGAGCGTCACCTCCTCGGGGTAGTCGAGCGAGGTCGAGTCGCAGGGATCGCGGCCCACCAGATGGCGGAAGAGAAACGCGGCGTCGGTCACGTCACGTGTGAGCGGGCCGCACTGATCGAGCGACGAGGCGAAGGCGATCATTCCGTAGCGGGACACGGCGCCGTAGGTGGGCTTGAGCCCGACTACCCCGCACAACGACGCCGGCTGGCGGATTGAGCCGCCGGTATCCGTGCCGATCGCCCAGGGCGCCGTGCCCGCCGCCACCGCCGCGGCAGAGCCGCCGGACGAGCCGCCGGGCACGCGCTCGCGGTCCCAGGGGTTCTGGACCGGTCCGTAGCCGGAGTTCTCGTTCGACGAGCCCATCGCGAACTCGTCCTGGTTCGTCTTGCCGAGGACCGCGGCGCCCGCCGCCTGGAGGTTCCGGACGCTCGTGGCCGTGTAGGGCGGCCGGTAGCCCTCGAGGATGCGCGAGCCGGCGCCGCTCGGCACGTCCTCGACGCAGAAGAGGTCCTTCACCGCCACCGGTGGGAGATCGCCGAGGGTCGGTGGCGCCTCGTCCGCCACCCACAGGTACGAGCCCAGCTCGTCGCCCTCCGCGCGCCCGCGCCAGAAGTCGAACACCTCCCGCGCGGACACCTCGCCGGCACGAATCAGCTCCGCCTGCTGAACGGCGGTGATCGGCAGTAGATCTGTCACGCCTGCCCCGGGGTCGGTACGCGGAACCCGCCATCGGCCGCGTCGGGCGCCTGCTCGAGCGCCCGCTCACGCGGCAGGCATTCGCGCGGCACGTCCTCGCGCAGCACGTTCTGGAGCTCGACGACGTGCGAGGTCGGCTCGACCCCCTCGAGGTCGAGCTCGTTCATCGTCTCCACGTGCTCGAGGATCGTTGACATCTCGCCGGCCATGCGGTCGACCTCTTCCTCGCTGAGCCGCAGGCGCGCCAGCCGCGCCACGTGGAGGACCTGCTGGCGATCGATCATTCGCGCGATTGTAGGAAGGCCGCGCGGTCTACGACCCGGCGCTCGTGCGTGCCCACGCCGATGGTCCGCTCGCCCTCGCGCACCTCCACGTCGAAGCGGAGCTTGCGGCCGTCCACCACTTCATGCAGGGTTGCGTGAATCGTGCAGCGAGCACCCTCGGCCGCCGCACCCACGTGCTTCACGCAAACCTCGAAGCCAACCGTGACCTTGCCGTCCGGGAAGTAATCCTGACTCAGGGTCGTGGCGCACCACTCGATGAGCCCGACCATGGCCGGGGTCGAGAGCACCTTGGTCGGGAGGGTGCCGCCCACGTCGGTTAGCAGGCGGCCCTCGACCGTGAACTCCTCGCTGCGCTCGAGGCCGGGCTCGAGGCTCAGGCCGCTCCCTCCCCTCGAGGGGCGGGAATCGTCTCGACGTCCGGAGGCGGGTGCGCCGGGCGACCGGTGAGGTCGGTGTGTCGGCCGGGTGGCGAGAGCCGCTCGTCGCGCACCGCGAGCATGCTGCCGCCGAGGATCCCGAGCGATCCCGCGAGACCGAGCCAGAGCGCCCATTCGCGGCCTGCGGCTTCGTTGGGCAGGTCGAAGACCCTGATCAGGACCAGGACGGTGGCTACGAGGCCGCCGAGCGCGACCAGCGCCGCCAGCGCGACCGGCACGGCCGGGACCGGCTGCGTCGCGGTGACGACGAGGAGCGTGACGGCCGACGCGGCGATCAGAGCGAGCACGACGTCGAGAACGGCGAATGACTGCCAGGCGGTGGTCGACTTCCCGGCGTCCGCCGTGTACCACGGCAGGAAAAGCGCCAAAAACAGCACCGCGCCGGAGACGGCGACGATCCATTCCCCGGCGCGGAGCCTTCGCAGATCCATGCGCCGGCAGCGTACCGGCCCGGCTGTTGTCGCCCCGGTCGGCGGGGGGAGTAGCGTGACGCCCGAGACCCCGGCCGATTCAAGGAGGACGCGATGGGTTTGAGCGATCTGCTCGACAGGGCGAAAGGGATCGTGCAGAAGCGCGGCGGCACCGAGGCGCTGAAGGAGGACGCCCAGGAGCTGAAGGACGTCGCCACCAGCGACGCGAGCATGAGCGAGAAGGCGAAGCAGGCCGCCGAGGCGATCAAGGATCCGGGGGCCAAGGGTCCGGATCCAGGAGCGAAGGGTCCCGAACCGGGGGCAAAGGGTCCCGGACAGTAGACGCCGGCATGCCCCCGGAGCCCGCCGTCCCCGGCAGATGGCCGGGGACGGGCGGACCGGGGTCGCGCCCGGGCGTGCCGCGGGGATGGCCGCCCGGGGAGCCGGCTCGGGCGGGGCTTGACGCGGGCCCTCCGGGCCC
>DATDLN010000005.1:0-3834 GCA_036519295.1 Thermoleophilaceae bacterium
CCGTGACGCTCGAGCTGTGGGCCGATCCGGCCACCGACGGCGAACGCAGCTGCTGCTCGCCGCAGGCCGTGACGGGAGCTCGCGATCTCGCGCACGGGATGGGCCTTCCGCACGTGACCCTCGATCTGCGCGAGCGCTTCCGCGCGGAGGTCGTGGAGCACTTTCTCGACGGCTACGCGACCGGGCAGACTCCAAACCCCTGCGTGCGCTGCAACGGGCAGGTGCGCTTCGATGCGATGCTCGACCTGGCCGAGGCGCTCGGCGCCGCCCGGCTGGCCACCGGCCATTACGCCCGCATCGAGCGCGACGAGCACGGACCGCTCGTGCGAGCCGCCGCCGACGCCCACAAGGACCAGAGCTACATGCTCGCCAAGCTCGAGCCGGCCGCGCTCGAGCTGCTCTCCTTCCCGCTCGGCGGACTCACCAAGGACGCCGTCCGCGCGCTGGCCCGCGACGCCGGGCTGCCCGTGGCCGACAAGCGCGAGAGCCAGGACCTCTGCTTCGTCGCGGGCCTCGGCGGCCGGGCCTTCCTTCAGCGCCACGGCGGGCCGCGGCTGCGACGCGCCGGGGAGATCGTCGACCGCGACGGCCGCGTGCTCGGGAGCCACGACGGGCAGCACAACTTCACCGTGGGCCAGCGCCGCGGGCTGCGGCTGTCCTCGAAAAGGCCGCTGTACGTGCTCGACAAGGACGCCGAGACGGGCAGGGTCACGGTGGGACCGCGGGAGGCGCTCGAAACGACCCGCGTGCGCCTCGAGCGGGCCCGCCTGCATCGCGGCGCGGAGGCCGTTGACACCGTCAAGCTCCGCTATCGCTCGGAGCCGATTCCGTGCCGGGTCGTGGACACCAGCGGGCAACTCGACCTCGAGCTGGAGCGCCCGGCCACCGCCGTCGCCCCGGGCCAGCTTGCGTGCCTGATGCGCGGGGACTGTGTGGTGGGTGAGGGGATCATCGCGTGACGGAGCACCAGGAGCGCATCGATCTCGACGCGCCGCTGTCCGGCGACTTCCAGGCCGTCGTGCGGCTGATCATCGGGGGCATCGCCGAGCGCGTCGATTTCGCCTTCGAGGAGATCGACGACCTCCAGCTGGCCGTGGAGCGGCTGCTCGCCGAGGCGGGCCAGATTGGAAGCGTCCACCTCTCGTTCGAGGTGGGGGAGACCAGTATCCGCACGCGCGTCGGCCCGCTGAGCGAGTCCGCCATCGCGGACGCCCTGCGCGACGGCGAGGTGCAGCCCGGGCACCTGACCCTCAGGCGCATTCTCGAGACGGTGGTCGACTCGTTCGGCGTCGAGCCGTCCGCCGACGGACGTGTGGTCGTGCGGCTGGAGAAGCTGAAGGGAGTGCCGTGAGCACGGCCCCGCGCCGATCTCCGCTGCCCGAGCGAGCGCGCGAGGAGGATCGCGTGCTGCTTCGCCGCTACCACCAGGGCGGTGACACGGGCGCCCGCGAGGAGTTGATCCAGCGCCATCTGCCGCTCGTGCGCTCGCTCGCCCGCCGCTACGCCGGCCGGGGCGAGGCGCTCGAGGACATCGAGCAGGTTGGGGCGATTGGCCTGATCAAGGCGATCGACCGCTTCGAGCTCGAGCGCGACGTCTCGCTCGCCACCTACGCCACCCCGAACGTCGTGGGCGAGATCAAGCGCCACTTCCGCGACAAGGGATGGGCGATCCGCGTACCTCGAGCGCTCCAGGAGCTGAATGCCTCGATGTCGGGCGCGATCGAGCGGCTCACCGGAAAGCTCGGCAGGTCGCCGAGCATCGCCGAGATCGCGGACGAGCTGAAGACCAGCCCGGAGGAGGTGCTCGAGGCGATGGAGGTCGGCTCCGCCTACTCGACCGTGTCGCTCTCCAGCGGCCCCGGAGGCGAGGAGGAGCTCGACCCGCTCGAGACGATCGGCGACGAGGACGTGGAGTTCGAGCGCTCAGAGCACCGCGCCGCGCTCGAGCCCGCGCTCGGCCGGCTCGCGCCGCGCGAGCGGGAGATCCTTCGGATGCGTTTCGAGGAGGGCCTCCCGCAGACGCAGATCGCCCACCGCATAGGCCTCTCGCAGATGCATGTGTCGCGTCTGATCCGCAAGTCGCTGTCGATCATGCGCGAGGAGCTGCTCCGCGCTCCCCCCGGGGCAAGCCCCTAGCGGGAGCGCTCGCGAGGATGTCCCGCGTGCGCCCGCCACATGCGGCATGTCTTGCCGCGGCAACCCTCATGAGTGTCCTGGCCCTTGGGGGCTGCTCGGCTCACGACGACCGAGGCGGGAGCGCGCGCGAAGGGGGCTCGATCGCGGTCGGGGCGTCGAACGTTCCTAGCACGCTAGATCCAAGCCTCGCAACCGACGCGCGCGCGCTCCAGGCGCTCTGGCTCGTCTACACGCCGCTGTTGACCTACCGCCACGCCGAGGGCCGCGACGGGACCGATCCCGTGCCCGGTCTCGCCCGGGATCTTCCCGAGGTCTCCGACGACGGACTCACGTATACATTTCGACTCCGCCGAGGGCTCCGTTACTCGAACGGCGCCCGGGTCCGCGCCGGGGATTTCGAACGCGCGGTGAAGCGGGTCCGGGAGCTGCGTTCCCCGCTCGCGCCGCTCTACGCGGGGATCAGCTCGATCGACGCCGACGCGCGCTCGGGAAGCATCCGCGTGACGCTGACGCACCCGGACCCGGCATTCCCGCACATCCTGGCGCTGCCTTCGAGCGCCCCCCTGCCGCGCGGAACCGAGGCCAAGGACTTGAGTGGCCGCCCACCCCCGGGCCTTGGGCCCTACAGGATCGCGGATGTTGGGAAGGGCAGGCGAATGGTCCTCGCGCGCGTGCGGGACTTTCACCTGGCCGAGGTTCCGGCGGGGCACGTGGACAACATCGCACTCGTACGTGGCGGCTCCGCCGTGCGCCAGGCAAGGGCGGTCATCACCGGACAACTCGACCTCATGCAGGAGGTGGCTCCGACCGACCTGCTCCCCGAGATCCGCTCGAAGTACAACGACCGGTATCGCGAGGACCCCACCACATCGACGGTCGCGCTCATCCCGGATTCGGGGGCGCCGCCATTCGACGATCCCGCCGTACGGGGAGCCGTCAGCGAATCTCTCGACGGCGAGAAGCTCGTGCGCCTGTACAAGGGTCTGCTCGAATCGAGTTGCAACTTCCTACCCGAGGCGGTCGACGGCTATCGGCCGCTCGACCCCTGCCCGTACGGCGATCGTGACGAACCGGCGGACCTGGTGTCGGCCCACGAGCGGATCCAGGAGGCCGCGGCGGAGAATGCGCGGGTAAGTGTGCGGGCCGGTGTGGGTACGCCGCCGGTCGTCGCGCGCTACGTGGTGCTCGCGCTCCGCAAGGTCGGCCTCGACGCGACATTCCGAGGAAGCGCCGGTGCGCGCCTGAGCGTCGAGCGAATCGCCCCGCTCGTGGCCCACCCGGAGGCCTTCTTCGAGCGGATCACGCGCCGAACACTCGATGCCCAGCTCAGCGAGGAGGTTGCCGAGGGCATCGAGCCATCCGACGGCGAGGAGGCGGACGATGCCTGGGCCTCCGCCGACGAGCGCGTCGTGACAGAGGGCTACGCCGTACCACTCGGTACGGAGCTCCAGCCGAGCCTGCTCTCGGAGCGGATGGATGCCGAGAACTGCGCCCGCTTCCACCCGGTTTTCGGCCTGGATTTGTCGAGCCTGTGCCTCAAATGAGGCTTATCAGAGCGCTTCGCGAGGCTCGCGAAACCTTAATTTGACCTCTACCCGGAACATGTAGATTGCCGGGGCGCTACGTGTGCGTAGCGTTCACGACACTGTCTGGAGGGACTGAATGCGAAGGTATCTGTGGGCCGTAGCGGCCCTGCTG
>DATDLN010000006.1:0-2095 GCA_036519295.1 Thermoleophilaceae bacterium
GTCGCGACGGTCAAGGGCCATGTCTCCCGACTCCTCGACAAGCTCGAGGTCGACAACCGCGTCCAAATCGCCCTGCTCGTGCAAGCCGCGGGCGAGCACTAGCAGGGTCGCGGACGGATCAGAGTGTCGCTCGCCCATGGATGCGGGAGCGCTCGGCGGGACGCCGCTGGGTAGGAGCGACTCCCGGCTCGGCCGCAGTCAGCCGACTTGGAGGTACTTGCGCAGCGCCTTGCGGATCACCGAGGAGGTGGTCTCGTGGTCTCGCTCGGCTCGCTGGGTGAGCGCGTGGCGTAGCTCGGGGTCGAGCCGGACGGACTCGACGCTGGCGGCGGCGGAGCCGATCGGTGGGCGTCCACCCCGGCGGCGGAGGGTCTCCTCGACGTCGTAGCCGGCTTCGGCCTTGTCGGCGAGTTGCTCGACGAGTTCGTTGGTTATCGGCTTGCCGCTGGCCGTCTTGCCGTGGGTCTTCTTCCTCGCCATCTTTAGCCTCCCGGCAGCAGCCGCCGGTATTTGAGCCGCATCTTCATCGCGTGCATTGCAGGTCGGAATCGTCGTCGCGCACGATCGTGACGACCTCGAGCAGATCGGCGCTGCGGGCCGGGCCGAGGTAGAGGCGGGTGTCGTCTTCCTGATCGTCGATTGCGAGCGCGTGTCTCATGGCGTGTTCGATGTCCTCGTCGGCGATGCCGTGTTTGCGCGCCGATGGATGGATCTCCACCGTGGAATTGTAATACGAAACCTCGGACGCACCTGGTAGGCCAGGCCGATATGGCCGTTCTACGAGGGAGGTTCGATGTCCACGTTGCAGCTGCTCGACGCCGCGGGGCGGCGGCGTTCCCCAGCGACCCTTCCCGGCTTCCACGCCGGGCGCCCGCCGCGCAACAAGGGTTTCAGCTATCCGCCCGACCCCCCGAGAGTCGAGGAGATCGTCGCGGTCATGCGCCAGGCGGGCGAGTCCGAGCACGGGCTCCGGTTGCGCGCCCTGATCGTCGTGCTCTGGCGGGCAGGACTTCGGATCGGCGAGGCGATGGCACTGACTGAGCCGGACCTTGACCCGGCGCGCGGCTCGGTGCTGGTCCGCCAGGGCAAGGGTGGCAAGCGCCGCGAGGTCGGGATGGACGACTGGGGCTTCGACCAGCTCCGCCCCTGGCTCGACCGCCGGATTGAGATGCCCGTCGGGACGCTCTTCTGCGTCATCGACGGCCAGACGCGCGGCAGGCCCTGGACGCCCGCCGCCGCACGCAACCACCTGCGCCGCATCGCGGGGAAGGCCGGAGTGCGGAGACGCTTCGCGCCTCACCAACTCCGTCATGCGCATGCGGTCGAGATGTCTCGCGAAGGTGTCCCGCTCAAGGTGATTCAGCGCCAGCTCGGCCACGTCAACCTCGGAGTCACGTCGGTCTATCTCGACGGGATCGACACCGCCGAGATCATCGCGGCCGTGCACAACCGGCGACCGCCCATGATCTCGGCCAGCGCGGGACTGATGATCTGAGTCGCGACGAGCGCGAGCGCTCCCGCTGGCATGGGAACGCGACACGGTGTTGCGGTCCATGTTCATCCGCCGTGGGGCCGCCCGATCGCGCAGACCGCGGGGGCCGGGCGCAGGTCCTCGACCAGCACCCTGTCGACGGAGAATCCGCCCTCGCATAGCCGGTCGGCCAGCTCGTTCCCGAGGTCCCGGGCTCGCTCCGGCGCGGAGTGGCGCGCGTCCCAGAAGAGGTAGACGGCCCCATCCCGGGCGAGGTACTCGCGGACGGCACCGAGCGCCGCCTCCGGCTGCTGCCAGAAGGGAGCGACGTTGAAGGCGAAGACCTTGTCGAAGCGCCGATCGCCGAGGTCCGCGTCCTCCAGCGCGATGGCCTCGAGCACAGCCCTGCCCGCGTCGACGTGCTCGCGGTTCCTCCGCGTGGCCATCTCGATCATCTTGGGCGAGCGGTCGATCGCGGTGATCGTTCCCGTCGTCAGCCTCTCGCAGACCAGTGAGACCGCGACGCCGTGGCCGCAGCCGACCTCGAGCAGGCGGTCGGCCGGGCGGACCTCCAGAGTGTCGACCGCCCAGACGAACCGCTCCGATGCCTTGCCCGCCATGCCC
>DATDLN010000007.1:0-9651 GCA_036519295.1 Thermoleophilaceae bacterium
TTGAAGTCGGGCCTCCTTTGAGCTCGCTCCTCGGTGACAGCCGGAGCGTGTCACCAGAGGAGGCCTCCTTCATGGCAGTCCATTGCGGTCACCCCGCCTTGCGGGCATTGAGGTGGAGACGGTGCGGAGTATTGAGCCGCATGTGGCGCGGGTGCTGGTGGTCAGTGTGAGGGCGCCGGTCAGGGGCTCGATCGAGCCGACTCGGAGACGGTCGCGCGAGCAATCCTTGCGCAGACCGTGACCTGGCCCTTGCCTACGCGTTTGCGGGCTGCTCCTGAGCGCGGGCGCCGAGCTGAACGTGGGCGCGACTGTCACGGTTTCGGATGAGGACCAGGGTGAGCACCAGGCCTAGCAGCGCGATACCGGCGCCGCCGATGAACGCCGCCTGGAAACCCTCGTTGAGCGCGTTCGTCACATCCGGACGAGCGCCGCTGGCGCTCGCGAGGACATCGTCGGTCCGCGAGTTTGCGATCGTCGCCAGCACCGCCAGCCCGAGCGCGCCACCGATCTGCTGCGAGGTGTTGATCAGCCCGCTGGCGAGCCCCGACTCCTGTTCGCGGACGCCCGAGACCGCCGCGATGGTGGTGGTCACGAAGGCGAACCCGAGGCCGGCCGCCGCAAGGAGTGACGGGCCGAGGATGTCGCTGAGGAAGCCACCGTCCACGGACACCTGCGAGAACCACAGCAGGGCGGCGGCGATGAGTGCCATCCCGATCGCCAGCACCGGCTTGAAGCCGACCCGCGTGACGAGCTGGGCTGCGACACCGGACGCGACGATGATCATCAGCGCGAGCGGTAGGTATGAGAGGCCCGCCTCGATCGGGCTGTAGCCGAGCACCTGCTGCATGTAGAGCGTGATGAAGAAGAACATCGAGAACAGCGATCCGCCGACGAGCAGGCCGACGGCGTTGGCCCCGGTCAGGGTCCGGAGGCGGAAGATCCGGAAGGGCACGAGCGGCGCCTGCGAGCGGAGCTCGATCGCGATGAAGGCCGCGATCAGCGCGGCCGAGAGCGCGAGCAGCCCGATCGTCTGGGTCGATCCCCAGCCGGCGTCGTTCGCGTCGACGATCGCGTAGACGAGCAGCGAGAGTCCGGCCGTGACGCTCACCGCTCCGGCGGTGTCGAAGTGACGCGTGGCGGACTCGGAGCGGCTCTCGAGGATCAGCCGCGGCGCGAGCGCCGCGACGACCAGCGCGACCGGCACGTTGATCCACAGCACCCACTCCCAGCCTGGCCCGTCGGTGAGGATGCCGCCGAGCAGCACGCCCGCTGCTCCCGCGGCGCCGGAGATCGCGCCCCACGCCCCGAGCGCCTTGTTGCGCTCGGTCCCGTCGCTGAAGGTATTGGCGACGATCGACAGCGCGGACGGCGAGATGATCGCGGCGCCGAGACCCTGGGCAGCGCGGGCCGCGATCAGCTGGCCCTCGGTAGAGGCGAAGCCGGCCGCGAGCGAGGCGGCGGCGACCAGCAGCAGCCCCGATATGAACACGCGCCGGCGCCCGAGCAGGTCGGCCAGGCGCCCGCCGAGCAGCAGGAAGCCGCCGAACGTGAGCACGTACGCATTCACAACCCAGGCGAGGTTGCTCTGCGAGAAGTCGAGTGCCTCGCCGATCGAAGGCAGCGCGACGTTCACGATCGACGCGTCCAGCACGACGATGAACTGCGCGAAGCAGAGCAGGATGAGGGCGATCCAGCGGCGCTCCATGTACTCCTGGCGGTCGGTCATGTCTGGCTCCAATCGTCGCTGTCGTATGGACGACGAACGGGAGTCGCGCGAGGGGACAGCTCGCGCGCCACGCCCGGGCTAGTCGCTCCGGTATGCGTCGACGAACGCGGACATGTCCTGGATCACGAGGAACCTGGTGTCAAACCGTCGTGGATGTCGAGGACGGTGGCGTGCTCGCTTCCGGGAACGGTGGCGCCGGTCTTCTTGATCTCGAAGCTCTCCTTGCCGAGCACGACGACGCGCTCCCCGTCACGGAAGGATCGGAACGACGTCGTGACCCTGGGCCTCCAGGATGTCGACGACATGGCGGCCGACCCTCCCGGTTGCCCCTACTACTGCAATCTTCCTCGCGGACTGCATGCTTGTTTGGTGCCTTCAGGGGTCGAGTGCCATGACCCGACACGACGGAGGCACGTGAACGATGGATGAGCGAGACTGGCTGGCGGAGCGCTTCGAGGAGCAACGAGGCCGCCTGCGCGTGGTGGCCTATCGGATGCTCGGCTCCGTGAGCGAGGCCGACGACGCCGTCCAGGAGGCCTAGCTGCGACTCAGCCGCACCGACGCACGCGAGGTCGAGAACCTCGGCGCTTGGCTGACGACCGTCGTCGGGCGCGTGTCGCGGAACATGCTGCGCTCGCGCCGAACGCGCCGAGAGGTTCCGTTGGAGGTGCGCGTGCCCGAGCCGATCGTCGACCGCGTCGACGCGACCGACCCGGAGCACGAGGCGCTCCTGGCCGACTTCGTCGGCCTCGCGCTGCTCGTGGTCCTCGAGACGCTGAACCCCGCCGAGCGGCTCGCGTTCGTGCTCCACGACATCTTCGCCGTGCCCTTGACGAGATCGCCCCGATCGTCGACCGCTCCCCCGACGCGGCGCGCCAGCTCGCGAGCCGCGCGCCGCCGCGTGCGGGCTGAGAACACCGTCTCCGACGCCGACCTGGACACTCCGCGAGAGGTCGTGGAGGCTTTCCTCGCGGCCGCGCGCGACGGGGACTTCGACCGCTTGGTCGCAGTTCTCGACCCCGATGTGGTCCTTGAGCCCGACCTTGGCGCAGCCGGATCGCGAGAAGTCCGGAGGGCCGCCGCGGTCATCGGCCAGGCTATGTTCTATTCGCAGCTCGGGCTCGTCATGAAGCCGGCGCTCATCAACGGTGCGGTGGGAGTGGTCACGACGCGGGACGACCAGCCCTTCTCGATCGGAGGGTTCACGGTACGACACGGAAGAATCGTCGAGATGGACTGGCTCTCCGACCCCGCGCGCCTCCGCGAGCTCGACCTGACGATCCTCGACTGACGGTCCTCGATCGCATCCCGAAAGCTGAGACCGCTGCTTCGGGTGGAAAGAGGCGCCTCCGAAGAGGCGACGGCCGCTAGCGCATCGGACGATGCGCGAGCGTCCGAGAGACCCACTCGAACACGCCCGCTTATGCAAGGCGAAACGAACGCGCAGCCTCGCGCGCGCGTTACTCCTGTCCGTCGTCCAACGCGAGCACGATCAGCTGCGGCGATCGCACTATTCCTTGATACCAAGGGCGATACCCAGGACGTAGCCGCCCCACGGGGTCCGATCGGCGCTGCAGTTGCCGGACGCTACTGCGGCGAAGGGAAGATCGACTCGGTGCGGCCCGCGCGCTCCTCGAGCAGCCGGTCGGCGTAACGGAGCAGAGCAACAAGGGAAACGAGCGCCGCGACGCCGCCCACGCCCGCGGCTACGCCAAGCGAGGTATCGGCGATCGCACCGAGCGCGATCGCAATCGCGCTGCCACCGACCACGCTGTTGATCACGGCGACGACCGTTGCGAAGGTGAAAAACTGCTTGCGCCTCTCGGGCGGCACCGCAGCGTTCTCGAACACCCCTCGTCCGTCGTCGTGCCCGGAGAGCAGGAAGAGCTTCGCTTGGTCGCCGGCGATCTGCTTGTAGTAGTTGCGGATCCGGTTGATTGCGACGCCGTAGCGGAAGTCCTCGGCACCGCACTCGACCACTCGCACGAAGGTGAAGACGCCGAGGACATAGAGCGTCGGGAGTACGGTGAGGGCGAAGACATCGAAGGTGGTGCCGATCTGCGATGCCTGGCCGATGAACCCCAGCGCGACCAGCGCGCTGGAGACCGAGAGGATGCAGAGCGAGGCGCGGGAGGCGCTCTCGCTCGCGGTCTGCGAGCGGGCGCCCTGGAGCGTGAAGTGCTCGGTGGTCAGAGCGGTCAAGAGCTCCTGGCGATCCGGGGCCTCCGCCACCTCACGAACGTACCAACGCCGACCAAAGGAGATCGGAGGTCGATGAATGACTCGCAGCCAGCGTGCACCCAGCGCGTTCCTGGCGGTCCACGCTGGTCGCCAGCTTGTGCTTTTCGAAGCCAGGCGATTACGTCTCCTTAGACCCGGCACGTGACCGCAATGGACGAGGGGGAGGCACGCGTCGGGCTCGGCCATTGACGCCTGCATCCGCGAAGCAGAACTGTCGAGGCGAAACTTCTCCTCTCGGAGAATGCGGGCGTCCTTAGTGGGGAACGGGACGCGCCCGAAGGTCGTCCATCTCGGGAGCGGTCGCCCGCTGGGGGATGACTCCCGCATGGCGATCGGAAAGCGGGGGTGCCGCCGAGCTCCGGCTAGCGTGATGTTCGGACCAGGAGGCGTTTGCTATTCCGACGGCCCATGCACGGGGGTCGGTCGTGCGGGTTGCTTCGGGCGCGGTCGCCAGACCGCTCTGAGCGTATCGATGTCCCGCTGGGCTTGGGCCGCGCCGGTACTCATCGGCGCGATGCCGAGCGGAAGGCCAGGAGCAGCAGAGCGGGGAGCAGGCATCGTTGGTGCTCGCCTAGAAGTTCTCCCGGGCGATCTCGAGCGCTCGAGCTGTGCCGCCGGCCCATGGTTCGCCGTGGGCGGGGAGGACGACCTCGGCATCGACCGCGGCGAGCCGATCGAGCGAGGCGAGCGCGGTCTCACGGTCGTCGTTCAGGCGGTGCAGTCCGAGCCTGTGCTTCCCGGTGACGTAGTCGAACGTCGCCAGCGCGTCGCCCGATAGCAGGACGCCGCGCTCGGGGAGGGCAACCGAGTAGTGGCCCGCGGTATGGCCGGGCGTGTGGATGACGCGCGGCCGCCCGGGCAGGTCAAGCGTCTCATCCCTTGTGAGCCCCTCGAGGCTGAGGACCGGTCGGTACTTCGCGCCACCGGCGAGGGTGCTGTGCGCGAGGAAGCCGATCCCGCTCGGCCGGAATGACGACTGTCGGTAGAAGCCCGGGCTCGCGTGCGATGGGTACTTGCCCGCGACGATCCAGGCGTCGCCCTCGCCGACCAGCACGCGGGAGCCCGCGGTCGACCGGAGCCGCTCCGCGCTGCCGGCATGGTCGGCGTGGTGATGTGTGACGATCACCGCGCGGATCGCTTCCGGGCCCGCGGCGAGCGCAGCGGTCGCCGCGGATATGTACTTCCAGTAGCCGGGATAGCTGGCGTCGATGAGCGTGAATTCGGCCTCCTCTGCGACGAGGTAGAAGTTGACCTACCTGGTTCCCAGCCTGTAGACGCCCTCCGCGATCTCGGGGGGCCGCTCGCGCGGCGTGCCAGCCATCAGTCTTCCTCCGGGTCGATAACAGCGTTACTCAATAACAACGTTATCATTGCTCCCATGGCTGTGGCGAGGGGTGTTCCGACCCGCGAGGCGCTGGTCGCCGCGGCGGCGAGGGTCTTCCTGCGGCGCGGCTTTCAGGGGGCAAGCCTGCGGGAGATCGCTGCGGAGGCTGGGCTGACGACCGGCGCGGTGTACTCGAACTTCGCCGGCAAGGCCGATCTCTTCCTCGCCGTCCTGGAGGAGAACATCGATCCGCGCCTCGAGGTCATGTACGAGGCGGCGCGCACGGCGCCGCAGCGGAGACTGGGCGCGGCCGTGGGCGAGGAGTTCGCCGCCTACGTCAGGCAGCAGCGGCGCTGGCTGACGCTGTTGATCGAATTCTGGGCGCAGGCGGCCCGAGACCCCAAGCTGCGCCCAAAGTTCGCAGAACGCCACGCGAAGCTGCGGTCCGCGATCTCCGACGTGCTGGCCGAGCGCGCGGCGAGGCTCGGACTCTCGCTCGCGCTGCCAGCGGATCAGCTCGCCACCGTCGTGATCGCGCTGACCAATGGCATGGCCGTCGAGCAGCTCGCCGACCCGCATGGGGTGGGCAAGGATCTGTATGGGCGAGCGCTGGACCTGCTTCTCGGATGACTCCCGGCGCGAAGCAGAACGGAGTTCACGAGGTCAAGCAATGAAGGAAACGACCCGCGCGGAGACCGAGCGCGTCCGGCGCATTCAGGACAAGGAGGCGCCCCGCTACGACCGCCAGATGGGGTTCTTTGACCGGATCCTCTTCGCCGGCGGGCGGGAGTGGGCTTGCTCACAGGCCAACGGCGAGGTCCTCGAGCTCGCGGCCGGAACCGGGCGCAATCTGCCCTACTACCCCGCCGACGTTCGGTTGACCGGAATCGAGCTCAGCCCACAGATGCTCGAGATCGGCCGACAGCGGGCCCAGGAGCTGGGACGCGAGGTCGACCTGCGCCTCGGCGACGCGCAGGCGCTCGAGTTCGAGGACCAGAGCTTCGACACGGTGATCATCACATTCGGCCTCTGCACGATCCCCGATGACCGCGCGGCCGCGACCGAGGCGCATCGGGTCCTGCGCCCAGGCGGGCGGCTGGTGCTGCTCGAACACGTCCGCAGCCCGTCGCTTCCGATACGCGCAGCCCAAAGAGTGCTCGACCCGCTCAGCGTCCGCTTTGCCGCCGACCACCTCATGCGAGACCCCCTGGACTACCTCGCGAACGTCGGGTTCGAGATCGAGAGCGTCGAGCGGTTGAAGCGGGGGATCGTCGAGCGCGTCGTCGCTCACAAGTCCGGTGGTGAGGCGGGCATGGCCACGCCGGCTACCCAACGACGCTAACGGCTGCGAGACCGCCTGGTTTGGCTTCGGGCTTCCAGCGCGCCGCCGCTCGCGCACAGGAGCGAGCGCACCGGAGGCACGGCCCCTCACGCTCGGTGCGGACGATCTACGAGCGCCGCACCGCCGTGGCCGACTTACGCCTGCTTCTCGCTGGCGATGCGGGAGCCGGCAGCCGCCATCCGGGGCAGCCGGAACTCGTCCAAAGCACGCACGTGCCGCCTCACTAGCCGCCTGATCGCCTGGCGCCGGAAGCGATCGTCCGCGAGGGCGGCGGTCGCGGTGGGGTCGGCGGGAGGGCCTGGGGTCGAGGCCGGGATGACCGACCGCGAAGGCGGATCCGGTGCGAGCCCTGCCGCGACCCCCTGCTCGAGCTAGTCAAGAGAGAGGCAGGCCGGGCTCGAACGAGAGGTCGGTCTGCCGGATTAGGACGAGGTTCTCGATCCGGAGCCTGCGCAGCACGCTCGCGACAACCAAGCCCACATCAGCGCCTGCGAAAGCATTCGCGCCCGAATTGCTACCGAACGCTCGCCCTCGAAGCGGAAGGCCCGCCGAAGCGGGCCTTTCCTTGGATCAGCTGTTCAGATGCAGTCGCTCGAGAGGGCCGATCGCTCCGTCTAGCCGGCGCCGACCGCCACTCCGAACGGGTCGGAGGCCTCGCCGAGGACGATGAAGCTCTGGTTCGCGTCCGTCCCGTCCAGGTTGGCCCGGCCGATCGTGTTCGTGCCGTTGTTGGCCCAGTAGACGTGGTCGGCGTCGACCGCCACCCCGGCCGGGTTGGGGGCGCCGCCGATGAAGCTCTGGTTCGCGCCCGTCCCGTCCAGGGTGGCCCGGCCGATCGTGTCCGTGCCCGTGCCGGCGTTGGCCCAGTAGACGTAGGCGGCGTCGACCGACACCCCGACCGGGCCGGAGGCGCCGCCGATGAAGCCCTTGTTCCCGCTCAGACGCTTCGCTGCGCGGCCGGACCTGCTTACCGATCCCGCCTGGCGGGCGGGCCTGTCGTGCCTGCGCGGTTGGGATGTGGCCTGCGGGCTCGAGGTCTTCGCCCACCAGCTCCCGGAGCTGCTCGACGTCGTCCGCCTCCAGCCGGACATCCGCTCCACCTTTTCGGTCCGGGGGTGGCCGCTCGACCTCACCACCGAGGGCCGCGAGCGCTGGGGGCGGAGCGTCGCGGAGCTGAGCCGCTGCGAGAACGTGTGCGCGGACATCTCCGCGGTCGAGTGCGTCCTCGGCATGGACTGGAGGGTCGACGTGGCGCGGCCGTCGATTCGGACGCTCATCGACGTCTTCGGGCCCGACCGCTGCATGCTCGGCAGCCACCTGCCGATCGCGCGGCTCGCGCGCGGCTTCGAGCCGCACTACGACGCCTACGAGGAGCTGGTCGGCGACCTCTCTCCCGGCGAGCAGGACAGCCTGTTCCGCGGCACGGCGACCGCGTCGTTCGGCCTCGACCGGCTCGGCGGCGGCGGCGGCGGGGCCGCCCGCAACGGCACCCCGTAGGCGAGGAAGCGGAGGGCACTCCGGCTGAGGGCTAGGACGCGGCCCGCACGTCTCGGTCGGCCGCCTCGACCAGCGGCGCGCGGAGCGTGCGCACGAAGGAGCTCATGACGGTTGCGCACATGGCGATCTACCTCCAGTTCCCGGCGGCCTGGACCTCGTCGACGGCCAGCGACGTGGACAGGTCCCGGTAGGCGTTTATCGCCTGCTGCAGGGCGGCGACCTTCTGCTCGACCAGGGCGATCGCATCAGCGCCGGCGATGAAACGGGGCGGGGGCGACTCCTGGCTGGCGATCGCCACCAGCGCCTGGGCGAGCTTGGCGGGGTCGCCGGGCTGCCTGCCGCTCTGCTCCTCCCACCATCGCAGCTGCTCCGCGGTGCGGTCGGCGTAGTCCTGGATGGACGACTCGGCGTAGGTCGCCGACTTCCTCGTCAGGATCTCGGTGCGGAAGTTCGCAAGGTCGACAATCGTGGTGTGGATGCCGAACGGAGCGACCTCAGGCTCAAGCGACTCCATCCAGCCCTCCAGGCCGAACTTCGACGCGGCGTAGGCAGAACAGAACTCGAAGCCGACGAGGCCCGCGCCCGACGAGATCGAGACGAGGTGGCCCGAGCGCTGCTTGCGCATGATGGGCAGGACGGCGCGGGCGACGTTCATCGGGCCGATGAGGTTCGTCGCCAGCTGCCGCTCGATCTGCTCCGGCGCCAGCTCCTCGAAGTAACCCGCACACAAGCTGCCCGCGTTGTTGACCAGCACGTCGATGCGGCCGAAGCGGTCGACAGCGGCCCGCACCGCCTGCTCGGCGTCGTCGGTGCGGGTGACGTCGAGCTTGACGGCCAGCAGGTCGTCGGCCTGGCCGACCGCCTTGGCGACGGCCTCGGGGTTGCGGCCGGTGGCGACAACCGCGTCGCCGACGGCCAGGGCAGCCTTGGCAAGGTCCAGGCCCATGCCGCGCCCAGCTCCGGTGATGAACCAGATCTTCTTGTCGCTCATAGCTCCTCCAAGGAGGCTCGGAACGGTCGTTGCTCCTCGAAGAATGCAAGAACGGCGGCGACCGCGAGTTCCTGTTGATGGGGTACCGGCAGGGTCACCAGCGCCGGCCGGCAGCGCCCGGTCGACGCAGATGACCCACATCGGCCAGGGCGGGTTCTACGGGTAGCCCGTGACGTCCTTGCCGCAGAGCGCCGTGTCCGGGTCGTCCGGCTTGACGATGTGGCAGATCTTTCCCGCCCTCGCTGATCGCCCCGCCCCTGCGCCGCTAGCGAGTGTCGGTCTCCGTCACCCCGTCTCCTTGCCCATGAATTCCCGGAGCTTCTGCGACCCGCGCGGAAGGGAGCGGCTGGCCGTCGCAGAGCAGCAGCGCGTCGAAGTCGAAGTCGAGTAGCGGCGCCGCCGAGCGCCGAAGCTCCGCCCGATCGTCGATCACCTCGTCCGGATAGTCGAGAGCTCGCCGGGCGGGACGCCGATCACCGGCCGGACGCCGTCGTCCGGGCTGTCATGCCTGGTCGGCACGGCGCTGGAGG
>DATDLN010000008.1:0-17911 GCA_036519295.1 Thermoleophilaceae bacterium
GCGCTCGCCGCGCCAAACAGCACCACCAGCCCAACCGCCACCACGACGCCCACGACGCGCACCGTGATGCCGGGTCCTTCACGTTCGTGCGGGCGCCCGCCGATTACACACCTACCTCGGCTGCGAGATCCAATCCACGAAGAAGGTAACGCTCCGCCCTTCACGGGTCAACGCCGTCCGCCGCCGCGGTGCTTCAGGCTCCACGCGATGGTTCGAACGAGGGGAGAGGCATGATCGATATGACAGGCCGCGTGCTGCTCATAACCGGCGCCGCCGGTGGCATCGGATCGGCCACGGCGCGACTCGTCGCCAGTGCGGGGGCCCACGTCGTTCTGCACGACCTCGACGCTGCCGGTCCGGTCCGGGAACTCGCCGATGAGCTCGGGGATCGCGCACTGGGCCTCGGCGCCGACCTCACGGACCCGCGCAGCACGCCCCGCCTCTGGCGCGAGGCGGTGGAGTGGAAGGGAAGGGTCGACATCCTGGTGAACAACGCGGGCGTGTACGAGCCCGCCGATCCGGACGGAGAGCTCAACGCCTGGACCGCTTCGTGGGAGCGGACGCTGCGGATATGCCTGCTGTCGCCGGCAACGCTCTGCCGCGAGGCGATCCGGACGTTTCGCGAACAGCAGAACGGCGGGATCATCGTCAACCTCGCGAGCCGGGCCGCCTTCCGCGGAGAGGATGAGGATTACTGGCACTACGCGGCAGCGAAGGCCGGAGTGGTCGCTATGACACGGACCATCGCGCGCCAGTACGGCCGCGACGGCGTGACGGCGTTCGCCGTCGCGCCCGGCTTCGTCAACACACCGTTCAACGATCCAGCTGTGGCCAAGTACGGTCTCGAGTTCTTCGCCGAGGACACCGCTCTGGGTGAGGTCGCGGAGCCGGTCGATGTCGCCAATGTCATCGCGTTCCTGGCAAGCGGGCGAGCACGACACGCCACGGGGACCACGATCGACGTCAACGGCGCCAGCTATGTCCGCTGAGCCCATGGCTCGGTTCGTGGTCCAGCTGCATGACGCCACCACCCTGCATTTCGACCTGCGTCTTCAGATCGGCGACGTGCTGCGCTCGTGGGCGGTCCCCAAGGGGCCCTCCCTGGATCCGAGCGTGCGACGTCTTGCTGTGCCGGTGGAGGACCATTCCCTCGCCGCGGGCGAGTTCGAGGGCGTCCACGAGGGACAACCCCGGGGGAGCGGGGCGGTGATCGTCTGGGACGAGGGCACGGTCGACGTCCTGCGCGACGAGCCCGACCACCTCTCGTTCGTGCTGCACGGCCACAAGCTCACAGGTCGCTTCGGGCTCACCAGGACCGGCGAACGTCGCTGGCTCCTGGTCAAGGCGAACGACGAGCACGCCAGCCCCGGCTCGGACGTCGTGGCGGAGCAGCCCGCCAGCGTTCGCAGCGGCCGTACCTGGAGGGAGCTGGCGGACCACTAGGCTGGAATCCGTCCCCGCTGGCCCACTCAGGAGAGTCCATGACCGCCCCGCCCATCGTCCTCGTCCACGGCCTCTGGCTGACCCCTCGCAGCTGGGAAGGCTGGAAGGAGCGGTTCGAGACCCGCGGCCACGAGGTGCAGGCGCCTGCATGGCCGCGCATGCATGGGGAGGTCGAGGATGTGCGGCGGGACCCCTCACCGTTGAAGGGGTTGGGCGTCACCGAGATCGTCGATCACTACGAAGGCATCGTCCGCGGCCTCGCCCGCCCGCCGGTGATCATGGGCCACTCCTTCGGCGGGTTGGTCACGGAGCTGCTGCTCGACGGCGGCCTCGGCGTCGCCGGCGTGGCCATCTCCCCGGCCCCGGTCAATGGCGTGCTGCGCCTGCCGCCGGCCCAGCTGCGGTCCTCCTTCCCGGTGCTCGGAACCCCGCCGGCAGGAACAGAACCGTCGAGCTCACGCCGAAGCAGTTCCACTACGGCTTCACGACACGATGACCGAGGACGAGGCCGAGGCAGCCTACGACCGCTACGAGGTGCCGGGCCCGGGAAGGGTGATCTTCCAGGCGGCATTCGCGTACTTCAATCCCCGGGCCGCCACCAAGGTCGATTTCCACAAGGACGACAGGCCGCCGCTCCTGGTCATGGGAAACGACAAGGACCACACGGTCCCCGCCTCGGTGAGCAGGGAGGCCGCCAAGCGACTGGGCAAGTCGAAGGCGGTGGTGGACTACAAGGAGTTCGCGGGACGGCCCCACTTCACGGCCGGCGCACCCGGCTGGGAGGAGGTCGCCGACTACGCGCTCGACTGGGCGAACCGCCACAACGGCGGCCCGGCCGAGAGCACCGAGCCGCCTAGGGCCTGAGGTCGGCGCCGTGCGCGGGGGCACGATCGCCCGCGGCGCCCTCGGCTTGGCCGAAGAAATCCACCAGCAACGGGGCGAGCACCTTCGGCTTGACCGCGTGCTGTTGTCCCTCGAGAACTCGGTGCCGGGCGTTACGCAGAAGATCCGCCAGCGCCCGGGTCCCGTTGTGCATCCAGGTTGGGCTGTTGCCGCCGACGACCACCAGCGTTGGCGCTGTCACGCCGGCCCAGCGTTCGGCCGGCAGCGGCTTGCCCGCCTGGGTGTCGCCCATCGCGGCGGCGTCGTACGGGAGCGTGTGGGCGGTGGCGGTGACCTTTCGCCAGACCGGAATCAAGCGCATCAGGGCGACGAGGGCGCGCGGCACACCGACCTGCTGCATGAACAGTCGGACGGCGTCGCCCCGCCGGTTCGCTGCAAGGAACGTCTCGAGCTGAGACGCGTAGTCGGCCGGGAATGGGGGACGGCTGTCGTCGATGATGAACGGCGGCTCGTACAGGACCAGGCTCTCGATGCCGATGCCACGGCCCGCGGCCTCGAGCGCGAGAACCGCTCCCGAGGAGATGCCGTACACGTGCGCGGAACCACCGGCCTCATGGACGAGCGCCTGGATGTCCTCGATCTCATGGTCGAGGGCGTAGGGCGCCGTGTCGCCGCTCTCGCCGCGGCCGCGGCGGTCGTAGGTGAAGACCGTGAAGCGTCGCGAGAGCTCCGCGGCGAGCGGCCGGCTCGGCCCCCACGCCCGGTAGCAGAGGGCGCCGTCGACCAGGATGACCGGGGGACCGCCGCCGGTCTTCTCGAAGGCGACGGCGATCCCGTCCTGTGAACGGGCTGTTGCCATTTTGTTGAGCGCGGGGGTGGTTCAGGCCGGCGCAACCTCTCGCACTTGGGTGAGCCGGAAGCTGTTCCCAGACGGGTCGCGGAACGATGAGTCGATCCCGTAGGGGCGCTCCTCGGGCGGCTCGGAAAACTCAACGCCGCGACCCTTGAGCTCCTCGTAGGAGGCCTGGCAGTCGTCGGTCGTGAGGAAGATCGTTCCCGCGAAGCCCTTCGCCATGAGGGCCTTCACGTCTTCGGCCGTCTCGGGGTCCATCACGGGCGGGCCGGGGATCGCCATCAGCGCGATCCCAATGTCGGGCTGCGCGACCGGTCCGACGGTGAGCCAGCGAAAGCTGCCGAGCTCGGGGATTGTCACGTCGGAGCGCACTTCCATGCCGAGCTTCTCCGTGTAGAACGCGAGCGCCTCGTCCTGGTCGTGGACCCACAGCTGAGCGTTTCCGAGCTTGATCATTTTTTTGTCTCCTGAGTGGAAGGGAACGGTCGCCGGCCACGCTAGTCGCGGGCAGGGCCACCGTCTTCTCGAAACGTGCTGCGTTGCGGGCGCGCATGGGTGCGGAGGACACAGGCCGGAATCAGCGCTTGCTCGGCCGCGGAGGGGAACGCGTCGCGGTAGGCCGTCGGCGACCGGCCATAGGTGCGCGTAAAGCTGGTGGTGAACGAGCCGACGCTCTGCAGTCCCACCGAGAAGCAGATGTCGGCGACCGAGCGATCGGTGGTCCGCAGCAACGCCGCGGCGCGCTCGAGGCGGCGGGTAAGCAGGTAGGCGTGCGGCGGCTCGCCAAAGGCGCGCCGGAACTCGCGGCTGAAGTGCGCGCGCGAAAGGCCCGCGGCCCGGGCGAGGTCGTCCACGTCCAGACGCTCGAAGTACCGCGCGTCCGCCAGGTCCTTGGCTCGGAGCAGGTGACGGGCGGTCGGGACGAAGGCCATGGCGACCCAGTATCGCGGTTCCCACGTTCGCCGTCCTAGATTTCCGGGCATGGCGACCATCCGGCGCTGCCGGGATGACGAGCGACCAGCGATCCTCGCGATAGTCAACGCCGCCGCCGAGGCCTATCGAGGCGTGATCCCAGCCGATCGCTGGCACGAGCCGTACATGCCGGCGGGCGAGCTCGACGGCGAGATCGCCGCCGGGGTCGTGTTCTGGGGCTGTGAGGCCGGCGGCGCGCTGCTCGGCCTCATGGGCATCCAGCAGGTGCGCGACGTCGATCTGATCCGCCACGCCTACGTTTCACCCGGGAGTCAGCGGCGCGGCGTCGGAGGCGCGCTCCTCGAGCATCTCTCGCGCTCGGCCACCCGACGAATGCTGGTCGGCACCTGGTCCGCCGCCGAGTGGGCGATCCGCTTCTACCGCCGCCACGGCTTCGAGCAGCTCTCACCTGAGCGCTCGGCCGAGCTGCTCAAGCGCTACTGGACGATCCCGGACCGCCAGATCGAGACCTCGGTGGTGCTGGCAAAGCCGCCACTCGACGAGGGGTGAGGCGCCAGTCGGCGAGGAAGCCCGTCGTCCGTCGTGACGCTCGGTACGGGTTGACCCTACACCCGCCGCACCGGGCAAAAGACACACGAGGGGCGGCCCGCCGGCCGCCCCTCGCGGATGATCGTGAACCTCGGCGCTCAGCGAGTACGTGCGCGCCGGTGACCTTCGAACTTGAACCGATAGGTGTGCGCCCCTCTGGTCCGCGCCTTTCTGCGGGCGGTCGTCGCCGCCTGGCGCGGCGGGAGCGCGTTCTTGACGCGCGCGAAGTACCAGACGGCGTGAGTGACGGCGCCGGACATCTCGCGCAGCGACTTCAGCGCGTTCCCGTTGAGCGAATCGGCCTGCTGCTGCGCCAGCACGGGATCGGTAGCGAAGACGTTCATCGTGCTCGCCGGCGGCTGGCCGGTGACCGTATCGATGTTGTCGCAGGCCTCGTGATAGCAGGGGTCGTACTGCTCGCCCGCGACGCCGCCGAACACCGCCACCTGCTCCGGGGTCTTCGGAACCTCGGCGCCGGCGAAAATGCCGCCCGCGGGGATGCCGCGGTTGATGAAGCCGACGTAGTCCGAGCGGCCGTCGAATGCCTGAGGCAGGGTGGCCATGCCACGCTCGCGGAAGTAGCGCTTGAAGACCTCCTCGACGGTGCCGGACCCCGCAGGACCGGCCGGCCCCAGCTCGTCGCCGTTCCCGTCGTACACCAAGCGGACGTAGTTCGGCGAGGCGATCATGTCGGTATCGATCATCACGTCGATCTTGTTGACCTCGGCCTGCGAGAGGTTCACGGCGTAATACTGGGAGCCGACGAGACCGTCCTCCTCGCCGCCGAACCACATGAAGCGGATCTTGTGCCGGGGCGGAGTGCCCCGCTTGACGATCTGCTCGGCCAGCTCGAGCTGCCAGCTGGTGCCGGACCCGTCGTCGTTGATGCCTGGGCCGGCCGGCACCGAGTCGAGGTGCGCGCCGGCCAGCACGACGTGATTGGGATCGCCCCTCTTGGTCTCGGCGATCACCTGCGGGAAGAACCGGTCGACGTTGAGGCCGTTGGTCTGCAGGCGGACGGTCGGGTTCTGGCCGGTCTGGAACGCGTTGTAGAGCTCGTTGCCGACCGCGAAGCTCGAGAACACGGCCGGGATGTTGAGATCGGTCGGCCCGCTTCGGAAGCCTGCATTCATGCGTCCGGGGCTGTCGCCCTCGTTGAACAGGATCACGCCGACGGCGCCGGCCGTCTGAGCGTTCGCCAGCTTCTGGACAAACGGGCAGGTGCCGCGCTGGATGAGCGAGACGGCGCCGCTCGTTGTGGCCGGGAAGTCGGCAGCCTCGCAACCACTTGTGTTGCTGTTGGCCGCCGGGCTCGGGATGACGATGTCGTTCGTCGGCACGACCGGCGCGCTTGCAACCTCCTTGGTGGGCGAGAACTCGAAGGTGATGTAGTCGACCGCCGGGCTGTCGTCGTCGGCCGCGGTGCCAGGCGTGTACGTCTTGGCCGTTGGGGTCAGCTGCTGGAGGATCGGCGGCGCCGTCTCCTGCCACTCGGGCATGTTGAACTGCGTGACCCTTACGTTGAGGCCCGCCTTCCGCATCGTGTCCCGCACGTACGCGACCGACGCGGTGTATCCCGGCGTTTCGGTGTGCCGGGTCCCGCCGTTCATGTTCGCGATGGTCTGCAGCGCCCGCTGGTGCTCCACGATTCCGTCGACGGTAACGGCGCGCCGCAGCCTCTCCGAGTTCACATCGGGCGGCTTGGCCACCGCGGCAGCCGTTAGCGCCAACACCGCCACGGCCGCCGCGCACACTGCCAGACACGTCCTTCGCATTTGTCTCCCCCTCCACAAGCTTGGGCGGCGTCCTCACGGACACCCCGACAGGCGACCCATACCCCGACGGTCGCGGGCTCACACCTTTGATCCCGACGAACGTAGGAGTTTTCGCGCCAGTCGAACGTGCTGATCCAGTGCGCCCATGCTGTGCCCCGCCGGCCCAAGAGCCGGCGGGGGTGATCAGCTGCGACGCTGGATGTGGGTGGATCCGCTCAGGACGGGTAGCCGAAGTGGACGCCGTGGACATCGAGGTCGATACCACGCTCGGCCTGCGAGTTGAGGTGGCCCCAGGCGTGGGTCGCCTCCGACCAGTTGGGCGAGTCGATGCTCAGTGCGCCCTGACCGAGCTGGATAGCCTGACGCTTGTCGTAGGTGCCGGTGGCGAAGTCGTAGCCACGGATCGCCACGCCGCTGTTGACGCGGAGCACCGTGGGCTTGTTCGCGTCGAGCGTGTAGCCGAACTGGACGTAGAGGCTCGCCTTCGTGCCCTGCTGGTTCGTCGCGGAGTCGTCCACGATGCGGATCGTCGTCGGGCTCGTCGAAACGACCGCCCGATCGCTGAGCTTGTAACGCTCGCTCCTGAAGGTGATGGACCCACCTGCTGTGGGGGGCGTCTCTTCGGCGCTGGCGCGCACGCCGGCTGCCCCGACTCTGTCGTCGTGGACGCCGGCGTCGGCGTGCGCCGCCGTCGCGGTCGTCAGGACGCCACCGCCAGCGACGGCGACGGCGATCAGCGCGGCTGGGATCGCGGTGGGGAGCATGATGCTCTCTCTTTCTTCTTGTCGGGTTGAGCGGCGGTTCTCGATCGCCGAGTGATGACCATGATGTCCCCGACTCCTTGACCGGGAAATGGTGCTGCCACGCGCCTGCGGGTGGGTCTGGGGGCCGGCCCCGAGGGGGTGCTGGCACCACCTGATCGAGCTCCGTCGAGCCAACTCCGCAGGCGCGCACCGGTATTGGCGCGGGAAGACGAGCGCCCGCCGCCGGCGACCCGCCGGCGCTAATCAGGGGGCACGAGGAAGGTCGTGCGCCGTCGCCGCAACACGCCTCTTCTTCAGAGAGCACCCCACCACGCCAGCGCCGCGGTGGCGGTGAGCACGGCGGGACCGGGGTGGCGGAACAGGGATCGAGGGGACTGCATGTAGGCAGCCCCCAGTCCCACCGCGAGCGCCGCGAAACCGGTGGACTCGCCGGCGGCGACGAGGCCGATCCCCCGCGCTGTATCGCCGTGGAGAACCGAGCCCGACAGGAGGAGCGCGGATCCGACAGCGAGAAACCCAATGGTCGTCATGTGCCACGTGACGTGGATCATGTTCTTGGTCGTCCGCGGACCACCGAAGCGACTGGGCGGCAGCGTTCCCGGCGAAAGCTTTCTCACTACGAGGACCTCGCCGCTCACTCCATGGATGGCGGCGCCGAGGAGGGCGAGGGATCCGCCGACGATCAGCGGGACGTCCACGCCGAGCCCTGCGCGATCCGAGCGATCCTGTGCGATCCGGACTGAGGCGTCATCGGATCGTCATGGCCCCATCGAGTCAGGCGGCGGGGTCACGAAGGTCAGCTTCCTCCGGGCAACTCTGGTCTTCAGGTACGACCCGGCAGCAAGCGCAGTCGCGGGCAGCATGCCGATGCGGGTAAGCCGCTCGCATGCGGCGGTACGGGAACCGGTGCGGAAGGGGAGCTCGCGGATCCGCCAGGGCCGGGACGTGTGCGCGGTGTTCACGAGCCGCATGGTGGACCTCCATCCATACAGTGATGTATGGATGGGAAAGATAGCCGTCGTCGGCGGCGCTGTCAACTCCGCGCGGGACGCGATACTGATGGGCTATGTCCGCCCCCACACGCACGCCACGCAGCAGCTGGATCGAACAGGGGCTGCGGGCGCTCGCCGCCGGCGGCCCGGACGCCGTCCGGATTGAGCTGCTGGCTCGGGCGCTCGGCGTCACGAGGGGAGGCTTTTACTGGCACTTCGAGGACCGGCGCGCGCTGCTGGAGGAGATACTCGACACCTGGGAGCGGGTGAGCGTCGACGAGGTGATCGAGCGCATCGAGAGCGAGGGCGGAGACGCCAGGGCCAAGCTGCGGCGACTGTCCGCGCTCGCCGCCTCCAGCGAGGAGCCGCTGAGGATCGACCTCGCAGTGCGCGACTGGGCCCGACGCGAGCAGACGGTCGCCGAGCGCCTCCGACGCGTCGACAACCGCCGAATGGACTACATGCGCTCGCTGTTCGGCGCCTTCTGCCCCGACGAGGACGAGGTGGAGGCCCGCTGCATGGTCTTCTACTCGCTGTGGATCGGCAACCACTTCATAGCCGCCGATCACGGCACCCGCAGTCGCGCGGACGTTATGAAGCGGGCACTGAGGCGGCTCGAGGCCGAGTAGGCCACCACGACCGGCCTAGGCCCCAAACCCGAGCCCCCAGAGAGCATGACGCGGCACGCTGACTACCAGGGTTCACGGTCGGCGCCTGGTACGACCCGGCGGCGGGCCGCTCTGGCACGTTCGAGCCGGTGCAACGGGATCTGGGCTCAGGTCGGACTGATGTAGCGGCCGGGATCGGCTGCGAAGGCGTGTGCGCATTCGGGTGAGCAGATGAAGTACTCGACGTCCCCGACTGTCTGCCGCGCGGCGGCGCGCAGTGGGTCGACTGCCATGTGACAGACCGGGTCGACGGGCAGCCTGGCTGCGTCGTGTTCAAGGGCGAGCGAGTAGACGCGCAGCGGCTCCACGACGTTCTTGAACTTCCGTGGCCCGAGCTCGCGGACCGCGAGCGCCGCGCCGAGAGCTTGGCGGGTGGCGTCGGTTAGCAGCACCTCGCCTGAGCTTGCGAGGTCGGCAACGCGGGCGGCGAGGTTGACGGCGCTTCCGAACCAGTCCTCTCCACGGCGGACGGCGGTGCCGGTGTGAATGCCCACGCGGATGCCGAGCGTTCGGTGCCGGGCTCCGTAGCCGGTTACGATCCGCGCCCCGAGCCGGACCGCCTCGTCCGGATCGTCGATACGCAGCAGCATTGCGTCGCCGATCGCCTTGACTTCTTCGGCGCCGTGTTCCTCGAGCAAGGTTCGCACGGCGGCGCAGAACTCGGCTGCGGCGTCGGCGGCGTGCTCGTCGCCGTGTGCCTCGGTCAGAGCGGTGTAGCCGGCCAGGTCGGCGAAGAGGAAGGACTCGTTTCGCGGGCGCTGCGGGTGCACGCGCACCCAGGTTTGCACGATGGCGGAGATCAAGACCCGAGGGACGAGTGTCATCAGCACTCAGCCCGCAGCCCGGCGCAGCCGCCACGCGAGGCGCCCCGGCGGCTCCGAGGACCCCTGTCCACGCACGGACCGCGGTCAACAAGGTCGCGCGGCTTCGAGCAGGGCGGCTGGTCGTATCACCACCCCTCGGCCTCGTCCTCGGCCGCGAGACCTACGAGAATGCCGATCGACGCGCCCCGGACGTCCGGGAACGGGCTGCGCGGTTGGGGTCCGCAGCACGAGTTGCGGAGGCCGGGGGTTCCCCGCCGATCGATGACTTCGCGGCGATGGCGAGGTCTGTACGGCGGCATCGACACGGAGGGTGAGAAGTGGGAGCAATACACGTGCACGAGTTCATGAGCCTCGACGGCGTGATCGACGCGCCGACGTGGACGTTCGACTACGGGTTCCACCCCAAGATGGGAGAGGCCATCGGCGCGGTCACGGACCGTTCCCGAGGCATCCTGCTCGGGCGCACGACCTACGAGATGTTCGAGCCGGCGTGGTCGACGCGGACGGTGGAGGACGATCCAGGGGCGCCGTTCTTCAACGACACCACCAAGTACGTCGTCTCCGGGACGCTCACGACTGCGACGTGGCGCAACTCGGAGATCATCGGGCCGTACGACCCGGACGCGATCCGCACCCTGAAGGACGAGGTCGACGGCGACCTCTACGTCAGCGGCAGCGGAACCCTGGTCCGAGCGATGCTCGAGGACGGCCTGGTCGACGGGCTGCACCTGTTCGTCTACCCGCTCACCCGCGGGTCCGGTCCGCGGCTCTTCCCCGAGGATGCCGCGCCCCGCAAGCTGTCGCTCGCGGCCTGTGAGTCGTACGAGAACGGTGTGGTCTACCTGGCCTACCGACCGCAGACGTGAGGCCGCCGCGTCAGAAAGAGCGCCGAGAGGCGGAAGCGTGACCGATCGCAGCATCGAGGTCCAGGCCTGGCTCGATGACCGCGGAGGGGAGATGGCGGCGCTGCTGGAGGCGCTGGTGCGTGTGCCCACCGAGAACCCGCCGGGTCGCGAGCTGGGGCGATGCGCGAGCATGCTGCGCGATGCGCTGGATCGGCTGGGGCTTTCGGCGGAGCTGATCGAGCTCGCGCCGACCAGGAGCCTCGAAGGACCCGCCATCGTGCGCGGGGCCGCAGGCAGCGGCAGCGAGCTCGTCTACTACCACGGGCACTTCGACGTCGTTCCGGCCCAGAGCTCCTCGCAGTTCGAGCCTGAACGCCGCGAGGGGAAGATCATTGGGCGCGGCACCGCGGACATGAAGGGCGGCCTGCTCTCGATGCTCTACGGCGCCGCCGCCGCCGGGGAGCTGGGGCTGCTCGACGATCGTAAGGTCGTCTTTCACTTCGTCTGCGACGAGGAGACGGGGAGCACCGCCGGCGCAGGGGGCCTGCGCGATGGCGAGCTGATCGATCCCGACGCGGTGGCGATGCTCACCGCCGAGCCGACCGGAGGCGTGATCTGGCACACGTGCCGCGGCGCCATCACGCTCCGGGTCCAGACGACCGGCCGCGAAGCGCACGTCGGTTACGTGCACGAGGGCGTCAACGCCTTCGAGCACATGATCCGCATCGCCGCGCCGCTGACCGCTCTCTCCCACGAGCTGCTCAACAAGCGCACGAGCTTCCCGGTCGAACGCGACGAGGCAGCGGGCTCGATGCTGGTGGTCGGCGGACAAGCCGGCGCCGGCGCGGGCTTCAACGTCGTGCCCGGCTCCGCCTGGTTCTCCATCGACCGTCGCTTCAACCCCGAGGAGCAACTCGACCGGGAGCTCTCGCGGCTCACCGGCATGATCGAGGCAGCGGCCGACGCGATCGGCGCAAACGTCGACATCGAGGTGCTCCAGGCGCAACCCTCTGGCAGGACCGACCATGACCACCCCGCGGCCCAGACGCTCGCCCGGTGTGTCGAGGTCGTCGATGGCGCCGGCGCGACCTTCCAACTGTGCCCCGGCGTGCTCGACACCCGCTGGTACTCGCAACTCGGAATCCCGGCCTTCGCCTACGGCGGCGGCTGCCTGGACGTCTCCCACGGCCCCAACGAGTACATCGACGAAACGGCCATGCGCCGCTGCGCCGCCGTTTACGCGCTGTTCGCCGCCCAAATCACCCGATGATCCGCCGGCACGGCCGACGTGAGCCGCCGCCACTTCCCGCGCGAGCTCCGGTCGTTCTCTGGACGGAGGCTGTCGCACAACGTCGCCCGGGCGATCGTGGGCGGCATCCGCTAGCGCAGGATCTCCACCAGTAGCACCCATGCGTTCGCCACCGCGCCGGTCGTCGCGAGCACGATCCCGGCGGCCACCCAGTAAAGTCCTCCGCCGGCCTCGGCGAACAGGCTCACCGCGCCCAGCACAACGGGGAGGGTTCCGAGCCCGACCAGGAGCGAGTGGCCGAAGGCGTATACCCGCCGTGCGTCGCGACTGGCCATGCTCCGGGCCGTAAGCCCGAGGATCACCACCGCGAACACCAGGCCGACGCCCAGCAACTCGCCCGCCAGCGCGGCCCGCGACTGCCCGGGTATCAGCCCGATCAGCGAGACGAGCACCACGCTGAGCAGCAGCATCACCGTCGCCAGGGCCCGTGCGGGCAGGCCCTGGAATCGCAGTATGCGGTCGACGTTGATCGACACGGCCACGAACACGAGCCCGGCGAGCGCCGCGGAGGCGCCGGCGCCGGCCACGAAGAAGTCCGTCCACTCGCTGACGTCGTACGCGGTCATGGGCGAGGCCCGACCCTAAATCAGCCGGGAAAGGCGCGACGCGTCCCCAGACGCGCCGCACCCCTCGCGACGCTAGGCCACCCCAGACGCTATGGCGCGGACCTTCGCGGCGCAGTTCTCGAGGTGACTTTGTGCGACGGGCCTCCGACGGATGCGAGAGCGGCGCGGCAGCCGATCCCGTTCCGGGGCCCCTCTCGTCCGAGGCGACGAGGGTCGACCGCAACGTCGAGCGCTCCCGCCTACCGCTCTCCAGAGCAGGAGCAGCTCGGATCGGCGCACGCCAGCTTGGTCCCGATCGGTCACTCTGGAAACCTGCCGCCTTTGGCGTCGACTGTCCCCGCGCGCGTGCCGGCGACGCCTGTGGCTCCCGGGATTCGGGTGGTACCTTCAGACGGGACATTTACCTCTGTGGTTGGCCTGGGCCGGCCCGTCTCCACGGTCGGACCCGTACCCGAGGGAGATCGCTCTGCACACCGCGATAAGTCCGTCGGAGCTCTGGCGGGAGCCGCCGCGAGGTGCCGTGGTCTATCCCGGACTCGCCGCGCTCCCCGGCGTGGAGCAAGTTCGGGCCTTGCTCGCGGGACGGGCGGCCGCCCCGCCTGTGGCCAGGCTCACCGGGCGCCGGATCGCGGACGCGTCCTTTGGGTCGGCGACCTACGTGTTGCCGGCGACCGGTTGGATGCTGGGCCCGAAAGGCGTCATGCACTCCGGGGTGCTCGCCTTCCTCGCGGATGGATCGCTGATCGCGACTGTGGTCTCGGCCCTGCCCGCGCGGGTGCTGTGCACCACGGCGGAGCTGTCGATGACCTTCCTAGGCTCCCCCCCGTCGGCGGGCGGGGAGGTCACCGCACGCGGCCGGTTGGTGCACCTCGATTCGCAGATGGGTCTCGCAGAGGTCTTCGTCCGGGACCAGCACGATCAGCTCGTGGCGCACGGCACCTCCCGTTGCTCCGTCTTCCCCCCGATCGACGACGCAACTGAGCTCCTTCCACCCACTGAGCTCGCCGCGGAGATCGAGTTTGCCACGCCCGATCCGTACCTCCGGCCGCCGCCGGCGGGCGAGCCTGACCGCGCGCTGGCAGAACGCGACGGCCTCGAGCTGCTTCGGGCACAACTTCGCGGCGAGCTGCCCCGGCCGCCCGTTGACGTCCTCTCCGGCATCCGGCTCGTCAGCGCTGAGCGGGGTCGGGTGGTCTTCGCGCTTCCGGCCAGCGCCTGGTTACGCAACGAGTGGGGCACGGTGTACGGCGGAATGCTCACGCTGCTGGCGAAGTCTGCGGCGGCCGCGGCCGTGCAGACGACCGCTCCGCGGGGCGCCCGCTACACCGCGCTCGACGTCAAGGTCAACTTCCTCCGCGCGATCCAGTCGGACGGGCGCGACCTCATCGCGACCGGGACGATCATGCATCGCGGCAAGCGACTGGTCATCGCCACCGCGGATGTCACGCACGGCGACGTGCGGGTCGCGATCTTGACCGGCACGACCGGAGTCGTGCCGCCGACGCCCGGCGGCTGACAAGCACACCCCGTGGCCATCTCTGGCTCACCGCACGGGCGAGCTTCCAGCCGAGCCCTGTTCTGCGTCATCGACGGCCCCAGCCGCGGGCCCGGCGAGATTCGAGCTCCCACCCGCGTTACCGCGGACAATGCCCTCAACCTTGCCGCTGGCGTGCACGTCTTGTCACGCCATGGCGGTTGCCTCCTCCGCCGGGCGCTCTGTGGACGATTTGGACCCTGCGGGCAACACGGTTGTTGTCACGCTGTTGTCGGGAACGGCCCGCGATCAGCGGCAGTGGCCGGTGTCTCTCCTGCTGTTCCACCACGCAGCAGGTGCGCTCGCCAGCCGATACCAGTGCCACGACTGGATCTCGTCCACCTCGCACGCGAAGCAGAGGCGCGTCAGTACCACGACCAAGATCTTTGGCAGACGAAGCCTCGTGTGCCCAGACTCCAAGTCGGGCTGGCCGGTTGCCATGCGCGAGCTCGACCGGTCCGGGCGCAATGTTGCGCGCGGCAATTCACCTGCTTTAGGGTCGTCACGACGATTCGAGCCGTAGAGGCGTCCTTGGGGGCGGTCGTGGGGCACGACGAGGAAGAACGGCGTGCGCGGAGGTACGGGCAGCAGACTTTCGATCGCGATCGTGCGTGGCCGCCGGATCGCGAGCGGCATCGTCATCGCAATCCCGGCGGCCCTCGCCGCTTTCGCGGCAGGGACTCCGGCCCAGGCGACGACGGCAAGCCACGCGAAGGCCACCCCGGCGCGCGGGAACTTCGCCGGGCGGATCGCCATCGGGAACGGTCGCAAGCTGTACCTCCGGTGCAAGGGCAGCGGCAGACCAGCCGTCATCCTCGAATCCGGTATACACGATTCGTCCGACCCCTGGACGCTGACACAGACCGAGCCGCCGGTGGTGTCATCTCCGGCGGTCTTCTCCGGGGTCGCCCGCTTCGCGCGCGTCTGCAGGTACGACCGGCCCGGGACGATCCGGTACACCGACCCGCCGACGCTCACCACCCGTAGCACCCCGGTGGAGATGCCTCGCACGCTTCCCGGGGCGGCGAACGACCTGCAGAAACTGTTGCGGAGGTCCCGTCTCCGAGGCCCGTACGCGTTGGTCGGGCACTCGTGGGGAGGCATCATCGTCCGGCTCTTCGCCCAGACCCATCCGTCCAAGGTGGCCGGACTCGTCCTCGTCGACGCCTTCGGCCCCAACATCAGGACTCTCTTTGGCCCGATCTCTGGCCGGCTTACGCCGATCTCCTCAACCACCCTGGCACGCCGTTGGAGTCGGACCCGAGCTTCGAGACGTACGAGGTAGACGGCGCCATCGACGCGATCCTCCAGGGTCCGGCGCTGCCCCGAATCCCGCTCGCGGTGATGAGCAAGACCGAGCCGTTCGCGACCGCTCCGGGTGTCTCACCGGCGATCTTGAGCAAACTCGAGGAGGTCTGGCCCCTCGTCGGAGACGCGCTCGTGAAGCTCGAACCGCAGACGCCCCGCATCTTCGCGACCGGCAGCGACCACTATGTGCAGATCCATGACCCGGATCTCACGATCGCCACGATCAGGCTGATCGTCAAACGGGTGCGGCGCGGGCGGTAAGACGCAGGCGCACCGATTATGCCGTCGTCCGACGCAGCCCCTACCGGGCGGATGCGGGCGTCTGCGCCGGGGCGCTCGGACTGCCCGCGATGGACGAGCGGGAGGAGCACGGCGAGGGCGTCAGCACACCCCGCTTACTCAGCGGTTCCAGTAGTCGATGCCGGCCGCGGTAGTGCTTTCGGGGATCGTCCACGGCGAGAGAGCGGGTGGCAGCCCGCCGGGGATGCTGCTTCCGCGTTACTTATGTGCGAGTGTCGTGACTAGCGGCACGGTGCTCGACCGAACAGGCAGTTGAGCATGGGCGCCGGGCCGCCGGACTACTTCGAGCCCGAGAGGGGAGTGGTGTTGACGCCCCTACTGATCGTGCGGGACGTCGATCGCTCGCGCGAGTTCTACGAGCGGGTGCTCGAGGCGACGGTGGTCCGTGAGCGCGGGCCGTATGTGCTGCAGTTTCAGAACACACCCGCTCGGTCCAGGCCTGGACGCGGGGCCGACGCAGCGCGGTGCTCACGAGCTGATGACGGCCAGTCACGTTCCCTGCGAGCCAGCGACAGCGCAACGAGTTCGCCGGACTCACGACGAGCCGATGCCTCTGACGTGCCGGCTGGCGAGGCGGCGATGACTCCTCGATGTTCAAGGAGTCCAAGCAAAATGAGCAACCACATGGCTGGGGGATGCAACGACGTGAGTGAACTGACCGCGGACTTTCGTCAGTCTCGACGGCTTCGCATACGGCGTCGACGTGGGGCCGTACTTCGGCTATGGCGGACCGGAGCTCGACGAGTGGATCCAGGCTGAACTCGACGAACCACAGGTTGTCGTCCTGGGACGGGTGACCTACGAGGTGCTCTCGACCATCTCGTCCAACGGATCTGACCGAGTGTCCCAGCGGCTCACCGCGTTGCCGAAGGTCGTCGTGTCATCGACGCTCTCGCAGCCCGCTGGAGTGGGCGACCACTCGCCTCATCGCCGGCGATGCGATCGAGGTGCTGCCTGCGGTCAAGGGCGACAGCGACGTGCCGATGCGAACAAAGGGCAGCATTTCGCTGGTCCGCAACCTTGTGGCCGCCCGGACTCGTGGACCGACCGCGCCTGATGGTCTTCCCGTTGACCTGTGGAGCGCCGGGCGCGACCACATCTTCGGGGAGGGAGCGCTGGAGCGCTTCGAACTCGAGCAGACCAGGGTCCTCGACGGGCGAGTCGTGTCGTTCGAATACCAGACGATCAAGTAGGACAGCAGTCACGCCGTGTCGGCACGGCCTGGTCGCCCCTTCGGGCTCCTCGCCGGCAGCGTCTCCGAGGGCGCTACCTCACCACTCGACAACCCACCGCTCGATCACGAGATAACGGGTCGAAGCCGAAAACGTTCCTGAACAGCGTGATCGTCTCCCGGTTTCCTCGCCGGTGAGGCGGTCGCGCTCCTTGATGGGCATCGGTGCTGGCGTACGTCCGATAAAGCTCCGTGAGCCTGGTGTCCCCAGGGTTCCGCTGACGGAACGGCATGCGGACGCCACATGACCGGCTACATGCGACGATGAGGCTCGCTACACCAGTCGCCGGGAAGAGGCGAAGATGTCCGAGCAGACAGGAGTCCGAGCCGACGATTCTTACGGCGGGCGGCAACCAACCGGTCACGAGCGGCGGGCGGGCCGGCCGTGGGATGCGTCGTACCTCGATGGCCCGGCGCCCTGGGACATTGGAGAACCACAGCCCGCGATACTGCGCCTGGCGGGCGAGGGCGCATTCGCCGGCGCAGTTCTCGATGCAGGATGCGGGACAGGCGAGAACGCCCTTCACGTTGCCTCTCTGGGGCTGCACGTTCTGGGAGTTGATGTGGCAGAGACCGCACTGTCGATCGCGCGGGAGAAGGCCGCGGGTCGCGGCATAGACGCTGAGTTCGTTGTTGCCGATGCCTTCCACTTGCACCGTCTGGGCCGAGTGTTTGAGACGGTGCTTGACTGCGGGTTGTTTCACACGTTCGATAGCGATGAGCGGCGAGACTACGTGGCGAGTCTGGCGTCCGTGACTGGTCGTGGCGGGCACCTATACGTGCTCTGTTTCAGTGACGTCGGACCTGATACCTGTGGCCCGCATCCCATCAGTCAGGAGGAGTTGAGGGCAGCGTTCAAACGTAGCGGCGGTTGGAGCGTTGCCTCCGTCAGTCCGGATCGGTTACGGACAAGGTTCGACGCGCAGGGTGCGCCGGCCTGGTTGGCGAAGATCGAACGGATCTAGGTCACAGGATTGAGGCCCGGTTGACGATCCTTGGGTTCTCGCGGTGATCGCAACACGGGCCCTAGGGTGAGGGCGCGGGGGATCCGTCCGAGGCGCTTGATGGGGTGCGCGTCGGTGGGTGCGGGGGCGAGCGCGTAGGGCGAGTGGTAGCGGCGATCGACGCGTTCGCG
>DATDLN010000009.1:0-57205 GCA_036519295.1 Thermoleophilaceae bacterium
CATCCGACCGTCACGCTCGCCGTGCACGGCGCCGCCGACCTCGGCCGGATCTTCTTCTTCGCGGAGTTCGCCACCGCGGTGGCGGGCTGGGTGCTGGGCATAAACGCCTTCAACCAGCCAAACGTGCAGGAGGCGAAGGACAACACCGCGCGTGTACTGAAGGAGGGCTTGCCCGAGGTCGATCCGGGCGACCTGGAGGAGCTGCTGGCGAAGGCCGCGCCGCCGCACTACGTGGCGCTGATGGCCTACGTCAAGCCGTCGCCGGAGTTCGACGAGGCGATCACCGAGGTGCGAACCAAGATCCGCGCGCGGACCAAGGCCACCACCACCTTCGGCTACGGTCCCCGCTTTCTCCACTCGACCGGGCAGATGCACAAGGGAGGCCCTCCGACCGGCCTCTTCGTGCAGCTCGTGCACGACGGCGACGAGGACGTGGAGATCCCCGAGGCTGGATACACATTCGGCCACCTGAAGAACGCTCAGGCGGTCGGCGACCTGCAAACGCTTCGCAGCCACGGCCTGCCCGCCGTCCAGGTGCGGCTGGAGGGAGACCCCGTGGACGCGGTCAGGAGGATGATCTGATGCAGCTCGGCTTCGTCGGCCTGGGGAAGATGGGCGGCAACATGGTCCATCGCATCCATCGCGACTCGGACCACACGGTTGTCGCCTTCGACTTCAACGAGGACGCCGTGCACGAGGCGGAGGGAAACGGTGCAACCGGCGCCTCCTCGCTCGAGGACCTCGTGTCCAAGCTCGACGCGCCGCGCTCGGTCTGGATCATGGTGCCCGCCGGCCCTCCCACCGAGGAGACCGTCCAGAAGCTCGCCGGGCTCCTCGACAGCGGCGACACGATCATCGACGGCGGCAACACGAAGTGGACCGACGACGTTCGCCGCGCGAAGGAGCTGAGCGAGAAGGGCATCCACTACGTCGACGTGGGCACGAGCGGCGGCGTGTGGGGGCTCGAGGTGGGCTACTGCATGATGGTCGGCGGCCCCAAGGAGGCGGTCGACCGAGTGGCGCCTGTCCTCGACGTGCTCGCGCCGCCCGAGAACGACCAGTGGGGGCCGGGCTGGGGCCACATGGGCGACTCCGGCGCCGGCCACTACGTGAAGATGGTCCACAACGGCGTCGAGTACGGGGTCATGCAGGCCTATGCCGAGGGTTTCGACCTCTTCTCCAAGTCGGACTTCGGGCTCGACAACCACCAGATCGCGAAGCTGTGGATGCAGGGCTCCGTGGTGCGCTCATGGCTCTGCGAGCTGGCGGCCAGGGCGTTCGAGCAGGAGGGCAACGACCTCGCGGACATCAAGGGCTGGGTCGCCGACTCCGGCGAGGGCCGCTGGACCATCGAGGACGGGATCGAGAAGAGCGTGCCGGTGCCGGTGATCAGCGCCGCGCTCTTCGCCCGCTTCACCAGCCGGGGCGAGGGCGACTACACCGCAAGGGTGCTCGCCGCGTTACGCAACCAGTTCGGCGGACACGCCGTGGTCGCCGCCGACCCCGTGGCCCAGGCACAGCCGCACGCGGAGTGACGATGGCCGTCGTCGAACAAGAGAACCCGCTCGTCGAGGGCCTCGAACGCCTCCCGGTCCATCCCACCACGCTGGTCATCTTCGGCGGCACCGGCGACCTCGCCCACCGCAAGCTGCTGCCCGCCGTCTACAACCTCGCGCACGAGGGCGCGCTACCCGAGCGGTTCAACCTGATCGCCATCTCGCGCTCGGACATCGCGCACGAGGACTACCGGTCGATGATGCGCGACTCGATCAAGGAGTACTCCCGGCGCCCGCCCGACGACCAGGTGCTCGACAAGCTGCTCGAGAGCGTGCGCTACGTGCCGGGGACCTTCGACGACGACTCCGTGTTCACGAAGCTCGGCGAGGAGCTGAAGCAGTTCGACGAGGACGCGGGCATCGTCTTCAACCGGGTCTTCTACCTCTCGACGGCGCCCACCTTCTTCCCCCTCATCGTCAGCAAGCTCGGCGAGCACGGCCTCGACCACTGCGACGACGCGGAGGTGCGCGTGGTGATCGAGAAGCCGTTCGGCACCTCCCTGGCCGAGGCGCGTGAGCTCAACCGCGAGGTGCTCGGCGTGCTCTACGAGAAGCAGGTCTTCCGGATCGACCACTACCTCGGCAAGGAGACCGTGCAGAACATGCTCGCGTTCCGGTTCGCGAACGGGATGTTCGAGCCGATCTGGAACCGCAACTTCATCGACTACGTCCAGATCACGGCCGCCGAGGACCTCGGCATCGGCCGCCGCGCCGAGTACTACGACCACGCGGGCGCGCTCCGCGACCTGGTCCAGAACCACATGCTTCAGCTGCTGACGCTGCTCTGCATGGAGCCGCCCGTGACCTTCTCGGCCGACGACGTGCGCGACGAGAAGGTCAAGGTGCTGCACGCCATCCATCCGCCCACGCCCGAGACCGTGCCGGAAATGACCGTGCGCGCGCAGTACACCGCCGGCATGGCAGAGGGCAAGGAGGTGCCCGGCTACCTGGAGGAGGAGGGCGTCCCGCCCGACTCGCGCACCGAGACCTACGTGGCGCTGCGCCTCGAGGTGGACAACTGGCGCTGGGCGGGCGTCCCGATCTATGTGCGGACCGGCAAGCGGCTGGCGCGGAAGGTCACCGAGATCGCCGTCCAGCTGAAACCGGTCCCCCACCTGGCATTCCAGGCCGAGGGCTCGGTCGGAGTCCAGCCGAACCTGTTGATCATGACCATGCAGCCGAACGAGGGCGTGTCGCTGTCGCTCGGGGCGAAGATCCCCGGCACCCGCATGCGGATCCGCCCCGTGAACATGGAGTTCCTCTACGGCACCGCCTTCCTGTCGCAGTCGCCCGAGGCCTACGAGCGGCTGATCATGGACGCCATGCGCGGCGACGCGACGCTATTCACCCGCGACGACGAGGTGGAGGCGCAGTGGCGCATCTGCGACCCGATCCTGCAGACGTGGGCGAGCGAGGACGGCCCCCTCCCGACCTACCCCGCCGGCTCGTCCGGGCCGGAGGAGGCGAACAGGCTCCTCGCCGAGGGGCATCGGTGGCGGGCGATTTAGTGGCCTAGCGCGATGGTCCACGCCGGCGGAGTCTGGAGCGCGCAGGACACCACTCCTGGCGCCATCGAGGAGGCCCTTCGCGAGCTGCTCAGAGAGCAGGAGGCGCGGGACGCGGCGTACGCGCCGGCCCGCGTTTTGAACCTGGTTGCGATCGTCGACCGCGAGTGGCGCGGGGAGATCCTGAATCGCCTCGAGCGTGTGGGCCGCTACCACCCATCGCGAACGATCCTGTGCGCCGTCGAGGAGAGGCGCACGACGATCGACGCCTCGGTGGTCATAACTGCCGACCCCGAGGCTCGCCCGGGCGAGTTCTCGCTCACCCGGGAGCGGCTGGTCCTGGACCTGGGGCCCCGCCACCTGGAGAAGCTCGACACGATCGTCGACCCGCTCCTGGTCAGCGACATCGCGACACTGGTGTGGGCTCCCCACGGCCACACTGAGGCCGTCGACGCGCTGCTCCGGCTCGCGCAGGTGGTGCTCGTCGACTCCGTCAACGAGCCGGATCCGGCGTCCGCCGTCGCGCGGTCCCAGCAGCTCGCGCAGCGGGCATACGTGGTCGACCTCGCCTGGCTGCGCTCGACGCCCTGGCGCGAGCGAGTGGCAGCCACCTTCGACCCGCCTCAGTGGCGTCCGGAGCTCGGGCGCATCGACGCGGTGACCGTGCGGCATCGGCCGGACTCGGGGATCGCCGGCGTGCTTTTCTGCGGCTGGCTGGCGTCGCGGCTCGACTGGGAGCCCGGCCCGCTCGTGTCGGCCAACGGCGCCCTCCACGGGCGCGCCCATGGCCGGCGCCAGGACGTGGAACTGCGGCTTGTGCCTCACCCGGGGCAGAGCATGCCCGGCCTCGCCGGCATCGAGATCGGCACCGCGTCGGGCATGAAGATCGCGCTGGACCGCGGACCCGGCGGCCTCACGGCCCACCGCTCCGACCGGCACGGCAAGAAGTCCTCGTGGACGGTGCTGGGCGCCTCGAGGGGCGAGTCCGGCATCCTCGGCGAGGGGATCAGGCAGGCCCTGCTGCGCGACCCCGCGTACAGGCGCGCGCTCGAGCGGGCCGAGGCGATGCTCGCGTAGGTTCAGTCCGGCCAGTAGAGCTGCAGAGAGACCAGCGCGGGACGCTCGTCCTCGAAGGAGTTGCGGATCTCGACCGTGGGGATCGGCCCGGTGTCGCCGATCCGCTCGCCTTGGCGAGCCGTGCTGAGCACCGGCGTCTTCCGCGCGCCCTCGCGCCACTCGTCGAAGGGCTTGCGCGACAGGTTCCATTCGTCAGCCCAGCGCCCGGCGAGCTCGTAGGCCTGATCCCGCGTGCGGGGGTGGGAGTCGACCTGCAGGCCGCGGACGAGATCTCCTCGGCGGTCCAGCGTCACGTCGTGCACGAGCTCCCGGCCGCCCGCGAAGCGTCTCCCGGCGGGCAGCCGGATCCTGACCGACTCGACCGGCGAGATCTCCACCGCGCTCAGGTCGGGCTTGGGCCAGTCGACGTCATCCGTGGTGTGGCTCGTCGAGAGGTCCCAGTCGATCATCGTGCCCTCACTGGATTCGGATTCCGAGCCGCCGCAACCCGCGGCGGCCAGCGTGGCGCACAGGAGCAGCGGAGCAAGTCGGGCCATCAACCACCCGGATAGGGCAGGTCGGGGAGCTTGCGGAAGTCGGCCGCCCTGTCCGCCATTGGGGTGGATATCAGCGCACGGGTGGCGTCGGGGTCCCGCGGCATCTCCTGATAGTGCGGCAGCATGTCGTTCTCGATCCAGCCCCAGCGGTCGTCGAAATTCGACAGGTTGCCCGCGGGAAACGGCAGGGTCACGTGCGCGCCGACGTCCGGCGGGTCCCAGTCCCAGTGGGGACCGAATGGCCCCAGAGGCCCGATCGGGACCTCCGGCGTGTCCCACTTTCCGCCCAGCACGATCGGGTCGTAATCGCGATACGCCTCGCCTCCGGGCATCGGGTTGTCGGCCATGGTGCTGAAGCCGTAGGTGAAGACGTCGCCCATCGGGCCGTGGTGGTCGCGCATGGCGTCGTAGTCGTCCTGGATCACCCGCTCCTGCTCCCGCAGCAGCAGCTCGCGGTTGCCCGCGCCCACGCGCTCGGGCTCGCCGCTTCCGATGTCCTCCCATGCGTCGAGGTCCCGCTGGGTCAGCTCGCTGGGGTAACGCGACCCGATCTCGCGCATGAGCGGCACGCCGCCGAGGATGAAGGCCTCGTGCTGCCAGGCCAGGACGTCGAAGATCTCGCGCTGCACAGGGCTGGGTAAGGGAGACCGGTCACGCTTAAAATTTTCGTGGCCGTGCAGCCGGACCTCCAGGTCATCGACGATCCGGCCGGCGCCGCCGCGGAGCTGCTGGCGGGGGCGTCGGGCCACGTGGTCCTCACGGGCGGCTCGACCCCGCGCTCGGCCTACGAGCGGGCTGCCGCCGGGCGGCCGGACTGGTCCGGTGTGCAGGTCTGGTTCACCGACGAGCGCTGCGTGCCTCCCGACCACGAGCAGTCGAACTTCCGCATGGTGGCGGCGGCGCTCCTGGATCGGGTGCAGGGTGTGGAGGTCCATCGAATGCAGGGCGAGCTCGGTCCCCACGACGGCGCGGCGGCCTACGAGCGTGAGCTGGAGGAGTCGGGACCGGAGGCGTTCGACCTGATCCTGCTGGGGCTGGGCCCCGACGCGCACATCTGCTCGCTGTTCCCGAGCGACGACGCTCTCGCCGAGCGCGAGCGCCGGGTGGTGGGCGTTGAGACCGCCGGGATGGCGCCGCTCGTTCCGCGCATCACGCTCACGTTGCCGGTGGTGAATTCCACCCGCCGAATCGTCTTCCTGATCACCGGCGAGGACAAGGCCGAGGCGGTGGCGCGCGCGTTCTCGGGGCATCCGGACCCCCGCGCACCCGGCTCGCTCGTGGACGGGTCTCCCCTGGTTCTGATGGATGCCGCGGCAGCGGCCCGGCTATGACGACCCCGTGGGTCCCGGGCGCGGGGCTCGTCGGCAGCCCGTTCCCGCCGATCGCCGAGTACGGCTTCCTCTCCGACTGCGAGACCTGCGCGCTGATCGCGCCGAACAGCAACGTGGAATGGCTCTGCCTGCCGCGCTTCGATTCGCCCAGCGTTTTCGGGGCGATCCTCGACCGCGACGCGGGCCTCTTCCGGTTGGGACCGGCGGATGTGGAGGTGCCCGCGGCCCGCCGCTACCTGCCGGGCACGATGGTGCTCGAGACCAGCTGGGGCACCAGCGGTGGCTGGATCATCGTGCGCGACGTGCTCCTGATGGGCCCCTGGCACCACGAGCACGACCGCTCGGGCACCCACCGACGGGCGCCCACCGACTACGACGCCGACCACGCGCTCCTGCGCCTCATCCGCTGCGTGAACGGCGAGGTTCAGGTCACGCTCGACTGCGAGCCGCGCTTCGAATACGGGCGGCTCCACGGCACCTGGGAGTACACGGGCCCCGGCTACCACGAGGCCCGCTGCACCGCCGACGACACCGAGACGCGGCTGCAGCTGACCACCGACATGAACGTCGGCTTCGAGGGCCCTCGCAGCACCGCGCGCACGCTGATGCACGAGGGGGACACTCTGTTCGTCTCGCTCTCCTGGTCGGAGCACCCCGCGCCCACCAACTACGAGGACGCCTACGACCGCCTGGTGTGGACCGCCCACCATTGGCAGCACTGGCTCGACCACGGCCAGTTTCCCGACCACCCCTGGCGCACCGCCCTCCAGCGCAGCGCGCTCACGCTCAAGGGCCTCTCGTACTCGAACACCGGCGCGCTGGTGGCGGCCGCCACCACCTCGCTCCCCGAGAGCCAGGGGGGCGAGCGCAACTGGGACTACCGCTACACCTGGATACGCGACGCCACCTTCATGCTCTGGGGCCTCTACACGCTCGGCTTCGACTGGGAGGCGAACGACTTCTTCTACTTCATCGCCGACGTCGCGGAGGCCGAGCAGGACACGCTTCAGATCATGTACGGGATCGACGGCGAGTCCGAGCTGCCCGAGAGTACGCTCGACCATCTCGCCGGGTACGAGGGCGCCCGCCCGGTGCGGGTGGGGAACGGCGCCTACGGTCAGGAGCAGCACGACGTGTGGGGGGCGCTGCTCGACTCGGTCTACCTCCACACGAAGTCGCGCGACCATCTCCCCGAGCGGCTGTGGCCGATGCTAAAGAAGCAGGTGGAGACCGCGCTCGAGAAGTGGCGCGAACCTGACCGCGGCATCTGGGAGGTCCGAGGCGACCCGAAGCACTTCACGTCGTCGAAGCTGATGTGCTGGGTGGCGGCCGACCGCGGCGCCCGCCTCGCCGAGATCCGCGAAGAGCTGGAGTACGCGGCGCGCTGGCAATCAGCGGCGGACGAGATCAAGGCCGACATCTGCGACAACGCGCTCGACGAGCGGGGCGTCTTCACCCAGCACTACGACACCGACGCTCTCGACGCCTCCGTGCTCCTGATGGTGCTCACCCGCTTCCTGCCGCCGGATGACGAGCGGATCAGGAAGACCGTGCTCGCGATCGCCGACGAGCTGACCCTGGACGGCCTGGTGCTGCGCTACCGGACCGACGAGACCGACGACGGGCTCGCCGGAGAGGAGGGCTCATTCACGATCTGCTCCTTCTGGCTCGTTGCCGCGCTGGTCGAGATCGGCGAGACGGCGCGTGGGCGCGACCTCTGCGAGAGGTTGCTCGCCCACGCCAGCCCGCTCGGCCTGTACGCCGAGGAGATCGACCCCCGCTCGGGCCGGCACCTCGGCAACTTCCCGCAGGCGTTCACCCACCTGGCGCTGATCAACGCGGTCATGCACGTGATCCGAGCAGACCAGGGGCTGGAGCTCGGCCTGCTGCCGCTGGGGCGGGAGCTCGCCCGCCAGCGGGGCGCCGGCTGAGCGGTCCAGCTCAGCGAGGAGCAGGCGGCAGCCTCCGCCGTGAGCCGGAGCGAACCGGCCAATCGAGAGGGGTTCGCCTTGCTGGGCGGTCGCCGAACCGCCTCAGAGCTTCGCGTCCGCCACCATCGCGGCGAACAGGGCTGCGAGGTAGGCGAGCGAGAAAAGGTAGAGCCGCAGGGCGCTGCGGCGGTCGGCCCGGCGGAGGAGGCGCCACGAGCCGTAGATGAAGGCCGCGCCCAGCGCCACCGAACACACGAGGTAGATGAGGCCGAAGGCGCCCGCGCAGAAGGGCAGCTGCGAGACCGCGTAGAGGAGCACGGTGTAGAGCAGGATCTGGCGGCGCGTTTCATCCTCGCCGCGCACCACCGGCAGCATCGGGACCCCTGCCCGTGCGTACTCGTCCTTCATCAGCAGCGACAACGACCAGAAGTGAGGCGGGGTCCAGAAGAACACGATCGCGAACAGGTACAGCGGCGTGCCGGCGAGCCCGCCGGTGACCGCCGCCCACGCCACGAGCGGCGGCACCGCCCCGGCCGCACCGCCGATCACGATGTTCTGGGGAGTCGAGCGCTTGAGCCAGAGCGTGTAGACGAACACGTAGCCCAGCAGGCCCGACAGCGCGAGCACGGCGGACAGGGGGTTGACGGCGAGCGCCAGCAGCGCGAACGACGCGGAGCCGAGCAGCACGCCGTAGACGATCGCGGCGCGGGGCGAGACCCGGCCGCTCGCCACGGGGCGGGTGGCCGTGCGCTTCATGACGCGGTCGAGGTCACGGTCGAGCGCGTGGTTGATGGCGCCGGCGCCGCCCGCGGAGAGCGCCCCGCCCAGGCAGGTCAGAGCCACGAGCCCAAGCGAGGGATCGCCGGCCACGTACATGGTTGCGATCGTCGTGAAGAGGAGGAGCGACTGCACCTTCGGCTTGGTCATCTCGACGTAGTCCGAGACGACCGTGCGCCACGAGGCGGCGGGGGCGGCTGCCCGTGCCTCGATCAAGCCGCCACCGCTTCGGCCCGGCGCGGGGCGCGCTTGCTCGCCGGCGCCAGCTGCAGGGTCATGCCGACCGACGTACCCCAGAGGAGCGTGCCGAGCGTCAGGTGCAGCAGGATGAGAAGCTCATACTCGTCGAGCCAGACGTTGAGCGCGCCGACCAGAATCTGGGCGGCGAGCAGAGCGGCGAGCGCCCAGGCAAAGCGAACCGCCACCCGGCGCCGGAGCGCCACCACCACCAGCGCGATCACGAGTATCGAGGCCAGGTACATGAACGCCCGATGGGTCAGGTGGATGTCGACCAGCTCGGCCCTGCCGAAGGGCATGAACTCGCCGTTGCAGGTGGGGAACTGCTTGCCGCAGGCGTGGTGAGCGCCCTGGCCGAGCTGGTAGTCGGCGCGCCCGTAGTTCTGGGTGCCGGCCATGTAGCCGCCCGCCACGATGGTGCAGAAAACGGCGCCAGCGGCGAAGATCGCCAAGACCCGCAGGCCCGCTCCGCCGTCCACCTGCGCGGCGCCGCGGGTGCTCCTCCACACGTACAGGAGCCCACCGAGCAGCAGCATCGCCAGCCCGAGGTGGGCGGCCACGTAGACCTCCTCGAGGTTCTCCTCCACGGTCGCCCCGCCGAGCGCACCCTGGGCGACGACCAGCGCGAGGAGGACGGCCGTGGCGGGAAGCAGCCGGCGATGCCGTCGCCAGGCCTGCACGAAGAGGGCGAGAATCATCAGCCCCACCACGGTCGCCAGCACGCGGTGCGTGTACTCGATGATCGAGTTCAGGTCCACGCCCGGGACGACGTCGCCGTTGCAGAAGGGCCAGCCGTGGAAGCCCGAGCCCGCCGGCCCGCAGCCGAGTCCGGAGTCGGAGACGCGCACCACGCCGCCGACCACGATCAGGGCGAACGTGGCGATCAGCGTCGCGAAGGCGAGCCGCCGATATCCGGTCGTGGGGGCAGCCGTCACCGAGCGGCCCAGGCTACAGGCTGCGCGGCGCCGCGGGCTGCGCAACCGTTTCGGCCGGCACGGAGGTCGTCGCCACCTCGCGCCGAATGTCCTTCATGGGCTCCACGCTGCGCACTCGTGGCACGACATCGAAGTTGTTCGGCGGCGGCGGCGACTGCGTGAACCACTCGAGCGTGTTGCCCTTCCAGGGGTCGTTGCCCGCCCGCTTGCCGCTCTTCAGGCTGACGAGCGCATTCACCACCGTCACGACGACGCCGATCCCGAGGATGAACGCGCCGATCGACGAGATCAGGTTGTAGATGCCCACGTCGAGCTGGTCGGAGTAATCGTAGATGCGCCGCGGCATCCCGGAGAGACCGGCCGAGTGCTGCGGAAGGAAGGTCGCGTTGAAGCCGATGAACATCAGCCAGAAGGAGAGCTTCCCCAACGACTCCGACATCAGCCTGCCCGTCATCTTCGGGTACCAGTAGTAGAGCCCACCGAAGAGCCCGAACACGCTTCCGCCGAACAACACGTAGTGGAAGTGCGCCACAACGAAGTAGGTGTCGTGAAGCTGCCAGTCGACCGGGAAGATCGCGAGGATGACTCCGGAGATGCCGCCGATCACGAATAGCCCCGGCAGCGCGGCCGCGAAGTAGAGAGGCGTCTTGAGGACGATCTGGCCGCGCCAGAGCGTGGCGATCCAGTTGAAGATCTTGATGCCGGTGGGCACCGCGATCATGAACGAGGACAGCATGAAGAAGGCCAGCACCACGGTCGGAGTCGGGGTGGTGAACATGTGGTGCGCCCATACGAGCAGGCCGAGGAACGCGATCGCCACGGTCGAGGCCGCGATCGCCTTGTAGCCGAAGATCGGCTTGCGCGCGAACACGGGCAGGATCTCCGAGACCATCCCGAAGACCGGCAGCACCATGATGTAGACCTCGGGATGCCCGAAGAACCAGAACAGGTGCTGCCACAGCATCGGGTCGCCGCCGCCCGCGGGGTCGAAGAACGCGGTGCCGAAGTGGCGGTCGGTGAGCAGCATCGTGACCGCCGCGGCCACCGACGGCAGCGCCGCCACGAGCAGGTAGCTGTAGACGAGGATCGCCCAGACGAAGAGAGGCATGCGGCCCCAGCTCATGCCCGGCGCCCGCATGTTGTGGATCGTGGCTATGAAGTTGATCGCGCCGACGATCGACGAGATGCCGGTGAGGTGGATCATGAAGATCCACGCGTCCACACCCCCGCTGGGTAAGAAGGCGTCGTCGGAGAGGGGCGGGTACATCGTCCAGCCGGCCTGCGGGGGCTCGAAGAAGAAGCTGCAGTAGAACGCGATCCCGCCGAATAGCAGCAGCCAGTAGGAGAGCGCGTTCAGCCGCGGGAACGCCATGTCGCGCGCGCCGATCATCAGCGGCACGAGGTAGTTCCCGAAGCCCGCCAGCACCGGCACCAGGAACAGGAACACCATCGTCGTGCCGTGGACGGTGACCAGCCCGTTGTAGGCGCCCGGGTCGATCAGCGTGCTGTCGGGCTGGGCGAGCTGCAGGCGCATGATCAGCGCCTCGACGCCCCCCAGGATGAAGAAGAGGAAGGTGGTGAACAGGTAGAGGATTCCGATCTTCTTGTGGTCGGTGGTGGTCAGCCACTCGAGCCAGCCCCGGGGTCGCGTCCGGAGGCCGTGAAGGACGACCTCGGGGCGGGCCGTGCGCGATGCCGCGGTTCCGGCTTCCACTAGTCGACCTCCCCGCGGGCTTCACGCTGCTTGCGCTGCTCCGACAGGGCCTCGCCCGCCGCCTTGATGTCCGCGCGCTGGCGGTCGGCCCAGGCCTCGAACTCGTCGGGGGTGACCGCGCGCACCTCCGCGCGCATGTCCGCGTGACCCTCGCCGCAGAGCTCCGCGCACTGTCCGTCGAACACCCGCCCCGCCTTGCTCTCCGGGATCTTGAACCAGGTCTTGTTCACGTGACCGGGGACGCCGTCGACCTTGCCGCCCAGCTCCGGAATCCACCAGGAATGGATCACGTCCGAGCCGGTGACCTCGAGCACGACGGTCGTGTCGGTGGGCACCACCATCTCGTAGTAGCTGAAGAGCTGGTCGCCGCCCGCGTAGTCGTAGCGCCAGATGTACTGCTGGCCGTTCACCCCGATCCTCAGGATTGGCCCGCCGCTCTTGGGCGGCTCGGGCTGGTCGATCGAGGCGAAGCGCGCCTGCGACGCCCGGAGGCCGTTCGGCCCCGACGCCGGCGGGTTCTCGATGTCGTCGAGATAGAGGAAGGTGACGACCGTGAGCACGACGAGGATGAGAGCGGCGGCGACGGTCCAGCCCATCTCGAGCGGCGTGTTGCCCCTGATCTGGGCCGCCTCCGGGCCGCCCCGCCGCAGGCGGTACTTCACGAGCGACCAGATCAGCGTCCCCTCGACGATGAGGAAGATCACGATCGCGACGTAGAGCGTGATCTTGTAGAGCGTGTCGATGTCGTTCGCGTTGGGCGAGCCGCCCGACTCCGGCGTGAGCAGGTCGGCGGAGGCGCCGGGAACGACGACCAGCAACGCCGCGAACGCCGCGGCGACGGCGGCCACTAGGACAACGCGTGTGCGGCGCCTGAGCAAGGCGGGCGGATCATATCTCCGGCCTCCGGGGCCGCTCCACTTCGTGCCGCCTGCCCCGAACTCGGCGCCCGCGGTATGGGTAAGGCTCAGTCCGGCGGGCCGAGGGGCGGCTCGGCGCCCGGCGGCAGCGGCTCGTCGGCGCCCGACGCAGTCGCTGCCGGCGCGCCCGTCCCCGCGCGGCGTTCGGACTCGACCTGGAGCTCCCGCACCCGCAGCCTCCCGACCTCGAGCTCGTCGATCCGCAGCCGCTTGATCACGGCGCGCCTGATCGCGAGCCGCCCGATCGCGACCGCGCCGAGCGCCAGCGCACCGACCGCGAGGGCCCCGGTGGCGGCGGCGCCGCGGGACTGTGCGCCGACCGCGGAGACGGGGCGCGCCTCGGGGCGGAACAGGGAGACCGGACCGACTCTGCGGGCCATCGTCACACCCCCTCGAAGGCGGGCTCGCGCTTCTCCACGAACGCCGCCACGCCCTCCTGGAAGTCCCGCGTGCGGGCGAGGGCATGCTGAAGCTCCGCCTCGAGATCGAGCTGGCCGTCGAGGTCCGGGTAGAGCATCCGGTTGAGGGCCTGCTTCGAGGACGCGTACGAGCGCGTCGGGCCGTTCGCCAGCCTCTGTACGAGCTTGGCGGCCTCGCCCATCAGGCGGTCGTCCGGCAGCACCCGGTTCACGAGCCCCCACTCGAGGGCCCGCTCGGCCGGGACGCGCTCGCCGAGCAGGGCCATCTGGAAGGCGCGCGCCTTCCCGACGGCGGCCGGGACGAACAGCGTCGACCCGCCGTCCGGCATCAGCCCGATGTTCACGAACGCGAGTCCGAAGAAGGCCGACTCCGCGGCCAGGACCAGATCGCAGGCAAAGGCCAGCGAGGCGCCGATCCCCACCGCCGGCCCGTTCACGGCGGCCACGACGGGCTTCTCGAGCCGGCGGATGCCCGCGATGATCGGGTGGTAGACCTCGTGCAGCTCCCCGCGGACGTCCGGCATGCCGTCCTCGGCCGGGTCGAAGCCCTCCTTGAGGTCGGCTCCGGACGAGAAGCCGCGACCGGCGCCCGTGACGAGCACTGCTCGAACGGACGGATCGGCGGCGTCGGCGGTGACGACCTGCTTTAGCTCGCGCCCAAATTCCGCGGTCCAGGCATTGAGCGTCTCGGGCCGGTTCAGCGTGGCCCGCCCAACACCCTCCGACTGCTTCCAGATGACGGTCTCGTAGCTCATGGACGCGAGCCTACAGCCGCGGCCAGCTCCCGCACGCCGGGCTCGATCGCTGGCTCGGCGATCCGGCCGTAGCCGAGCAGGAGCGCGGGCGGGCCGGGGAGCAGGCGATGCTCGCCAAGGCCCTGAAGTCCCACCCCGCGCGTACCGGCGGCCTCGACCAGCTCGGGCTCGCCGACGCCCGCCGGCAGGTGGGCTACCAGATGCAGCCCGGCGGCGATCCCGCTGACCCGGACGGCCGGCAGGCGGCGCGCCAGCGCGCTGATCAGGGTGTCGCGGCGCCGGCGGTAGACACCCCGCGTGCGCCGCAGGTGGCGATCGAGCTCGCCGCGCTTCAGGAAGTCGGCCAGGGCGAGCTGCTCGATCACGGGCGTGCCGAGGTCGTCCTGGGCCTTCGCGCGCGACAGCTCGGCAACCAGCGGCTCGGGGACGACGAGCCAGCCGAGCCGCAACGCCGGCGCCAGCGTCTTGCTGACGGAGCCGGCGTGCACCACGCGCTCGGGCGCGAGGCCCTGCACGGCGCCCACCGGCGGGCGGTCGTAGCGGTACTCGGCGTCGTAGTCGTCCTCCATGACCAGCCCGCCGCGGCCCGCCCAGTCGAGCAGCTCGGCCCGGCGCTCCGGGGTGAGCACCACTCCCGTGGGGAACTGGTGGGCGGGCGTGACGAGGACAAGGTCCACGTCCGCGTCGCCGAGCGCGTCCGCACGGAGCCCATCGCCGTCCACGGGAACGGCCCGCGGCTCGAGGCCGGTGGCCGCCAGCTGGGCGCGTCCCGGGCCGCTGCCAGGGTCCTCGACGCCGACCCGGCGCGCGCCGCGGGCCAACAGGGTCCGCCCCACGAGCGCCATCCCCTGCGCCATCCCCGAGGTGACGATCACGCAGCCTGGGTCGGCCGCCACGCCCCGCACACGGCCGAGGTAGGCGGCGAGCGCCCGGCGCAGCTCGGGCGCTCCGCGCGGGTCGCCGTAGTCGAGCCTCGCGTGCGGGGCGTCGCGCAGCCCCCGCCGGAGCGAGGCGGCCCAGGAGGGGCGTGGGAAGAGCGAGACATCCGGGCCGCCGGGGCGGAAGTCGAAGCGCGGCGGCCGCTCCTCGGCGAGCGGGCGGCCCGAGTCCGTGGGCCGCGTCGCGGCCTCGGACACGCGCGTCGGCGCGCCGTGGCGGGCCACCAGGTAGCCCTCGGCGGCGAGCTGGGCGTAGGCGTCCACCACAACGCCGCGGGACACCTCGAGATCCCGCGCGAGCGCGCGGCTGGACGGCAGGCGAGCCCCGGCGGCGAGCCGGCCCGAGCGCACAGCCGCGCGCAGCTGCTCCTCGAGCTGCGCGCGGAGGGGGCCCGCCCCGCGCCGCTCGAGCCTCACCATCAGCTCCAGATCGGAAGTGGTCCTCATCTCAGGCGGCCAAGTGGACCTTCCAAGTGAACCACTTTCCGCGTACGGTCCGCGCCATGCCCGAACCAGGCACGTTCCTCGTCTTCGCCCTGACCGCCCTCGCTCTCGTGCTCATGCCGGGGCCGAACGTGATCTACATCGTGACGCGTGGCGTCGACCAGGGCCGCCGCGCCGGCTTGGCGTCGGCGCTGGGGGTCGAGACCGCCACCCTCGTACACGTCGCCGCGGCTGCCGCCGGCGTGTCCGCGCTCCTCGCTTCGTCCGCGGCCGCGTTCGAGGTCGTCAAGTACGCCGGCGCCGCCTATCTCGCATACCTGGGGGTGCGGACCCTGCTCTCCGGCGACGGGCTCGGGTCGGGTGACTCACCGCCGCCCGCCCGGCTAGGGCGCGTCTACACCGAGGGCTTCGTCGTGAACCTCCTGAATCCGAAGGTGGCGCTCTTCTTCCTCGCCTTCCTGCCCCAGTTCGTCGATTGGGAGGGCGGATCGGCCGCGCCGCAGATCCTCGCGCTCGGCGCCGTGCTCTTCGCCATCGGGCTCGTCTCCGACGTCGTCTACGCCCTCGGCGCGGGCTCCGTCGGCACCTGGCTGCACGGAAGGCCCGCGCTCATGCGCGGCCGGCGCTGGGTCACCGGTGGCGTGTACCTCGCGCTCGCCGCGGTGGCGGCGCTGGCGGGCGGGCGGCGGCGCCCGGCATGAGCGCGACCCTACGCGGATCGCTCGGCGCCACCACGGCCCTCGCGCTGGTGGGCTCTCTCGTCGCGGCCTCCGACGTCGTGGAGGGCTATCCGCTCGCCGCCGGCCAGGCGCTCCGGTACCTCCTTGCGGCCGGTGTGCTCGTGCTAGTGGCGCGCGGGCGCCTACCGCACCTGCGCCCGCGCGAGGCGCTCGGTCTCGCGGCTCTCGCCGCCACGGGCCTCGTCCTGTTCAACCTGTTCGTGATCGAGGGAGTGCGGGAGACGGATCCGGCAACGGTCGGGGTGATCGTCGGCTGCGTTCCCGTGTTGCTGGCGGTGGCCGCCCCGCTGCTCGCGGGCCGCGCGGTGAGTGCTGGGGTGGTGGCGGCGGCGGTCGTGGTGGCCGTGGGCGCGGCCGCCGTGCAGTGGGCGGACGGCGGGATCACCGTCGCCGGACTGTTGCTTGCGCTCGGCGCGCTGGCCTGCGAAGCCTGCTTCTCGCTGCTGGCGGCTCCTCACCTGGAGCGGCTCGGGCCGCTGGCCGTGTCGGCGTACGCCTGCCTGTTCGCGGTGCCGATGCTGGCCGTCTGGAGCCTGATCGCCGACGGCCCCTCGCTGCCGCTTCCGAGCTCGGAGGAGGCGGCGGCGATCGCCTACCTCGGGGTGGCGGTCACAACGATCGGGTTCGTGGCCTGGTACACGGCCGTCGGGTTGCTGGGCGTCGAGCGCGCCGGCCTCTTCTCGGGCGTTCTGCCGGTCAGCGCCCTCGTGTGCTCGGCGGCGTTGGGCGTGGCGGACGTCACTCCCCAGCGGCTGGCTGCCGTCGCCGTGGTCGCCGCGGGGATCACGCTCGGGATGCGGGCCGGCACGCCGCGGCCCGCCCCGGCGCCGGCGGGCGCGCCCGAGCTCGTGTGATCCACTCGGCGCGCTTCATCCGAACAAGGAGACAAGCGACCAGAGACCACGAGGAAGCCGAGATGCGGAACACGAACGAGCTCGACCGGACGGTGGCGCAACGCGACGCCCTGTTCGCTCTCGCCGACGCCACCGCGGAACTGCTCTCCCGCTCCTCCGTCGCCGCGGGGGAGATGCTCCGCAGCCAGGCGGTCCGCTGCCTCCACGCTCCCGAGGCCGAGCTCGTCTCGCTCGCCCCCAGGGAGCAGGCGCATGAGGCCTTTAGGCACGCCGCGTAGCGGAGTGCCTGGGGGCGTCCGTGCCGGCGGCCGTCCTATCCTCAGCCGAATGCTGCTCGACTCCCTCGAGTGGCTCGGTCACTCGGGCTTTCGGGTCCGGGTGGGAAGGGCCGTCGTCTACATCGATCCGTACCGCGTGCCCGATGGATCGCCGGCGGCGGACCTGATCCTGATAACCCACGGGCACTACGACCACTTCTCGCCTCAGGACATCGAGCGCCTATCGGTGAGGGGCACCTGGCTCGTCGGCCCGGCCGCCGTCGCGGAGCGGGTGAGCGGCCGGGTGCATTCGATCGCTCCCGGGGAGACGCTCGCCGACGAGCTCGTTCGCGGCGTGCACGTGAGCGCGGTCGCCGCCTACAACACGTCGAAGCGCGACGGCGAGGGGAATCCTTTCCACCCGCCGGAGGCCGGATGGGTCGGATATGAGGTGAACGTGCGGGGAGAGCGGCTCTACCATTCCGGCGACACCGACGTGATCCCCGAGATGGACAGCGTCACCGGCGTCGACGTCGCGCTTCTTCCCGTGAGCGGGGTGTACGTCATGACCGCCCAGGAGGCCGCCGAGGCGGCCCGGCGCATCCAGCCCCGGGTCGCCGTTCCGATGCACTGGGGCGAGCACATCGGGACCGAGGAGGATGCTCGCACCTTCGCCGAGCGCGCCCCGGTGGAGGTGCGGATCATGAGAAAGGAGGGCTGATTGGAGCCTGACCGCCAGCGCGCGGCGCTGCGGGCAATGGCCGCCGAGGACCCCGAGCTCGCGGCCCGGCTGATCCTGATGACCCTGCCCGCCTCGGCCTCGCGGATTAGCGGCGACCTGACCTATCACCTCGAGGTCGAGGGGCTCGGCAAGCGGCGGGTGTCGGTGTCCGGTGGGCGCGCCCGCGTCGACGAGTCCCCGCAGGACACCGGGGAGACCGACTTTCGCATCCACACCGACCCCCGGGCACTTGTCGATCTCGCAACCGGCGCCTCCGGGCCGATCCGGCTGATGCTCGGCCGTAGGCTCCGCGTCCGAGGGAAGCGCCGACGGGCGCTGCGGCTGCGGGAGATGTCGTCCGCCAGGGCCGATCTTGCCCAGGTCGTGGACGCCGGCGGGAAGCTCGACCCCGACGTCCTCTACCGCAGCCTGCCCTACCTCGTCGAGCCGGAGTGGACGAATGGCCATGACTTCACGGTCCGCTATCGGGTGACCGGCGAGGGCGGCGGCGACTGGTACGTGCGGGCCCGCGACGGCGAGCGGCTGGAGGTGTCCCGTGAGGCTCCCGACGGCCACGAGGTCACGGCGACCGTTCGCCTCTCGTTCGACGATTACCAGCGCATGGCCGCCGGCGAGGTGAGCCCCACCAAGGCCATGGAGATGCAGCTGACCACGATCGACGGCGAGATCTTCCCGGTCACCCTGCTCGGCCGCTGGATCGACCGCGCCCAGGGCGGCGACGTCGCCGAGCTGAAGCGAGAGGAGACCCAGCGCCGGCTGCAGACGTGGCGGTTGGGGCTCTACGCGGGGGACGGCGCGGGACCCGACCACCTGCTCGACTACCGCCAGCTCTACACCCTTTGGGAGCGGCAGAACTGGAAGGCCCACGAAATCGACTTCACGGTCGACCGCGAGCAGTGGGTCATCACGCCGCGCGAGGCGCAGGAGAGCACGCTCTGGACGCTTGGCTCGTTCTACGTCGGCGAGGAGCGGGTGACCGCGGACCTTGCGCCGTTCCTCCTGGCCGCGCCCAGCGGCGAGATCGAGCTCTTCCTGGCCACCCAGCTGGTCGACGAGGCCCGCCACGCCGCGTTCTTCGACCGCTTCGGGGCGGAGGTTATGTGCCTGAGCGCGGACGACCTGCGCGGCCGCATGCGTGAGGTCGAGCGGATCCTGCTCCCGCCCTGGCGCGAGGTGTTCGACGACGGCCTCCGAGACGTCGCGAAGCGCATCGAAGCCAAGCCCGACGACTTCGACCTGTTCGTGGAAGGCATCGCGACCTATCACATGGTGGTCGAGGGCTTCCTCGCGGTTACCGGGCAGAGCCTGATTCGCGACTACATGCTGGAGCACTCGCTCTACCCCGGCTTCTGCGAGGGCTTCGGCCTCGTAGAGCGCGACGAGCACCGCCACCTTGCCTTCGGCGTCCGGTTCCTGCGCGACGCCATCGACGAAGATCCCCGCCACCGCGGCACGGTCGAGCGCGTGGTGATGGAGCTGGCGCCGCGCGCCGCCTATGTGTTCGCTCCGCCGTACGTGACCGACCCCCGCGACTACGTTTCCTACGGCTACACGTCGCGCCAGATCTACGGCCTCGCCTACCGGACGCTCAAGCGGCGGATGCGGGTGCTGGGCATCGATATCCCGCCGCCGGAGGAGTTCATGCCGGGGCCGATCGACGAGCCGCCGCAGCCCGCGGCAACCGTTCCGGGAGGCGACGGAGCCTCAGCGGAGCGCGCGGGCGCGCTCGCGGCGGCGGGGCCTCAGCGCGACGCCCAGCGTGAGCACGCCGAGGCCGATCGCGGCGGGCGCGGCGATTTCCAGGCCCGTCCGGGGTAGGAAGCCGCCGTCGGCCGTCGAACCGGCGTCGGGCGTCTCGGCCGCCGGCTCGGCCTTGACGACGGCGGCCTTGGCGCGGGCGCCGGGCCGCGCCTCGACCGGCCCGACGGCCGCCTCGTCGTCGGGCTGCTCCGCGACGCTCGGATAGGGAGCCCAGTCGCGCTCTGGCGGGGGCGCGCCCCACCGCGGCGGCTTCTCCTGGTTCGCGGACGCGGCCTCGGTCGCCACGGTCGCGCCGCTGGCGGCGCTCGAGCGCGATTCGGCGGACGAGCCGTAGCGCTCCGGCGCCAGGACGCCGCCGCCTTCACCCTGGCGCAGCGGCTGCGCGAGGGCGCCACCGGACCCGGCGCCGGGTGCCGCCGACGCGGGCGGCGCGAGCGCGAGCAGCACGGAGACGACGAGGAGCGAGCGCGCGAGGTCCACTTCGCCGGCGTGTTCGGCGACCGGCTCGCTTGCGGGTGCACGAAACCGTGCCGTCCTCCGGGACCGAGGGTATGCTCCTCGACCTTGCGAAGCAGTGGCCGCCGCCGCAACCACCGCCGCCTTTGGCGGCTGCAAATCTGCGCCAGCCGTCGTCCTCGGTCGCTCGCGCACTCTCCGAGTGCGCCACGCTCCCTGCGTCCTCGGCTGGCGTGATTTTCGCTCGCCAAACCCGCTGGGGCTTGCGGCGGCGGCCACGGCGCGCCCTCCGCCGGCTGGCGTGGGGCGCGGTGGCGGTCGGAGTCGCCACGCCGTTGGTCCGGCATCGCCTGAAGCTCCCGGTGCCGGCGGTGTCGGCGCTGACGTGGCCGGCCCCCGCCGCGCTCGCGCTCGCCACTCCCCGCACGCCGTTGCGCGACGCGGGCATGTACGCGCTGCAGATGTGGGCCTACTTCGCGCACTACGACATGCCCGACGACGACCCCGAGGCACTGATGCGGCGGCTGAGGGTCGACTACCCGATCCGGCTGGACCGTGCGCTCGGGCTGGGCAGGTGTCCCACCACGCGGCTGCAGCACGCGTTCGGCCGGGAGGGCCACGTCGGCCCACTCGACTACGCACTGTCCGTCATCCACTGGAGCTGGTTCGGCGTGCCGCACGGGACGCTCGCCTACCTGCTCATCCGCCACCCCGCGACGAACCCGCGCTCGGCGGTCCTGATGTCGGCCTGCTTCGACCTCGGCTGCATGATCTACTGGATCGTGCCCACGGCCCCGCCATGGTGGGCCGGTGAGAAGGGTCGCATGCCCCCCGTCCGCCGCATCATGGAGGAGGCCGGCGAGCGCTTCTGGAGGCGTCTCTGGGGCCCGCTTTACCATTCTCTACAGGGCAATCCCTTCGCTGCTATGCCTTCACTCCACTTCGGCACGTCCGTAATGGCCGCCCGGCTGCTCTCCCAGGTGGGCCGCCGGCACGGCGCCGTCGGCTGGGTTTACGCGCTCTCCCTTGGTTTCGGACTCGTCTACCTCGGCGAGCACTATGTGGTCGACCTGATTGCCGGCCTCGTTCTCGCCGAGGCGATCTGGCGGCTCGCTCCGCGCGCGCTGCCGGCAGTGCGCCTGATAGCGGGCGCAGTCCACGGACTGGAGCCGCGGGTCGGCTGATGGGGGCGGACGAGCGCCGCCTCCTGTACGAGGAGCCACCCCTCGAGGGACTCGAGGAGGACGAGGAGGGCGCCGACGAGGAGCTCGAGGTCGGCCGCCTCCAGGCCCTCCTCCAGGACCGCCGCAGGCTCGCCACCGCGGTGCTGGTCGTCGTGCTCATCGTGTTCGGGATCTACATCGTGTTCCCGAAGGTGATCGGCACGGAGGAGGCCCTCGACAGGTTCGACGACGCCGTCTGGTACTGGATCGTCGTGGCGCTCGCCTTCAACGTGGCCGCCTTCGGGGCCTACGTGGCGCTCTTCAGGGGGATCCTCTCCGGCAACGTCGACGACGACGTACGTCGCCGGCTCGACATGCGCGCCTCGTACCAGATCACGATGGCCGGGCTGGCAGCCACCCGGATCTTCTCCGCCGCGGGCGTGGGCGGCATCGTGCTCACCTACTGGGCGCTGCGCAAGGCCGGCATGCCGCGGCGGCGCTCCGGCTGCCGGATGGTCGCGTTCATCGTGCTGACGTACTTCGTCTACCTGGCCGCGGTCATCATCTTCGGGCTCCTGTTGCGCACGCACGTCCTGCCGGGAAGCGCTCCGTGGGCTGGCACGATCGTGCCCGCCGCCGTGGCCGCGGCGGTCATCGGAGCCTTCCTCCTCGTCGCCCTGATCCCGAAGGACGTGGAACGCCGGATCCAGAAGTTCGGACAGGGCTACCGCCACACGCGCTACCTGCTGCGCGTCGTCAAGGGCCCCGCGACGATCGCCACCGGAACGCGGACGGCGATCTCGTACGTCCGCAGCCCGAGGCGCGGCGTCCTGGCCGTCGGCGGCGCGGTGGGCTTCTGGGCGGCCAACATCGGGGTCCTCTGGGCGTCGTTCGAGGCCTTCGGCGGCGACGTCCCCTTCGCCGTGCTCGTCCAGGGCTTCTTCGTCGGCATGGCAGCGAACCTGATCCCATCGCCCGCGGGGGGTGTGGGGTCCGTGGACGCTGGGATGATCGGGGCGTTCGTGCTCTTCGACATCTCGAGCTCGGTCGTGTTCCCGGCGGTCCTCACCTACCGTGTGATCGCCTTCTGGCTGCCGATCCCGCCGGGCATCGTCGCCTTCTTCCAGCTGCGCCGCACGGTGGCGAGGTGGGAGCGCGAGCGTAACCAGAAGCCCGCTCCCGCGTCTATACTTCACAAAGTAAAGTGAGGGTGATGAGTACGGAGATCCGGGACATCGAGAATGTCGTCATCGTCGGGAGTGGGCCCGCCGGGTACACGGCGGCCCTCTATACGTCGCGCGCGGACCTCGATCCGCTGATGATCGAGGGCTTCGCCTGGGGCGGCCTGCTCCAGCAGACCACCGACGTCGAGAACTACCCCGGCTACCCCGACGGCGTGCTCGGCCCCGAGATGATGCAGGACTTCCGCACCCAGGCCGAGCGGTTCGGAACGCGGTTCATCACCGATGACGCGACGAAGCTCGAGCTTGCGTCCGAGCCCGGCGGAGCCCACGTCGTGCACGTGGGGGACGAGCAGATTCGCACCCGGGCGGTCATCCTGGCGATGGGCGCGGAACCGAAGAAGCTGGGCGTGCCGGGCGAGGACGAGCTGGCGGCTCGCGGCGTCTCCTACTGCGCCACCTGCGACGCCGCGTTCTTCCGCGACGCCCAGACGATCGTGGTCGGCGGCGGCGACACGGCGATGGAGGACGCGCTGTTCCTGTCGAAGTTCGCCGGCAAGGTGACTGTCGTCCATCGTCGCGACGAGTTCCGCGCCTCCGCGATCATGCTCCAGCGGGCGAAGGACGCCGAGAACATCGAGCTTCTCACCCCGTACGTGGTGGAGGGCTTCGAACCGGCCGAGGACGGATCGCTCTCGAAGGCAGTGCTGAGGAACGTGGACACGGGCTCGCAGAAGGAGCTGCCGATCACCGGGGCGTTCATCGCCATCGGCCACCGACCGAACTCGCAGCTCGTGGAGGGGCAGCTCGAGGTCGACCCGAACGGCTATGTCGAGGTCATTGGGCGCACCACCAAGACCAAGCTGCCGGGCGTGTTCGCCGCCGGCGACCTGACCGACCACGTCTATCGCCAGGCGGTCACCGCGGCCGGAACCGGCTGTATGGCCGCGCTCGACGCGGAGTCGTACCTGCGCGACACCCCGGTCGACGCCGAGGCCCACTGGGCCAAGATCCCGGAGCGGGTCGAGGCGACGGCGGAGTCCGCGGCCTCGTAGCCTGCCCGGGGCCATGCCCCGGGTTTGGACGAACTGGGCGCGCCAGCAGCGCTGCGCGCCCGAGCGGATCGAGCGGCCACGCTCCGAGGAGCAGCTGGTCCGCGTGGTGGCGGGAGCACGCCGGTTGAAGGTGGCCGGCTCGGGTCACTCCTTCACCGACATCGCGTGCACCGACGCCGTCATGGTCGACCTGTCCGGCATGAACCGCGTGCTCGACGTGGCGGGGGAGGACGTGACCGTCGAGGCCGGGATCACCCTTCACGACCTCGGCGAGCAGCTCGCCGCGCGCGGGCTCGCGATGGAGAACCAGGGCGACGTGGACCCGCAGACCCTCGCCGGAGCCATCTCCACGGGCACCCACGGGACCGGCGGGCTGTTCCGCAACCTGTCGTCCCAGGTCGTGGGCGTGCGGCTGGTCACGGGCGGCGGCGAGGTGCTCGACGTCCGCGAGGGCGACGAGCTGCGTGCCGCCCGGGTCGGCCTGGGGGCGCTCGGCGCGATCTCGGCGGTCACGCTCCGCTGCGTGCCCGCGTTCACGATCCACCGGATCGACGAGCCGCGGCCGCTCGACGAGGTGCTGCCCCGGCTCGACGAGATCGTCGACTCCCACGACCACTGGGAGGCCTTCACGCTCCCCTACACGCGCATGGCGCTTACGCTCGGCTCTACGCGAACCGACCGCGAGCCGCGCCCGCGGCCCCGGGCGCGCGCGTTTCTGCGCGACGTGGTGCTCGAGAACGCGGCGCTCGACGCCGCCTGCCGCCTCGGGCGGCGCTTCCCGGCGGCGATCCCACGGGTCAACCGCCGCTTCGCCGCGCTGATGAGCCGCGCCGAGCACCTGGACGCGAGCCACCGCGTGTACGCCAACACGCGGCTCGTGCGCTTCACGGAGATGGAGTACGGGATCCCGCGCGAGCACGCGGCGGAGGCGCTCGAGCGGGTGCTGGCGTTGATTGAGCGGCGCCGGCTGCGGGTGGGGTTCCCGATCGAGCTGCGCGTGGTCGCGGCCGATGACGCCCTGCTCTCGACCGCCCACGGTCGCGCGACCGCCTACATCGCGGTCCATCAGTACCACGGCATGGAGTTCGAGGCCTACTTCCGAGCCGTAGAGGGGATCATGGACGACTACGGCGGCCGGCCGCACTGGGGCAAGCGGCACTACCAGTCGGCCGCCACGCTGGCCCCGCGGTACCCGGAGTGGGGGCGCTTCCAGGAGGTGCGCCGGCGTCTCGACCCCGACGGGCGGTTCGAGAACGACTACACGCGGCGCGTGCTGGGGCCGGTGGCGCCCTAACCGCAGTTCGGCAGCAGGCGGTCGAGCGTCACCACTCGACCGTCGACCGTCCGGACGGTTGCCCGTACCCGGCCGCCGTCCACCAGGGCGCTGAACGGCCCGCGGCTGTCGCCGGTACGGGTTCGGGCGCGGAAGGTGACGCGCTCGATCTGGCGTCCCCGTGCGCTCACCCGGCAGCCGCTCACCCGCAGCCGCACCGCCGGGCGCGTGCGGCAGCTCCGGCCGGCGCAGACGCGGAGCGCCTGGAGACGGCGGGCCAGCTCGGCCTGGACGGGCGCGTAAGCGGGATCGTCGTGACCGCTCTGGAGCTCGTTGGGGTCTCGCTGGAGGTCGTAGAGCTCGCGCTCGCCCGTCAGGTACTCGACGTACACGTAGCGGTAGGTGCGGAGCGCCTCGAAGGACGTCACGTTGAAGCCCTCGGGCCCCTCGATCAGGAGGTCGCGGCCCCACTCGAGGCGGGGGTCCGCGAGCAGCGGCAGGAGGGAGCTGCCGTCCTGCGGCTTGGCGGCGGTCGCGTCGGCGACGTCGAGGATGGTCGGCGCCAGGTCCGCGTTTGTCACGAGCTGCCCGCGCTCTGCGCCGGCGGGCACACCCGGCCCCCGCATGATGAGCGGTACGCGGATCGAGGGCTCGTACACGAGCATCTTCTCGCTCGGCATCCGGTGCTCGCCGTGGAAGAAGCCGTTGTCCGAGGTGAAGACGACGAGCGTGTTCTCCATCTCGCCGGTTGCGCGCAGGGCGTTCATGATCGACACCACGGCCTCGTCCACCGCGAGCAGCGACTCGAGGCGCTGCCGGTAGTTCTCCTCGATCGTCTCGGCCTGCTCAGCGCCGATCGGAGGGAGCGCGCGCAGGAAGGCGGGCTTGTCCGACACGTCGCTCTCGTTGAAGCCGGCGCGCACGCTCGCCGGTAGCGGCTCGGCCACGAAGAGGTCGCGGTGGCGCGGGGCGGGGACCGGCGTCGCAAGGCCGGCCGGATCGTCGAGCTCCCGCGGCCCGCCGCCGTGGGGAGCGAGGAACCCGACCGACAGGAAGAAAGGCCGGTCGCCCGCGGCCGCGCGCCCGATCAGCTCCTCGGCCCGGCCGGCGTAGAGGTCGGTCGAATAGTCGGACGGATAGCTGCGCAGGACCCCGTTCTCGTTCAGCATCGTGCCGTAGTACTCGTACGTGAACGGGTCCACCGATCCGTGCCAGTCGTCCCATCCCGGCGGCACGTGGTACGGCCCGAGGTCCTGGCCGTAGCGGTTGAGGAACTTCCCCACGTGCATCGTCCGGTAACCGGCTCGCCGGAGCCACACGGGGAGCGTCTCTCTCCGATCCAGCCGGCCGTAGCCGCCCGTCGGCGGCCGATTGCCGAGCACGCCGTGGTTGTGGGCGTACTGCCCGGTGAGGAACGTCGCGCGGGAGGGGCAGCAGAGGGCGAACGAGACGAAGCTGCGCGTGAACGTGGTCCCGCGGTCCGCCAGCAAGCGGCGCACGCCCGGCATGACGCGCATCGACTCGAGCGTCTGGTCGTCAGTCATGAGCACGACGACGTTGGGGCGATCGTCCGGTTTCTGAGCGGAACCCGGCGAAGCCCCGCATCCGCCCGCGGCGAGCGCTACCAGTGCGAGGGCAAGCGGGCGGCGGCCGCCGCGAAGCATGTCAGCGGCAGGCTTGCACGCGGCGGTCCAGCGTGAGGCGGCGGCCGTCGCGCGTCTCCGCGCGGACTCGCAGGCGGAAGGGATGTCCCGGCCGCAGCCTTGCATGCGGGATGAGGCGCGTGAGCGGAGGGGGGCTCACCCGCGCGACGCGGCGGCTGCCGACGAGCACGTCTGCGCCCACCACCTCCTTCTTCTCCGGTCCGCCCACGAAGACCCGCAGGTCGCCCGGGACGCAGCGCGTCGGGCGCGGCCGCACGTGCAGCTTGATCTGCGGGTGCTCGTAGCACGCGGGGCCCGCGCACCGCCTCAGGCTGCGCAGACTGGCACGCAGGTCCCGCTGGACGGCCGCGTAGCTATCGGAGCCGTCCTTGCTCGCCAGCTCGTACGGGTCGTTCAGCAGGTCGTAGAGCTCGTACTCGCCGGTCGTGTTGTGCTCCACGTAGAGGTAGCGGTAGTTGCGGATCCCGCGGTACGCGGGCACGCCGTTGGCGCCGTTTCCGTTCTCGATCAGGATGTCCCGGCCCCATTCCGCGCCGGGGTCGGCGAGCAGCGGCAGCAGAGAGCGGCCATCGGGGGAGCGGCCGGGGACGACGTCGGTCTCGTCTAGGATCGTGGCCGGGACGTCGACGTTGGCCACCAGGCGGTTGTCGACGCGTCCCCGCGGAACTTCCGGGCCGCGCATGATCAGGGGTACGCGGATCGACGGCTCATAGGGCAGCACCTTCTCCGCGAGCGCCCGATGCTCGCCGTGCATGAACCCGTTGTCCGAGGTGTAGACGATCAGCGTGTTTTCGAGCTCGCCGGTGCGAGCCAGCACGTCCACCACGTGGGCCACGGCGTCGTCGACGCTGAGCAGGGACTCGAGCTCCTGGCGCCAGTTCTCCTCGATCGCCGCCTCCTCGTCGGGTGTGAAGCGCGGCCGGTCGGCAACGACCTGGGGCTTGTCGTACATGCTCGCCTCGTCGAAGTTGGGAAGCCGCGGCATGCTCACGCCGGCGAAGGCATCGCGGTAGCGAGGGGAGGGGGAGGGGGTGCCGATCCCGGTCGGGTCGTCCTGGTCGCGGGGCGCCCCCCGGTGGGGCGCCGTGAACCAGACTTCCAGGTAGAACGGCTCGTCGTCCGGCGCCGCGTCCTCGATGAGGTCGCCGGCGCGCCGGGCGAGGAAGTCGGTCTGATACTCCTCCGGCCTGTCCAGGCTCGGATAGGACTCGAGGTCCCCGTCCTCGTTCACCTTCCAGGACGTGTAGTTGAAGGCGTTCGCGTGGGGCATCCCGTTCCAGTCGCTCCAGCCGGGCGGTACGCCGTCGGTGGCCAGGTAGCCGTTCAGGTAACGGCCCACGTGCATCGTCCGGTAGCCGGCCTGTTGCAGCCAGACCGGGAGCGAGTTGCCGCCGTCGAACGCGGCGAAGCCGCCGAACGGCCCCGCGTTGTGGAGCACGCCGTGGTTGTGGGCGTACTGGCCGGTGAGGAACGTCGAGCGCGACGGGCAGCAGAGCGGGAAGCTCGCGATCGTCTGGTCGAAGCGCGTGCCCTGGGCAGCGAGCAGCCCGTTCACCTGCGTCATGTAGGGCAGCGAGGCCTGCGTCTGGTCGTCCGTCATCAACACGACGACGTTCGGCCGCGCCGCGGCGGGGGCGGCGGCGACGAGCAGCACAAGGATGGCGGCCAGCAGGGTGAGACGGGCCATAGGGACCGGAACACCTACGGGGGCGGTGTGTTGCGCCCGCCGGCTTGCCGCAAGCACTCGGCTCGGCCGAGTGCGCGCGGATCCGCCTGCCGCAAGCACTCGGCTCGGCCGAGTGCGCGCGGATCCGCTTACAGCTCGCAGCGGCCCTCGCCGCGGTATGTGGGCACCTCGTCGACGATCTGATCGCCGCGCACGAGGTACAGGCTCTGGAATCGCTCGCACAGCTCCCCGGCCTTCGCGTGGCGCAGATACACCCTGTCTCCGACCCGCAGGCTAGCGGCCGCGGCGCCGATGACGGGGGTCTGGACCTCCCCCGCGCCCTCGAGTGGATACAGCCGGAGCCCGGACGGGAGGTGCGGCTCCGGCAGCCGGTCGCGCCCCGCGGCGCCCGAGGCGGCGAAGCCGCCGCCCAGCAGGGTGGCAACGCCTCCGCTCGGGCGGCGCACCACGGGCATCGCGAACATCGCAGCGGGCGTGAGCCGGAAGTCGGTGTAGCGGTCGAAGAGTGTGGGGGCGTAGAAGCCCGAGCCGGCGGTGATCTCGGTGACCACGTCCTCGCGGCGCGTCGTGTGGATGCTGCCGGTGCCGCCGCCGTTCACGATCATTACCGGTGAGATCTCCCGCACCGCGGCGACGACGGCCGCGCGCCGCTCGGCGATCTCGGCAGCCGACAGGCGCTTCACGAGGCGGATGAAGGGCTGCTGCATGCGTTTCCCGAGCGGCCGATCGCTCAGGCCCGCGATGTGCGCCTCGTAGCCCATGATCGCCGCGAGCTCGAAGCGCGGCCGGGCGGCGATCTCACGCGCGAGCGCCCGCGCTTGGTCGGGCGAGCGCAGCGGTGAGCGCTTGGCGCCGATCTTGAGGCGGCCGCCGAGCGGCCACCAGCCCACGTCGAGCTCGATGCAGACCGGGATAGGACGCGCCGGGTTGGGCGCGGCCGCCTCGATGTAGTCGAGGTGCTCGGTCGAGTCCACCATCAGGATCGGGGGCCGCTCCGATTCGAGCCGGCCGAGCTCGGCCAGCGCGCCGCGGTCGGCGGACGGGTACGCGAGCAGAAGGTCGTCGAAGCCGTGGCCGTGGAGCCAGAGGCTCTCCTGCAGAGTGAACGTCATTAGTCCGCGGAACCCCGGATCGTGCTCCAGGATGGCCGCCAGCAGCGCCCGGCAGCGCACCGACTTGCTCGCCACGCGAATCGGCGTGCCCGCGGCCCGGTCGAGCATCTCGCGAGCGTTCGACCACATCGCATCCAGGTCAACGAGCGCGAACGGCGCGTCGATCCTGGCGAAGATGGACTCGAGCTCCTCGTAGGAGCGCTCGCGCGCGCCCGTGACGGGCTCGACTGCGGTCGCGGCCATGGACGCGAAGTATCACGGGTAGCGTGCGGAGCGTGGCCGAATCCACGATCACCGCGCCTCCGCGGGTGCCGCCGGTGGTCTTCGTGCTCGGGGCGATCTCGTCAGTGCAGGTCGGCGCGGCGCTCGCCAAGACGCTCTTCGACGAGATCGGCCCAGGCGGCACGGTCTTCGTGCGGGTGCTGTTCGCCGCGCTCGTGCTCGCGGTGATCTGGCGTCCCCGGGTGGCCGGTCTCGGGCGGCGCGAGATCCTGCTGGCCGTCCTCTTCGGCCTCACGCTCGGGTGCATGAACCTCGCCTTCTACTCGGCCCTCGACCGGATCCCATTGGGCATCACGGTGACGCTCGAGTTCGTCGGACCGCTCGGCGTGGCCGTCGCCGGCTCGCGGGGGGCGCTGGACCTGCTCTGGGTGGCGCTCGCGGCCGCCGGAATCCTGCTGCTCTCCGACTTCGGCACCGGAGACCTCGACCGCGTCGGGGTCGCCCTGGCCCTGCTCGCGGGCGGCCTCTGGGCCGCCTACATCCTGCTGAGCGCGCGCGTCGGCCAGGCGTTCCCGGGCGGCAGCGGCCTGGCGCTCGCGATGATCGTCGCCGCCGCGCTCCTGCTCCCGGTGGGAGTCGCGGACGCGGGCGCCGACCTGCTCGTGCCTTGGATACTCGCTGCCGGCGCCGCCGTGGCGATCCTCTCCTCCGCGATCCCCTACTCGCTCGAGCTGGAGGCGCTCAGACGAATGCCGGCGGGCGTGTTCGGAGTGCTGATGAGCTTGGAGCCGGCCGTGGCGGCGCTGGCGGGCTTCGTGGTGCTGGGCGAAGACCTCGTTGCACGCGAGCTGGTGGCAATCCTGCTCGTGGTGGCGGCGAGCGGGGGCGCGGCGAGCGGGGGGAGGATCGCGCCGCGGGATGCGTGACTCGTCGGGTTCACTCTGGGGCGCCGGCCGGGCTGGGTAAGTGTGGGATCCGGGTCCCCGTGGCCAGCTCCGAACGTACTCAGCGCAAGTAGATCGGATTCGACAGGATCCAGGTGCGCTTGCGCCCGCGCGCGTGGCGGTACGCCTCTACCCGGTAGACGCCCGGGTCCTCGACCTCGTGCTCGAGCCCATCGCCGTCGGCGGTGGCGATCTCCTCGCCGTCACGAAGCAGCCGCAGGCGGGCCGGCAGCGGCGTCCGCGCCCGCAGCGTGCGGCGGCCGGCCGGCGCCTCGGCGCCCATCGGCAGGTCGTCCGCCTCGAAGATGAAGCCGCGGGCGGGCGCGATCGCATCCACGGCTATGTAGCAGCGGCTCTCGCGCAGCGCGCCGTAGACCTGCTCGCGGTCGTGCTCGAGCCCGCGCGTGGGCGCCGCCTCGCAGAGCACGTGCGTTCGGATCTGTCGGAACGAGCGGCGGTATGACATCACGCGAAGCGGCACGAACGGCCCGATTCGCTTCCCGAACTGATGTGCGTCGAGTCCGCCGATGGCCACCACCCGGCGCGTGCGGCAGAGCTCGTCCCAGCCGCGCATGTTGCGCTCGGGCGGGTCGGCGAGCGCGCGGCTCGGCATGGTCACGAAACGGGCGATCTCCGCGATGCTGGCGGCGCGCTCGGCCGTGTCGTTTACGAAACTCCAGAGCTCGATCCCGTGCAGCGCCTCGCAGTCGAGGGCCTCGAACGGCATCCCCGGCGCGCGCTCGAAGCGCGGCGAGCCCTGTGAGAAGGGGTGGGCCGCGAAGCCGAAGCCGCCGGCGTCCCGCACCGCCCGGCAGATGCCGGCTCCGTCGAGCCCCTTGTGGTCGATGGTCTCGTCGAGGCCGAAGGCGAGGTAGTGGTTGCGCCTGCGCGGCGACACCTCCTCCCCGACCAGCACGAGGACGTCACCGTACCAACCCTCCTCGCCGCGCTCCTTGGCCTCGAGCGTGTCGTGGTCCGTGAGCAGGACCACGTCCGCGCGTGCCCGCCGGGCGGCCCGGGCGATCTCGGGAACGGTTCCGGTTCCGTCCGAGTACAGGGAGTGCAGATGGACCACGCAGGCCAGATCGTGCATGCAAGTAGTGTCTAGGAACGTGAGTACCTCCACGCTCGAGGTGGGCGGCGAGTCGTACGAGATCTTCCGCATCGACGCCCTCCAGGACCAGTACGACGTCGCGCGGCTGCCCTACTCGCTCAAGATCCTGCTCGAGAACCTGCTGCGCAACGGCGAGGACGAGGGGGCCGAGGCGGTGGCGCGTTGGGTCGCGACCGACGAGCCGTCGACGGAGATCGCCTACACCCCCGCGCGTGTGCTGATGCAGGACTTCACGGGTGTGCCGGCGATCGTCGACCTGGCCGCCATGCGCGACGCCATGGACGAGCTCGGCGGCGATCCGGCCAAGATCAATCCGCTCGTGCCGGTCGAGCTCGTGATCGACCACTCGATCCAGGTGGACGTCTTTGCCGAGCGCCTCGCCTTTCGGCGCAACGCCGAGCTCGAGTTCGAGCGCAACCGTGAACGCTACGCGTTCCTGCGCTGGGGCCAGACCGCCTTCGACAACTTCAAGGTCGTGCCGCCGAACACCGGCATCTGCCACCAGGTGAACCTGGAATACCTCGCCCGCGTGGTCGAGACCCGCGACGGCCACGCCTTCCCGGACACCCTCGTCGGAACCGACTCCCACACCACGATGATCAACGGACTGGGAGTGCTCGGCTGGGGAGTGGGGGGCATCGAGGCGGAGGCGGCGATGCTCGGGCAGCCGGTCTCGATGTTGATCCCGCAGGTCGTCGGCTTCAAGCTGACGGGCGAGCTGCCCGAGGGCTCGACCGCGACCGATCTCGTGCTCACCGTCACCCAGCTGCTGCGTGAGCGCGGGGTGGTCGGCAAGTTCGTCGAGTTCTTCGGTGAGGGGCTCGCGAGGCTCCCGCTGGCGGACCGGGCGACGATCGGCAACATGGCGCCCGAGTACGGGGCGACCTGCGGCATCTTCCCGGTCGACGCCGAGACGCTCCGCTACCTCGAGTTCTCCGGCCGCCCACCCGGGCGGGTGGCGCTGGTGGAGGCCTACTGCCGCGAGCAGGGACTCTTCCACGAGCCGGACTCGGAGGAGGCGACCTACTCGGACACGCTCCAGCTCGACCTCGGAGAGGTGGAGCCCTCGCTGGCTGGGCCGAAGCGTCCGCAGGACCGCGTCGCGCTCGCGGACGCCGCGCAGGACTTCCGCGCCGAGCTGACCGTGCTGACCGACGACGGCTCGCTGTCCGGATACGACGAGGCCGCCGCCGAGACGTTTCCCGCAAGCGATCCGCCCACTCACAACGGCGGCGGCGCCGAGCCGAAGCCCGGTCACGAGCACCGCGGCACGGCCTTAGCGGAGAGGGGCGAGGGACTCGATCACGGCGCGGTCGTGATCGCGGCCATCACTAGCTGCACCAACACCTCGAACCCGTCGGTCATGCTCGGCGCCGGACTGCTTGCGGAGAAGGCGGTCGAGGCCGGGCTGGGGCGGCGGCCGTGGGTCAAGACCTCGCTGGCGCCGGGGTCGAAGGTCGTGACCGAGTACCTAGAGCGGGCCGGGCTGATCGAGCCCCTGTCGCAGCTTGGCTTCGACCTTGTCGGCTATGGCTGCACGACCTGCATCGGCAACTCGGGTCCCCTCCCCGAGGAGGTCTCGCAGGAGATCCAGGAGCGCGATCTGGTCGTGGCGTCGGTGCTGTCAGGCAACCGCAACTTCGAGGGCCGGATCCATCCAGAGGTGAAGATGAACTACCTGGCCTCCCCGCCGCTGTGCGTCGCCTACGCGCTCGCCGGGCGGATGGACGTCGATCTTCTGAGCGAGCCGCTTCAGGGCGAGGTCATGCTGAGCGACATCTGGCCGAGCCAGCACGAGATCGCCGAGGTGATGGAGCGGGCGATCGAGTCGGACATGTTCCGCAAGAGCTACGGCGAGGTGTTCGAGGGCGACGCCAGCTGGAATGAGCTCGAGCTGCCCGAGGGCGACCGCTACGCCTGGGATCCCGAGTCGACCTACGTCCGGCGCCCCCCGTACTTCGAGGGCATGCCGGCCCAGGCCCCGAGTGCGTTCGAGGAGATCCGCGGCGGGCGGATCATTGCCTTGCTCGGCGACAGCGTCACGACCGACCACATCTCGCCCGCCGGGCCGATCAAGCGGGATTCACCGGCGGGCCGCTACCTGATCGAGCGCGGCGTCGAGCAGCGCAGCTTCAACTCATACGGCTCCCGCCGTGGCAACCACGAGGTGATGATGCGCGGCACCTTCGCGAACATCCGCCTGCGCAACCTGCTGGCGCCCGGTACGGAGGGCGGCTTTACCCGCATGGACGGCGAGGTGACCACGATCTACGAGGCCGCCATGGAGTACGCCGGCGAGGGCGTGCCTCTGTGCGTACTCGCCGGCAAGGAGTACGGCTCGGGCTCCTCGCGCGACTGGGCCGCCAAGGGGCCGCGGCTGCTCGGTGTGCGCTTCGTGATCGCGGAGTCGTACGAGCGGATCCACCGCTCGAACCTCGTGGGAATGGGAGTGCTGCCGCTCCAGTTCCCGGACGGGGAGTCGGCCGAGTCGCTCGGCCTGACCGGGGAGGAGACGTTCGACCTGGCCCCGCTCGAGGAGGGGGCCCGGACGCTCCGCGTGAAGGCCGGGGAGGTCGAGTTCGACGCGCGGGTGCGAATCGACACGCCCAACGAGTGGCAGTACTACCGGCACGGCGGCATCCTCCACTTCGTGCTGCGTCAGCTTGCCTCCCGATAGTCGTCTCGCGCACCACGACCTCTGCTTCGGCTGCGGCCAGGCGAATCTCTTCGGCCTGCAGCTCGACGTCGAGGCTTCGCCCCGGGGCGGGGTGGAGGGGCGCTTCTTCGTGAAGCAGGACCACCAGGGGCCGCCGGGATATGCCCACGGCGGCGTGCTGGCGGCCGCTCTCGACGAGGCGATGGCACTGCTCTTGTACGGCGAAGACAGCTTCGCCCTGACGAGGCGCCTCGAGGTCGACCTGCTCGCGCCCGCCCCGGTGGGGACGTCCGTGCGCGTTCAGGCGGAGCTCCTGGAGTCCGAGGGTCGCACGCTGCGTCTGCGTGCGAGCGCCTCGAGCGAGGACGGCCGAGAGCTCGCCGCCGCCCGCGGGGTATTCGTGCGGGCCGATCGCCCTGAGGCGGGCTGAGCCGACCCTCAGGGCCCGGCCTCGTTGACCCCGCGGCCCTTTGACCGCGGCGGCCCACTTGAGCGCCGCGGTCCACTCGACCGCCGCGGCCTTGACAAGTGATAGATCAATCAATAAGCTATCCGGCATGAGTTCGAGAAGCACCACCAGGCCCGAAACCCGCGCCAGCTCCGACGAGCGGCGCGAGCAGGTGATTCAGGCTGCGGTGAAAGAGTTCGCGGCCCACGGGTTCCATGCCGCCAGCACGAGCGCGATCGCCAAGCGGGCGGGCATCTCGCAGCCGTACATCTATGCTCTCTTCCCCAACAAGCACGAGCTCTTCCTCGCCACCCACCGCCACGTGGTGCAGGGGATCCGGGACGCCTTCGCGGAGGCGGCCCGCGGCGCGGACGGTCCGGAGAAGCGGCTCGAGCGGATGGGGGAGGCCTACCTCCGCCTGCTCGACGACCGGGACGAGATCCTGGCGCAAATGCAGGCGCACGCCGCGGCCGGCGATCCGGACCTGCGAGAGCCGGTGCGGAAGGACTTCATGCAACTGATGGACGACGTGCAGCGGATCAGCGGCGCTCCGCGAGACGAGGTGGTCGGCTTCTTCGCGAAGGGAATGCTCCTGAACGTCGCCGCCGCGCTTGACCTCCCAAGGGAGTACTGCTCGATCGGGCAGGAGTGACGCTTTCTCTTTTGTCCAGGGCCTGATAGATCAATCAATAAGGAGCGGAGAACAATGCAAAGCAAGCGCAGCCTCTGGACCCTCGCGATCGTCTCGGTCGCCCTCTTCATGGTCACGCTCGACAACCTGGTCGTGACCAATGCGCTGGTGAGCATCCGCGAGGACCTCGGCGCCTCTCTCGAGGAGCTCGAGTGGACCGTCAACGCGTACACGCTGAGCTTTGCCGTTTTCCTGCTCACCGCGGCCGCGCTCGGCGATCGGCTGGGCCGGCGAGCCGTGTTCGCCGCTGGGATAGGGGTGTTCACTCGCATCCGCCGCCGCCGCGCTCGCGCCGAGCACCGACGCACTGATCGCATCCCGCGCAATCCAGGGACTCGGCGCCGCTGTGATCACGCCGCTCTCGCTCACCCTCCTCAGCGAGGCCTTCCCCGCCGAGAGGCGCGGCCTGGCCCTGGGCGTCTGGTCGGGCGTCTCCGGACTGGGCGTGGCGCTCGGGCCGGTGGTCGGCGGCGCGGTCGTCGAGGGCTTCTCGTGGCAGTGGATCTTCTGGCTCAACGTGCCGGTCGGCCTGCTGGTCGCCCCGGCGGCGCTGGCGATCCTGGCCGAGAGCCGCGGTCCCAACCGCAGCCTCGACGTGCTCGGCGTATCGCTCGCGAGCGCGGGTCTGCTCGGCGTGGTGTTCGGGATCGTGCGGGCGCAGGCGCTCGGCTGGACGAGCACGACCATCCTCGGCTCGATCGGGGTCGGCCTGGTGTTGCTCGCCGCCTTCGTGGCCTGGGAGCTGCGCGCACAGGCGCCGATGCTCCCGATGCGCTTCTTCCGCAACCGCGCGTTCGCGGCGACGAGCGGCGTATCGCTGGCCATGTTCTTCGGCGCCTTCGGCTCGATTTTCCTGCTCGCCCAGTTCTTCCAGGTGGCGCAGGGCTACTCACCGCTCGAGGCGGGAATCCGGACGCTGCCCTGGACGGCCATGCCCATCTTCGTGGCGCCGATCGCGGGCGTGCTGTCCGACCGCATCGGCAGCAGGCCGCTCATGGCCGCCGGGCTGGCGCTCCAGGCCATCGGCCTCGGTTGGCTCGCGCTCGTCAGCGAGCCCGACGTGGCATACGGCCTGCTCGTGCCCGCATTCGTGATGGCGGGTACGGGCATGGCGCTCGTGTTTGCGCCCGCGGCGAACGCCGTGCTGGGCGCCGTCCGGCCGAGCGAGGCAGGCCAGGCCTCTGGGGCCACGAACACCATCCGCGAGATAGGCGGAGTGCTCGGGGTGGCCGTGCTCGCCTCGGTGTTCACCCACGTCGGCGGTATGGCTTCCCCGGCCGACTATGTCGACGGCCTGGTGCCGGCGGTGTGGGTCGGCGCCGCGGTGCTGGCGGCGGGCGCGCTCGTGGCGTTGCTCGTGCCGGGTAAGAGCGAAGCCTCGGCCGCTGCGGTCGACCCGGCGCCCGACGGGCAGGTAAGAGAGGCGGTTGCCGCGTAGCGACCCGTTTTGCGCCGGCGCCCAAGGGGGGTTGGGCACGAAAGTCAACCAATGGTTGACTGATGTGCCCAACCCCCCGTTCAGCGGGCTGCGGAGGGCGCGCGTTCGGACTGCTTGGCGGTGACGACCGTTACCGGCAGGCCGAACTTCTCCACGCGATGCGGCAGGTCGCGGCGCAGCCAGTGCGAGACCCGCGCCGGGAGCGTCGAGATGATGATCTCGTCGAAGCCGCCTCCCTCGAGCGCCTGCTCGACGGCGACGAAGGGGTCCGTGTCGCCGATGATGCCGTCGACGTGGCCGTCCGCGGCCTCGTCGAGCAGCGGAAGGGCGAGCTCGAGCGTGGCGGCGGTCTCCTCGGTGTCCGGGTCCCAGTAGGGGCGCGGCACGAGCAGGGTGAAGGCGCAGGGGGATCGGCGGGCGCGGGCGCGAACCTCGTCGAGCAGCCTCGGCGTCGCCGCCGTTCTGTGAGCCACGACCAGCACGCGTGCGGGCGTCATCCCGGCAGTGATTCTCGCACCCCTAGGTCAAGGCGCGGAGTCGGTGGGGCCGCGGGGCTCGCCTATCCTGCGTCGGTGCTCGGACGGTCCCTCCCGGCGCTCGCACTGGTCGTTCTCGCGGCGCTCGGCGGGTGCGATTCAGGATCGGACGAGGACACCGGCGAGGCGGGTCGCACCATGGCCACGGCGCCCGATCGGCCGCCGGCAGGGTCGAGGGCGCTGGTCGGACGGCTCCGGCGGGGTGGCTTCGTGATCACCTTCCGCCATGCCGCAACCGACCCCTCGGCGACCGACACGACGGGCGATCCCCGGGATTGCTCGCGACAGCGGAACCTCAACGCGAGAGGACGCCGTCAGTCGCGCGAGGTCGGACGCGCCTTCCGCGAGCTCGACATCCCGGTCGGCCGGGTGCTCGCAAGCCCGTTCTGTCGGACCCGGGACACGGCCCGCCTGGCCTTTGGGCGCGTGCGGGCGTCGGAAGCACTGCTTTCCCCCGACTTCTTCTCGGACGATGCCTCCGGGGAGCGGCAGTCGAGCCGGCTTCGAAGGCTCCTCAGGCAGCGGCCACGAGCCGGTACGAACACCGTCCTCGTGTCCCACGCGGCCGCCATCGGCGACGCCACCGGCGTCAGCCTCGCCGAGGGCGAGGCGGCCGTGGTCCGCCCGGGCGAGGGGCGGCGCGGATTCGAGGTCGTCGAGCGAGTGGAGGCCCGGGAGTGGCCGTCCCGCTAGTGCGACGAACCCGGCGCGCGGTACAACTCCTCCAGTGCCCGAGAACCTGACCCGCCAGATCCTTCGCGAGCGGCTCGTCGACGGCGGGCTCACCCCCGGCGAGGCCATCTCGCTGAGGGTCGACCAGACGCTGCTCCAGGACGCCACCGGGACGATGGCTCTGATGCAGTTCGAGCAGCTGGACGTGCCGCGGGTGCGGGTCGAGCGGGCGGTGCAGTACGTGGACCACAACGTCATCCAGCTCGACTTCAAGAACCCCGACGACCACCGAATGCTGCAGGCGCTCTGCCGCCGCTACGGGATCGACTACTCGCGCCCCGGCAACGGCATCTGCCACTACGTGCACATCGAGCGCTACGCGAAGCCGGGCGGGATCCTGGTGGGCGCCGACTCGCACACCACAACGAGCGGCGCCCTGGGGATGATCGCAATCGGCGCCGGCGGCCTCGACGTCGCGGTGGCGATGGCCGGCCACCCCTACGAGATCGCCTGTCCCGAGGTGGTCGAGGTGTGGCTCGACGGCGCGCTGCGACGGCCCTGGGTCCAGGCCAAGGACGTGATCCTGGAGCTGCTCCGGCGCCTATCGGTGCGCGGGGGCAAGAACAAGATGTTCGAGTTCACCGGGCCCGGCACGCGCGACCTGAGCGTTCCCGAGCGCGGCACGATCGCGAACATGATCGCCGAGCTCGGCGCCACGGCCGCGGTCTTCCCGCCGGACGAGTCCACGCTCGACTGGCTCCGGCGCCAGCAGCGGGAGGGGGACTTCGCCGAGCTCGCCCCAGAGCCCGGCTGCGGCTACGACGATCGCGTCGAGATCGACCTTGCCGAGCTCGGGCCGCTCGTGGCCAAGCCGCAGAACCCGGACAACGTGGTGCCGGTGGAGGAGGTGGCCGGTACCGCGGTGGAGCAGGTGTGCATCGGCTCCTCGGTGAACTCAGCCTACGTCGACCTCGCGCTTCCGGGCGCCATCCTCGCCGACCGGGATGGGCAGCTGGTCCACGAGCGCGTGACGGCCACGGCGACCCCAGGCTCGCGGCAAATCCTGGTGGCGATCGCCGAGTCCGGCGTCTACCGCCAGCTGGTCGAGGGCGGCGTGCGCATGCTCGAGCCGGTCTGCGGGCCGTGCGTGGGGATGGGCCAGGCGCCGCCGTCCGACGCCAACTCGCTCCGCACCTTCAACCGCAACTTTCCGGGGCGGTCGGGCACCCCGGAGGACTCGGTCTACCTCTGCTCGCCGGCGGTGGCGGCCGTCTCGATGCTGCGCGGCGAGATAAGCGACCCGCGGGAGTACGGCGATCCGCCCGAGCTGCTCGAGATGCCGGCGCTGCAGCCCTACGTCGACGACCGCCACATCTTCCCCCCGGCGCCTGCCGACGAGGCCGACGAGATCGAGATCCCGCGCGGTCCGAACATCAAGCCGCCGCCCGAGCACACGCCGCTCGAGGAGGAGCTCTCGGCGCGGATCGCGACCATCCAACCGGACAACATCTCGACGGGTGACCTCGCCCCCGACGGCGTGATCGTCATGAGCTACCGCTCGAACATTCCCGCGATCGCGGAGTTCACGTTCCAGCACCGCGATCCGGACTTCCGCAAGCGCATGCAGGAGTGGGGGGCGGGCTTCATCGTCGGCGGCCACAACTACGGCCAGGGCTCGTCGCGCGAGCACGCGGCGCTGGCGCCGCTTCAGCTCGGAGTGAAGGCTGTGTTCGCCAAGTCGTTCGCGCGCATCCACCGGCGCAACCTGGTGGCCCAGGGCATCCTCGCTCTCACGTTCGTGGAGGAGTCGGACTACGACCGGGCCAGGGTGGGGGACACCTGGACGCTTCCGAACGTCAGGCGGGAGCTCCAGAACGGCGCCGACGAGATCGTCGTCAAGATCGAGGAATCAGGCGACGAGTTCACGGTTACGCACGACTTCGCCCCCAAGGAGCGTGAAATCCTTCTGAGCGGTGGCCTCCTCCATTACCTCAAGCAGCAAGCAGCCGCTTGACGTGACCGCGGTGCGCGAGCGCTTTCCGGCGCTCGCGACCCGGGCCGTCTTCCTGGACGGGCCCGGGGGATCCCAGGTGCCGCAGGAGGTGCTCGACGCCGTTGTTGCCTACCTGCGCGGCTCGAACGCCAACCTCGGCGGCGCCTTCCCCACCTCCGCGGCGTCGGACGAGATCATCGCGGACGCGCGGGCGGCGGCGGCCGACTTCACGGGCGCCACCCCCGAAGGGATCGCGTTCGGGGCGAACATGACGACGCTCAACTTCCAGCTCGCTCACGCGGTGGCGCGCACGCTCGAGCCGGGCGACGAGATCATCGTCACCCAGCTCGACCACGACGCCAACGTGTCGCCCTGGCTGCTCGTGGCGCGCGATCACGGCCTGGTCGTTCGGACGGCCCCCATCCACACCGACGACGTGACGCTCGACGAGGACGCGGTCGAGGAGCTGATCGGAGAGCGAACGCGAGTGGTTGCCTTCAGCCTGGCCTCGAACGCCGTGGGCTCGATCCCCGACGCCGCGCGAATCGCCTCGGCGGCGCACAGGGTCGGGGCGCTGGCCTGGGCGGACGGCGTGCACCTCGCCCCGCACCGGCGCCTCCGCGCGCGTGACTGGGGGCTCGACGTGGTCATCTGCTCGCCCTACAAGTTCTTCGGCCCACATCTCGGGATCGCCGCCATCCGCCCCGACCTCGCCGAGTCGCTGCCCGCCGACCGGGTGCGCCCCGCGAGCGAGGAGCCGGCGGGCCATCGGTTCGAGACCGGCACGCAGTCACACGAGGCGATCGCCGGCGCCCTGGCGGCGATCGGCTACCTGCGCTCACTCGGCGAGGGCGACCTGGACCTGGCGTTCGAGCGCATCGAGCGACACGAGACGGCGCTCAGTGAGCGCTTCCTCGCCGCCCTGCCCGAGGACCTGACGCTCTACGGGATCCCGCGCGCCGATGGTCGAACGCCCACATTCTGCTTCAACCTCGCCGGCCACGAGCCGCGCGCGGTTGCCGAGCGTCTCGCCGCCCGCGACATCTACGTCTGGGACGGCGACTACTACGCGCTCGAGCCGATGCGCGCGCTCGGCCTGGGCGAGGGCGGCGCCGTGCGCGCCGGCTTCCTGCACTACACGACCGAGGACGAGGTCGACCGGCTGCTCGAGGCTCTGGCCGGCTGAGCCTCGGCCCTCTCCGCGCGCCGCTTGATCGCTCGCAGCCAGGCGACCCGGATGACGGCGCTGCCCGGATAGATGAGGCGCCAGTAGCACCGGAAGCGGCGGCGAGAGGCGGCGTCGGTGGCGAGGATGCGCGTCTCGGTGGAGAGGATGGTGCGGCCACCCTCACGCGCCGCGCGGAAGTTGACCGCCGCCTTCGCCCAGCCGGGCTCGGCGAAGTCGGCGAAGCCCTCCGTGGAGATGCGGCGGACGTCGCCGGAGGGGCGCCAGAAGCGGCCAACGACGCCGAAGACGAGCTCGTGGTCCTCGGTCGCGAGCCGCACGAAGCCGGCCCGCTCGAACTGCTCGAGGACCGGCCGGGTATAGGGCGTCGGTGCGCGGCGTCGGAGGAGGAGCTCCGGCAGCCTTCGTATTGCCATCAAAGCCACCATCACCGGTACGTCCCGCGAGGTCATATGGCGAGCCTCGTCCAGCACCGTCGCAGGAGCGGCGTCGATCGGGATCGAGTGCCGCTCATGGATGTCGTAGTGCGGGAGGAAGCGGTCGAGGTGCATTGGCATAGAACAGGATTCTAGAATAATGTTCTAGTTGGTGACATACGACCGGCGACAGGCGATCCTCGACGCCGCGCTCGAAAGCTTCAACGACAAGGGCGTCGCCGCCACGACCGTGGACGACGTGCGGCGGCTCTCCGGGGCGAGCGTCGGCTCGCTCTACCACCACTTCGGCGGCAAGGACGAGCTGGCCCAGGAGCTGTATGTGGAGATCCTTCGCGACTACCACAGCGGCTTTCTCGCCGTGCTCCGCCGGGAGCGCGATCCCGAGCGCGGGATCAAGGGGCTTGTGCGCCACCACCTTCGCTGGGTGCGGAGGAACCCGGAGCGCGCCCGTTATCTGCTCCGCGGCCGCCCGCCGGAGAGCGACGCGATGCGCGAGCTGAACCGCGAGCTGTTCCGAGCCACGGCAGCGTGGCTCGAGCCGCATGTGGTGGCCGGGCGTGTGCGACGGCTGCCGCTTGACCTGACCTACGCGATCCTGGCCGGGCCCGCGCAGGAGTTCTCCCGCCACTGGCTGGAGGGCCGCATGCGGAGCCCGGCCCGGGAAGCCGAGCGCGCGCTGGCCGACGCTGCATGGCGCGCGCTCGCCGACGAAGGAGACGACTGATGGCCGAGAGCTACGCACAGGCGGTGGAGGCCGCCCGGACCGAGGGCGAGGGGCTGGTGCTCGTGGAGCGCGAGGGGGCCCACGCAGTGGTCACCCTGAACGATCCCGAGAAGCTGAACCCGCTGAGCGCGGCGCTCACCGTGCGGCTTCGCGAGGAGCTGACCACGCTGGCCGCGGACGAGTCGCTGCGGGCGATCGTGCTGACGGGCGCGGACCCCGCGTTCTCGGCAGGGGGCGATCTGCGGCTCATGCGCGACGCCGCCCAGCCGATGCTCGCGAGCGACGGCGGGGCGCCCGAGCTCTGGCGCTGGATCCGCATCGAGTTCGGCGGGATCGCCCGGCTTATCACGCGCACCGACAAGGCGTTCGTCGCCGCTGTGAACGGCGCGGCCAGCGGGGTCGGCCTGGCGTTCGCGCTCGCCTGTGACCTGATCCTGGTCTCGGAGCGGGCACGGCTCGTGCCGGCCTTTGGCCGCATCGGGCTGCTGCCGGAGGTTGGCACGAGCTGGCTGCTGACCCGGCGGCTCGGCTACCAGCGCACGTTCGAGCAGTTCGCCGGCGGCCGCCACTTGTCGGGAGACGAGGCCGCGGAGCTGGGGCTCGCCAACGCGGTGCTGCCGCACGACGAGCTACTGGCCGCGGCGCGCCTGTGGTGCGAGCGGATCGAGGCGCTGCCGTGGCACGTCGCCACGATGATGAAGCCGCTGCTGCGACAGGCAGCCGATCTCACATGGGAGCAGGCGATCGCGATGGAGGAGCTCGCCGAGCCGCAGTGCTTCACGACGGCGGCGCACCGCCAGGCGGTCGCCGAATTGCTTGCGGCAAGACGCTAGATGTCGCCGCCCAGACGCTCCTCGACGGCTCGCACCTTGTCGTCGAGGGTCTGCCTGGGGCGGTCGCGGCGCTCGTCGAGCTTGAGGATCGTGTAGACGCGTGGCACGCCCTGCTCGAACGGTACGGCGTGCAGCTCGGCGACGATCCCGAGGATGTCCTCGGTCGAGCCCTCCAGCGACGTTCCCATCGCGTGCATCTTGTACTTCACGCGCTGCTGGCGCTGAAGCCGCCGCTGGATCTCGGCGATGTACTCGCTGGCGCTCACGCCCGGGCGCCCGAGCGCGAGAACGCTGAGATCCGCAGTGGCCACGGGGCGAGGATATCCCCGGGTCGGGATTCGGCTAGTGCCGGTGGATGCCCAGGAGCGTGAGGGCGGCGATGCCGAGGGCGCCCAGGGTGCGCGCGAGGTGCTTGGCGATGATCTGCATTACCTGAAATTGCGGACGCCCGGGCGAGCCGGATCACAGAGATGCGTCGATGTAGGCCTTCGCCAGGCGCTTCGGCGCCCGCGCGAGCCATGCCTCGACGATCACCTCGCGCAGATCCTCGAGTCCGATCCGGTCGAGCTGCACGAGGATCGCCGGGTAGCCGTCGAAGTGCGGAGTGGTGAAGAAGACCGACGGATCGTCGGCGAGCAACGCCTCCTTCGCGACGAGGTGCTCCACACGGGCGCCGAGGATCGGCCCGTCTGGCGCATCGTCACCGAGCGCTTCGAAATCCGCCCGGCGGAGCGGCCGCTCCCACACGAAGCCCTTGTCCTTGACTCGCCACTGACGCAGATCACGAGACAGCACCTCACTCGTCTCGGGCAGCTCCAGCGCGATCCGGCGGACGTCGTCCCAGGTGGCCATGGGTGGCTCAGGCTACGTGATCGCCCCCGACGCCGAAGGAGCGGCGCTGCGCGATACCGCTCCTCGTGCCGCTCCTCCCAGAGGCCGTCCAACACCGCGAGCACGTGCCCGGTCCCGATCGCCTCGCCCCACTCGACCGGACCGCGCGGGTGGTTGAGGCCGAGCGTCAGGCCGGCGTCGACGTCCTCGGCGGAGCCGACCCCTTCGCCGATCGCAAACCAGGCCTCGTTCACGAGCTGGCTCACGATGCGGCCCAGCACTAGGCCGGGGGTGTCCTCGACCCACTCGGCGAGGAAGCCGAGGGCGGCGAAGAAGCGCTCGGCGGTCTCGACGGCCGGGCCCGCCGTGGTGGGCAGACGGGTGAGCTCCACGAGCTTCGAGTCGTCGAGCGGTGGCAGAAGGTGGAAGCCCACGGCACGAGGCTGCCGGCGGGCCGCCAGGCTGGTCGCGGCGCACAGGAGGATCGGGGCGGCGTCAGGAGACGGAGCGCCGGCGGCGCCGATGCCGGCGTCCACCATGAGCTCGGTGGGATTGCCGTGAGCGACCTCGAAGCCGACGGCGCGCGCGCGCTCACGCAGCCCGTCGGCCAGCTCGCTCTCGCCGAGGATGGACACGGGGCGGCCGTCGCCGCCGCCCGGGGCCGGCGGCTCCGGATCCGCCGGCCGGTAGGCGCCGTCGCTCCCGTACTCGTAGTAGCCGCGGCCCGACTTCCGCCCGAGGCGGCCGGCGGCCACCATCCGGGCCTGGATCGGATTCGGCTTCCAGCGCGGCTCGCCGAACGAGAGCTCGGTGAACGACTTCGCCACTTCGAAGCCGACGTCTATCCCGACGAGGTCCATCAGCTCGAACGGTCCCATCCGGAAGCCGCCGCCGAGGCGGCAGATGCGGTCGATCTGGTCGTGCGTGGCGACCCTTTCCTGGAGCAGGCGGAGCGCCTCCGCCCCGAATGGGCGGCCGCAGCGGTTGACGAGGAAACCCGGCCCGTCGGCCGCGAGGATGACCCGCTTGCCCATCGACTCGCCGGTGGCGACCGCCAGCTCGAGGGCGCGCTCGCCGGTCTGGTCGGCCCTGATCACCTCGAGCAGGCGCATCAGCGGCGGCGGGTTGAAGAAGTGCATCCCCGCCACGTTCTCCGGACGGGCCGCCGCACCCGCCAGCGAGGTGACCGGGATCGAGGAGGTGTTGGTGGCGAGCACCGCCTCAGGACCACAGATTCGGGACAGCTCGGCGAACAGCTCGCGCTTCAGCTCGGCGCGCTCCGGCGCCGCCTCGACCACGAGCTCGCAGGCCGCGAGGTCGTCCAGAGAGCCGACCGGCTCGAGGCGCTCGAGGGCGTCGTCGCCGACGCGCCCCTTGTCGATCCACTTTGCGAGTCCTTCGCGCACCCGCTCCGCGCCGCGATCCAGCGCGTCCGGCACGGGGTCATGGAGCAGCGTGCGCATGCCGGCCGCACAGCCGAGCTGAGCGATGCCGGCACCCATCGTTCCGGCGCCGACGAGCCCCAGCCGTTTCGCGACGACGATCATCGCCTGCTGCCGAACCGCCTGAGCCGGGTATGCGTACACCGTAACGTCGGGTCCGAAGCCGATCGGAGGTCGCTCATGCGCAAGCTGCTCCCACTGGTTCTCCTCGCCGCCCTATCGGGCACTCTATTCGTAGCCGCACCCGCCCTCTCGAAGCGCAAGAGCGTCGAGGTCGACGACAACTACTTCGTGCGGAAGGGCTCCCCGCCGACGGTTACCGTCAAGCGCGGTGACACTGTGAAGTGGGAGTGGGAGGGCCGCAATCCCCACAACGTGACAGTGACGAGGGGTCCGGTGAAGTTCCATTCACCCACGCAGCGCTCGGGCGACTACAGCAAGAAGATGACCCGCAGCGGCACCTACAAGATCGTCTGCACCATCCACCCACCGAACATGAAGATGACGCTGAGGGTGCGGTAGCCCCCCAGCGCGAGTCACCGCCCGCGGAACTCGGGCTGGCGCTTCTCGATAAAGGCGTTCATCCCCTCGACGCGGTCCTCGGTGGCCATGGCCAGCTCGTAGAGCCGGCGCTCCTGGTCGAGTCCCGCGGTGAGCGGCGTCTCGTCGGCGGCGAGCACCGCCTGCTTGCCGAGCCGCACCGCGAGCGGCGGCCGCCGGGCCACGACATCGGCGAGCTCGAGTGCGGCGTCGAGCCACTTGCCGGCCGGGGCGACGCGGTTGACGATCCCGAGCTCGAGGGCCTCACGGGCCTTGATGCGCCGTCCGGTCAGCACCAGCTCCATCGCGCGCTGCTTGCCCATGACCCGGGCCAGACGCTGGGTGCCGCCCCCGCCCGGGATGATGCCGAGGAGGATCTCGGGCTGGCCGAACTCGGCGTTCTCGGAGGCGACGATCATGTCGCACACGAGCGCCAGCTCGCAGCCACCGCCGAGCGCGTAGCCCCACACGGCCGCGATCAGCGGCGTTCGAATCGCCGCAAGTCGCGACCAGAAACTCGCCGCGGAGGAGGTAAGGGTCTCGACGAAGGTGCGCTTCGCCATGGCCTTGATGTCCGCCCCGGCCGCGAACCACTCGTCGCCGCCGGCGATCACGACCGAGCGCAGCTCGGGGTCGGCGTCCCACCGCTCGACGAGATCCACCAGTTCCGTCATCAGCTCGGGGGAGAGGGCGTTGCGCACCTCGGGTCGGTTGAGCCGGGCGATCCCCACCGCCCCCCGGATCTCGGCGTTGATCGTGGCCATCAGACCAGCGCGTTCACACCGGTGACCGCTCGCGCGATGATCAGCTTCTGAATCTGCGAGGTGCCCTCGTACAGGGTGGTGACGCGGGCGTCGCGCAGGTAGCGCTCGACGGGATAGTCGTCGACGTAGCCCGAGCCGCCGTGCACCTGGATCGCCGTGTTCGCGCACTTAACGGCGGCCTCGGTCGCGTAGAGCTTGGCGATCGAGGTCTCCGTGGTGTTCGGCCGGTCCGTGTCCTTGAGCCAACCCGCCCGCCATACGAGCGCCCGCGCCGCCTCGGTCTCCACCACCATGTCGGCGATCATCTCCTGCACCAGCTGGAAGGAGGCGATCGGGCGGTCGAACTGCCGGCGCTCCTTGGCGTAGTCGACCGAGGCGTCCAGGCATCCCTGGCAAATGCCGACGCACCCGGCCGCCACGCTGTAGCGACCGGAGTCGAGCGCGGTCATCGCGATCTTGAAGCCCTCGCCCACCTCGCCCATCAGCTCGCCCTCCACGCCGTCCAGCGAGAGCTCGGCCGTATCGGAGCCGCGGAGCCCGAGCTTGCCGTGGATCTCCTGGCTGCTGAAGCCGGGTTGGTCGGTGGGGACGAGGAAGCAGGCGAGGCCCTTGTGCTTCAGGTCCGGATCCGTCTGGGCAAAAACCAGTGCGAGCTTCGAGTAGTTCCCGAGCGAGATCCACATCTTCCCGCCCGTGATGCGCCAGCTCCCGTTCACCTTCTCGGCGCGGGTCTTCAGGTTCGCGGCGTCCGACCCGGTGTCCGGCTCGGTCAGCCCGAAGCATCCGAGCGCCTCGCCCGAGCAGAGCTGCGGCAGCCACTCCCGCTTCTGCTCCTCGCTTCCCCAGCGCACGATCGAGGAGCACACGAGGGAAGTGACCACCGAGACCACGGTGCGCATTGCGGAGTCGCCGCGGCCGATCTCCTCGACGATCAGCCCATAGGTGCGGTAGTCGACCGCCCGGCCTCCGTACTCCTCCGGCACGATCGCCCCCAGGAAGCCCATGTCTGCGATCTTCCGGACGAGCTCGGTGTCGAAGCGCTCCTTGCGGTCGTTCTCGCGGACCCGCGGGACGATCTCCCGGTCCGTGAAGTCGCGCGCCGTCTCGCGCACGAGCCGCTGTTCGTCAGTGAGCTCGAAGTCGATCATGTGACCGGTCCTCCACCGGTTCGGCGCGCTCCGCCGCCTCCAGGGCGGCCTGCTCCTCGGTGAAGCTCTCGAAGCGCACGAGCTTTCCGTCCTTCAGCGTCCAGACCGTGTAGAGCACGGCCTCGGTCGTCACGCCACTCGCGCGTCCGCGCGCTCGGAAGTGCGACCGTGTGAGCACCTGACGGTCGTCGAGCTCGCGGATCTCGTCCGCCTGCAGGGTGATCGTCTCCCACGGGTCGCGGAAGGCGTCCCAGAAGCGGCGGACGCCGGCGTGCCCGCGGTACTCGGGCTGGATTCCGGGCCAGGCCTGGATCGGCCGCCAGACCACCTCGGGGTCGATCAGGGCGAGGGTCGCCTCGAAATCGCCACGGCTCCAGGCATTCATGCCCTCGCGAACGAGCTCGACGTTCGACTTCACGGGCTTTCCACCACCGCGGCCATCCCCTGTCCAACTCCGATGCACATCGTGCGCGAGGCCGTAGCGGGCTCCCCGGCGGCGCATCTCCCAGGTGAGCGTGCCGATCAGGCGGGCCCCCGAGCAGCCGAGCGGGTGCCCGATCGCGATGGCGCCGCCGTTCACGTTGAGGCGATCGTGCTCGAAGCCGAGCTCGCGCATCGAGGCGAGCGCCTGCGAAGCGAACGCCTCGTTCAGCTCGACGAGCTCGATGTCGTCGGCGCCGAGGCGGGCCTGCTCGAGCGCCTTTCGGGTGGCCGGCACCGGCCCGATGCCCATGTAGCCGGGATCCACGCCCGCCGAGCCGCTCGAGACGATTCGCGCGAGCGGTTCCTTCCCGAGCTGCTGGGCCTTCTTCTCGCTGGCGAGGACGACGCAGCCCGCCCCGTCGTTGATCTGGGAGGAGTTGCCGGGTGTGACCGTCCCGCCCTTCCTGAACACCGGCCGCAGCGAGGCGAGCCGCTCGAGGGACGTGTCGGGCCGGGGACCCTCGTCGGCGTGGATCGTCACCGGATCGCCCTTTGGCTGGGGAGCGTCGACGGTCACGATCTCGTCGTCGAAGCGCCCCGCCTCAGCCGCGGCCACCGCCCGCCGGTGAGACTCGAGCGCGAACGCGTCCTGGTCCTCGCGCGATACGCCGTAGCGCTCGGCCACGTTCTCCCCGGTCTCGCCCATGGACTCGGTCGAGTACTGCTCGGCCATGAGCGGGTTGACGAAACGCCAACCGATCGTGGTGTCGACCAGTTCGATGTTTCCGCGCGCAAAGCCGCGCTCGGGCTTGAGCGCGGCGAGCGGAGCGCGCGACATCGACTCCACGCCGCCGGCGAGCACCAGGTCCGCCTCTCCGAGCCGGACCTGGCGCGCCCCCTGGACCACCGCCTCGAGGCCCGAGGCGCAGAGCCGGTTGACCGTGGCGGCCGGAACGTCGACCGGCAGCCCCGCGAGCAGCGCAGCCATTCGCGCCACGTTGCGGTTGTCCTCGCCCGCCGGGTTGGCGCAGCCCATGTAGACCTCGTCCACCTCGTCGGGCTCGATCCCGTTGCGCTCCACCGCCGCCCGCAGCACCCGGGCGGCCAGATCGTCCGGCCGAACGCTCGAGAGCACGCCGCCGTAGCGGCCTATCGGCGTGCGGAGAGCGTCGACGATCACTGCGTCGGGCATGGAGCGGGAGCGTACACTCGCCGCGTGGACGAGTTCGCCGTCTTCGTCCTGTTCGGCTTCATCGTCGTCCTCGGCATCTTCCTGGCGCTCGGGAAGTGGTATCCGGGCTCAGGCGCCGAGCAGGTGCATTGGCGTCCGACCCGCTCGCCCGAGCTGGAGGCCCAGCTGGAGGTCGAGGACATCGACCAGATGCTCGAGGCGCAGAACGCCCGCCGCCGCGCGAGCGGCCGGCGGGAGCTGACCGAGGACGACGTGCGCGCCCGAGTGGCGGAGGACGAGCGATTGCGCGAGAAGCTGCGCCGCCCGGCCCGGCGACCGCCCTCCGGATAGCTCCGATGGCGCGCGTCCTGATCGTGGGCTGCGGCTGCCGCGGCAGCGCGCTGGCGCGGCGGCTCGCGGCCGACGGTTACGCCGTGCGCGGCACGACGCGCGACCCGGCGCGCACGGCGGCAATCGAGGCCGCCGGCGCCGAGGCAGTCGTGGCGGATCCCGACAGGCTCGCCACGCTGGTCCCCCGGCTCGCCGGCGTGAGCGCCATCTGCTGGCTGCTGGGCAGCGCCGAAGGCGCTCCCGAGCTGCACGGCGCGCGGCTCCGCACCCTGCTCGAGCGGCTGGTGGACACCCCGGTGCGCGGCGTGGTCTATGAGGCGGCCGGCAGCGTCGACTCCGGGCTGCTCGCTGGGGGCGCGACGATCGTGCGCGCGGCGGCGTACCGCTGGCGCATCCCGGCGGAGGTCGTCGAGGAGGACCCCTGGTCCCACGCGCGGTGGTTGGCGGCGATGAGCGCGGCGGCCCAGCGCCTGCTGAACCCCGAGCCAAGAAAGCGGCAGTAGCCCGCAGTGCGCGGGCGGCATCGAGAGAGCACAATAGAGCCGGAGGCGGGCGCGGGCGCGATAGCCTTAATCCCGACTGCATTTAGAGGAATTCGAAGCGAGGGGAAACGCCATGGCCGAGTACGCAAAGGACGTCCTGGTGGACACGCAGTGGGTGGAGAACCACCTGAGCGACGATTCGATCCGGATCGTCGAGGTCGACGAGAATCCGGCGCTCTACGCCGAGGCGCACATTCCCGGCGCGATCGGCTTCGACTGGAAGAAGGACCTCCAGGATCAGGTCAAGCGGGACTTCCTTGCTCCCAACGAGTTCGGCGAGCTGCTGGGCAGCCGCGGGATCTCGAACGACCACACGATCGTCCTCTATGGCGATCGCAACAACTGGTTCGCGGCCTACACCTACTGGTATCTCCTCTACTACGGGCACGACAAGGTCAGGCTGGTGAACGGCCCGCGCGAGAAGTGGATCTCCGAGGGCCGCCCGACCACCGCGGACGTGCCCCGCTACGACCCACAACAGTTCACCGCGCGCGAGGGCGACGAGGCGATCCGGGCGCGCCGGGACGAGGTGCTGACCGCGCTCGGGAGCGAGAAGCGGCTGGTGGACGTGCGTTCGCCGCAGGAGTACTCGGGCGAGCTGATCGCGATGGCGGGCTACGAACAGGAGGGCGCCCAGCGGGCGGGCCACATCCCCGGCGCCGCGTCCGTGCCCTGGGCCCAGGCCGTGCGGGAGGACGGCACCTTCAAGTCAGCCGACGAGCTGCGCGAGCTGTACAGCGGAAAGGGAGTGCTCGACGGCAATCCCGTCATCGCGTACTGCCGCATCGGGGAGCGCTCGGCTCACACCTGGTTCGTGCTGCACGAGCTCCTCGGCCACGACGACGTGAAGAACTACGACGGCTCGTGGACCGAGTGGGGCAACCTGGTGAACGTCCCGATCGAGAAGGACGTCTAGGTCTCGAGGACAGGCTCGAGCCGCTCCAGCAGCGACTGCACGATCCGCGCGGTCGCTCCCCAGACGAGGTGGCCGTCCACCGTGTAGGTGGGCGTCTTGATCGGCACGCCCTTGCGCAGGAGGCGCTTCATCTTGTGCCCCCTGACGAGGTCGTGCAGGGAGAACTCGAGCACCTGGGCGACCTCGGTCTCCTGGGGCGTCCACGCGTGCCCGGGCTGGATCATCCCGACGAAGGGGTAGATGCGGTATCCGGTGACGAAGGTGCCGACGGGCGGCAGCGCCCCGACCAGCTCGACGTCGGCGGGCGCCAAGCCGATCTCCTCGTCGGCCTCGCGCAGCGCGGTCTCGCGCAGGTCCTCGTCGGGATGGTCCTGACGTCCGCCCGGAAACGAGATCTCGCCGGCGTGTTGCGGCAGGTCCTTCCGCCGCTCGGTGAAGACGGCGACCAGGTCGGGGTAAAGAGGCACGAGCACGGCGGCGTCCTTGGACCCGGGGGCGTCCATCTCCGCCGCCTGCGCGGGCGTGAGCAGCAGGTCGCCCAGCTCGGGCACGCCGACTAGCGAAGCTCGGCCGCGCGCGCCGCCAGGCCCGGCCAGCTCTCGATCGGGCTGGTGGATCGCACGACGTGCATGCCGGCTGCCGCATATCGCTCGAAGGCGGCGTCTGCCTCATCGGTGTAGTCGACGACGCCGGGCACGACGACCGGAGACGTGCAGTCCTCGAGCAGGTAGGTCCGCTCGGCCAGCCGTCGCTCGCGCACGTCGTCGTCTGCCAGGAGGTCGTCGATCGTCCATGCAAGGCAGTGGCTCTTCGCCTGCCCGGCCACCACGACTGCATCGAAGGTGAGGAGCTTGTCGATGAGCTCCGTGTTCGTCCCGCCGAGGAGGTCGCGGTCCGGCCCCTCGGTCACCTCCGGTCCGAGCATCGAGTAGTGCTCGGTGAGCGGATTCTCGCCCTTCACCTGGAAGTCGGGCCGGCTGTAGCGGGTCACTCCATGGAAGAAGACTGCCTCCTCGACCGCCGAGACCAGCGCGTGCCCGATTCCTCCGAGTAATGCGTGGTACGGCCAGATCGTCAGGTTGTACTTGCCGCCCTCCGCGAGCCGCCGGGTGTAGTGCGCGAGGTGGCGGGCCGCGTAGTCGGCGCCGATCCCGAGGGCCTCGGCGACCGCCTCGTTCACCCTCCAGCGGCCTGCCTCGACGTCCTCGTGGGATATCAGCACATACGGCTCAGGGTGGTTGCCCTCCTCGTCGACCAGCCAGATCGCATGAAACACCTGCATGGCGTGGTGGGTGTCGAGACTCGGGAGGATCTGCGTGATCGTGCCGAGGTTCCGATAGATGAACTCGCATAGACGGCGATTGTCGTCGACCGCGCCCGTGCCCGAGCGCCCGGCGACGAACAGCTCGAACCCGGGGATGCAGAAAGTGTTCTGGACGTCGACCACGAGGAGGCAGACGCGAAAGGAGTCGTCGGCCGCGTGCCGGATGCCGTACTCCTCGGCCCAGGCCGGCGCTTCGCGCGCGCGGTCCTCGTAGGGGACCCGCCACACCTCACCGGCGCGGTCCGGATCGAAATGCGCCGGGACCGGAAGCTCGCGCATGGCCGTCTCGAGTCTAGTGCCCACCGGTGTCCACAATGTTCAGAGTGTTCGAGCGCGTCCACGCCTCCATGCGTTACTTCTGCCGCCTCGTGGCAGGGGCCTCGGACGGGGCGCGCCTGCTGGAGCGGGACGGGGTGGTGGCGGCGGTGGTGCCCGCTTGCCCCGAGCGGGCGGTCATCAATTCCGTGTGCTACGAGGAGCCCGCCGCCCTGGCCGAGGCCTACGACGAAATCGCGGCAGCGTACGCAGAGATCGGGGCCAACTGGACCGTCTGGGTTCACCACGGAGATGGTGAGGCGGCCGAGCTGCTCGAGCGGCGGGGCCACGTCCTGGACGCGCGGCCCGAGGCGATGGCCCGCGAGCTCGACGGGATCGAGCGGCCACCCGACAACGCTCTCTCCGACTGGACCGCCGCCGGCCGGGTCGCCGACGTCGCGGCCATCAACGACCGCGCCTACCAGTTCGGCAGCAACTCCTTCTCGCGCGCGCTGGCCCAGTTCCCGGACGGGGTGGCGTACGTCTACACGGCCAGCGAGGGAGGCGAGCCGGTGGCGTGCGTCGTGACCGTCGACTGCGACCGGAACGCCGACGTGGAATGGGTGGCGGTGGTCCCCGAGGCCCGTGGCCACGGACTCTCCGGCAAGCTCCTCGCCCACGCCCTCGCGGACGCCGCGGAGCGCGGCGCAGAGACCACCACGCTCGTCGCCACCAGGCTGGGCCGCCCGGTCTACGAGCGCCTCGGCTTCCGGCCCCTCGGCGCGCTCCAGATGTGGCAGCGCCCGGCCGGCTGAGCGCGACCTAGACCAGCTCTACGTCTTCCTCGAACATCACCTCGCCCTCCAGCGCCCGGTGGACCGGGCACTTGGCCCCGATCTGCAGGAGGCGCTCGCGCTGCTCGTCGGGCAGCTCCTTGGGCATCTGGATGTCCAGCTTGAAGCGGGTGGGCGACCCACGCTGGGCGGGCTCGTAGTTGACGTCGACGGCCACCTCGCCGATCTCCCAGCCCTTGCGCTCCGCGTACATCGCCATCGTCACTGCCGTACAGGAGGCGAGGCTCGCGGCGAGCAGCTCCTGGGGGCTCGGACCCGAATCGTCGCCTCCCTGGTCCTCCGGTTCGTCGGCCACGAGCATGTGCTGTCGGATCTCGACGTCGTGCTTGAGGGTGCCGTTCTCACGGCGCGCGATTGCTCTCATCCTCTTCCTTCGAATTGCTCTGGCTCCGGCTCGTCGGCAAAGCGCGCCATCGCGAACAGCGCGTCGGACAGCCGGTTCAGGTAGATCAACACCGTTTCGTCGGCGAGCTCGCCATCATGCCGGAGCGCGCTCACGCGGCGCTCCGCACGCCGCACCGCGGCTCGTGCCACGTCGAGCCGCGCCGACAGCTCCGTGCCGCCTGGAATGACGAACTTCGGCGGGAGGTCCACGCGACCCATGTAGCGGTCGATGTCCGACTCGAGCCGATCCACCATCTCCGAGGTCACCTTCGACACTCCCGGGTCGAGCCTTCCCGCCGCCTCGGGGGCCGTGGCGAGCTCGGCGCCTGCGACGAACAGCTCGTTCTGCACGCGCAGGATGTCCTCGTAGAGCTCGCCGCTGGCCTCGGCGGCCGCGCGGCACAGGCCCAGCGCGGCAGCGGCCTCGTCGACCGACCCGTAAGCCTCGGGCCGGCTCGAGAACTTGGGGACGCGGCCGCCGTACCAGAGGCCCGTGGTGCCGTCGTCGCCCTTGCGCGTGTAGATCTTCACACCAGCAGATTGAACACGAGTCCGGTCGGCACCTTGGGGAAGAAGTAGGTGGACTTGGGCGGCATCGACTCGCCCGTCGCGGCCACTTCCCTCACTTGCTCGATCGGGGTCGCGCGGAGGAAGAAGCCCGCGTCCGCAGAGCCGGACTCGACCTGCTCGATCGCGTCCGCGAGGCGGCTGGAGTAGCGAAGGCCGCGCAGGTGCGAGATGTCGTCCTCGGACATTCCGAGCGCTCCGCGCAGGATGAGCGCCTCGAGGACGGCGGTATCGAGCCGCCGGTAGGGCGCGGGCATGCCGCTGAGAGCGCGGTCGGCAATCGCCTGGTCTCTGAGGGTGACGCGGTAGGGCTTGCGGAAGAAGCTGTCCATGTAGCCGAAGGCCACGCGTAGGTCGTCGCGCGGCGGCTCCAGCCGCTTCGGTGCGGGAAGCTCCTCGACCTCGAAGTCGCGCAGCAGCACGTCGCGGATGGCCACCTGTTTGGCACTGTCGTGCTTCAGCCCTCCGAGCAGACGGTGGGTGGGGAAGACGAGCAGACCGGGATCGGATAGCGAGCAGAGCAGCATCAGCACGTAGCGGTGGTCGCCCTCCCGGCCGACCTCGTCGGCGTAGACGCGCGCCGTCTCGTAGCGGTGGTGTCCGTCCGCGATCAGGAGCTCGGCGTCGGCGAGCGCCATCTGGAGCTCGGCGATCACGTCCGGGTCGGCGCTCCTCCAGAGCCGGTTCCGCGTCCCGTCCGCCTCGGTGGCCTGCGCGAAGGGCTCCCCCGCCGCTACCTGCGCCATCGTGCGTTGGGCCGCGTCGTCGCGGTCCGGGAAGAGGGTGAAGATGGGGGAGAGGTTCGCGCGAGTCGCGCGCGTCAGCTTGAGTCGATCCTCTCTGGGCCCGGGATGCGTGCGCTCGTGCGGGCGAATGCGGCCGGCTCCGTACTCCTCGAGGCGCACGCGCGCGAAGAACCCGGTGCGTATTCGCTCCGCTCCATCCGGCGCCGTGTAGTCCTGGCGCAGCACCCACACCGCCGGCTCTTCCTCCTGCACGAGCACCCCCTGCTGGCGCCACTCGCGCATGGTGTCCGCGGCCTGTTCATAGCTCGGCGGCAGGTCGATCTCGACGACGTTGTACGGGCTTCTCGCGACGAGCTGGACGCGCTGCTCGTCGTCGATCACGTCGTAGGGTGGGGCGATTACGTCGTCGAGCGAGCCGACCACCGCGGGGTCGTAGCGGAGCGTGCGTAGCGGCTGGACCTCGGCCATGGAGGGGCCACCCTAGTGCACGCGATCCAGTGGGAATTTTCCGGTCTTCGCCGGCGTCGTGATGTTCGCCCTGGGCGCGACCAATCTGATCCTGATGGCGCTCCTGACCGCCCTGATGGTCCACGAGAAGACGCGGCCCGCGGGCCGCCGGGCCGTGCCCGTGACGGGCGTGACGCTGCTGGCGGTGGCGTCGGTGGTGCTGGCGTATTCGGCCTGGGCGGCCTCCGCCGGCTGAGGGACGTGGCCCGGCCCTAGAATGCTCCACGCCGGGGCGTAGCGCAGCTTGGTAGCGCGTTTGCTTTGGGAGCAAAAGGTCGCCGGTTCAAATCCGGCCGCCCCGATTTGGAGAAGTCTTCGAGGAGCGCGCGCCCCGGCGGCCGTCTCAAGCCGATCCTCCTCGCCGCGACCATGGCCTTCCTCGCCCTGAACGTCTGGACCGGCAGCCCCCTGCTCGCCGTCTGGCTCGGGTCGAAGGTCCAGGGGGAAGAAAGCCAGCCGTCGATGGGGGCGTTCGCGGTCGTGATCATCGCTCTGATCGCGTTCAGCTTCGGTCTGTATCAACTGCTGAAGCTGACCATGCGCGCGTACCAGGAGGCGACCGGCACCACGCCGACGGTCCGCACCCACGCGCCCTGGCTGCGAAGCATGCGCGGGGAGCGCCCCGACTACGCGGCCAGCGGAGCGAACATCTCGGGCGCCGAGCGGGTCGTGGTGGTCACGGTGCTCGTCGCCGCGGTCGCGTTCGAGATCTGGTTCTTCTTCCTCTCGGGCTCGTCAATCGGCGGCGGCGGCGGGCGCTGACGACCCTCGTCATCGGCCGCATCCACGCCTACGCTTTGTCGGTCACGCCCCGGTAGCTCAGCTGGAAAGAGCAGCGGCCTTCTAAGCCGCGGGTCGCAGGTTCGAGTCCTGCCCGGGGCGCTAGGCGAGGTTAGGCGAGGGCGTGAAAATACCTGCAAATGCCGCAGATCGCCCTCGCCCCGCCGATGGTCGCCGCCAGCCTCGCACCCGCTCGCACGGCCTCGCCGCTAGCTCGCGGTGTCATCTTGGTGTCATCCGGCGGGCGCGAGGCGCGCACCCGAGCTGCGCAGATGCGGCTCGCAGAGACTCCGACTTCTCGGCGTTTGCGACGCCGTGCCGAGGTGGCTGGGCTGGTAGATAGGGCGCCTAACGAGGAGACGCTGGATGACGAACGACAAGTCGGAAGCTCTGCTTCAAGCAGTTGGAATGGCTGAAGCCGTCGACGAGCCGCTCGACCTCGATTCCCTTGCAAACGAGCTCTCGACCACCGTTGAGACGATTCGGTTCGAGCTGGACCAACTTCAGGGCATGGGCTTGATTTCCCTCATCGCCGAGGAGGAGCCTCCGCGGCTGCAGCACGCCGGGAGTCAATGGCTTGCGCGCAGGGGCGAGTGGAGCCACGACGTGCTGCATTTCCTGCCGGTCTACATCGACGATCTTTACGCGCGCCAAGCCCTCATCCACGGCGGCGTCGTGCTGGTGGACGTGTTCCGCTATCAACTGCTGAGAGGCCGCGGCGTCGAGCACGCCCGCGAGCAGCTGGTGCC
>DATDLN010000010.1:0-2190 GCA_036519295.1 Thermoleophilaceae bacterium
TCCAGCGAGGCGGCTTCGATGATCATCGCACCGGTGACCAAGTCCTTCGACTCGGCGTAGGGACCGTCGGTGACGATCCGCTCGTGCCCGCCCACCGACTTGCCGCTGTTGTCGAGCGCCGTGCCCACGTTGGGACGGCCCTGCCGGGCGAGCTCGTCGGACCACCTGTACCACTTCTCCACGTGCGCCTGAAGCACGGACGGCGAGACGTCATCCCGGGACACCGCACCGCCGCGGAAGATCAGCATGTACCTGGCCCTTGGTTCCCCCGGCCCCGTCGTCTCGGTGGTCTCGGTCGTCACCGATGCGATGCTACCTGGGCCAGGAGCCGCCGCTGATTCGGCGGGACTCGATCTAGCACTGGAGCGGGTGTCAGGCTCCGCGTCCTTCAAGACCTGGAAATGCCAAGCTCGCGTCTCTCGGTGCTGCTCGGGACTCAAGCAGAAGCACAGCGATCTCGTGTCCGCGCGGCGCGAGGCTGCGGCGGCCGCGGCCGGGATGCTTCTGTCGAGATGAATGCAGGAGCCCGCGCCTAGTCGGCGGGGGCGAGGACGGCGCCTGCCGTCCGACCGCGGCGGGCGAGGAACTCGGCTTCGGCCTGCCCCAGCGGCGTCGCGGGCGCCTCTCCGTGCAGGTACTCCGCGGCGATCGCGCCCCAATTTGCGCCAGCGCGCAGCTGTCCCAGGACCACGGCGACGATGCCGTGCATCCGCCGGATCAGGATCGCCTCCGGCGGCAGCGTGAATTGGTTCACCTGCATCCTCATCGCGGCTCGCTCCTCCGGGTCCGGCCGTTCACGATCGCGGTCGCGGCGGTCGACGGGGGAGAAGCGGCGCTCTCCCGGGACGGCGTACCACTTGATCGCCATTCGCATGAGGCTCAGAGCGAAATCGGCGTCCACGGCATCGGCGCGGCTCGCCGGCAGATAGCCGCCCGCGCGCAGCGCCGCCTTGAGCGCCTCCGCGTCCCCACGCCGAACGGCGAGTGCGATCGCCCGCTCGGCGGCCACGCGCGCGGCGTCGACGCCGCGCAAAAGGCCGAAGTCGAGGAAGCACACCCGACCGTCGGGACACAGCAGGTAGTTGCCGGGGTGAGGGTCCCCGAGCGCGATGCGGTCGCGATAAAGCAACCCGAAGTAGAGCCGAAAGACAATCTCGCCGTAGCGGTCGCGCTGCACGTCATCGGCTCGGCGGACCGCCTCGAAGCGCTCCCCCTCGACGTACTCGGACACGAGCACGCGCCGGGTCGACAGGCTCGTGTCGATTCGCGGCACACGGACGAACGGATGTCCCCGCAGCAGCCGCCCGATGCGGCGCTGGTTCTGGGCCTCGAGCTCGTAGTCGAGCTCCTCGCCGATCCGCTCGCGCATCTCCGCGGCGAGCGCCTTCGCGTCCAGGCCAGGGGCGAGCCGCTTCACGAGAGGCAGCAGCATCATCGCGTTGCGCAGATCGGTGTCGACCGCCTCCGCCACCCCGGGGTACTGGATCTTCACGGCCACGTCGTCGCCGTCGATCGTCGTGGCGCGATGGACCTGACCGATCGAGGCCGCTGCGAACGCACGCTTTGCCTCGATTTGGATGGATACGCCGATCCCCCTCAAACCCGCGTGGAATCCGGCCTCGGCCGGGCGACCATATCCACGCTAATCGAGAGGGAACGCACGCTCGTCAAAGTCGCGGAACACGCGCTCGAGCGGACCGCCGAACTCCCGGCGCATCAGCTTCTCGAGTTCCGCGAACCGAACGGCCGGGACGTCGTCGCGGAGCCCCGCGAGCCTCCGTTGCAGCTCGTCCCGCTCGTCCTCGGGAAGGCCGTCGAACTCGACCATCGAGATCATCTGACCGACCTTCATCGCCGCGCCACGCATCTGCCCGAGCTGATCGACGAGCTGCTGGACCAGCGCCGCGGTGCGCTCCTTCTGGGCCTCCGCCGCCCGCTCAGGCGTCCGGATCCGGTTGGCGGTTCGCATCCCCGCCCAGCGCAGGCTCTGCCCCGTCACGAGCCCGCCGACACGCGCCGTCCGGGCGAGTCGGCCTGTGGGCAGCTTTCCCGCCTCCCGGAGCGAATCTTCGTCCTGCGTACCCATTGACCGAGCGTAGCGGGGTTCGGCTTCGGAACTGGGCTTTTGCGGACAGGCGGCTCTCACCCCGGGTCTTGCCGGCGCGCACTGCGCGCTCCGCGTTCCCTTCT
>DATDLN010000011.1:0-4008 GCA_036519295.1 Thermoleophilaceae bacterium
GCGGGCCGAGCGGGCCGAACAGCGTCAGCAGGAGGCCGAGCGAGAGGCGCTTCGCCAGTCGATCGCCGAATCTCGCGCGGCAGCGAGCTCGACGCCGAGGAGCGCGCCCAGCTGCGCGAGGACGTCGAGCAAGCGTACGACTACTGGTCGCCCCAGGCCCGCGAGATCACCGAACAGCTCGATGAGCTCTGCCACGAGGCCACCGACCCGGCCGCCGCCGACGACCTTGCAGAGTCTGAGGAGGTAGCCGAGCCGCAGCCGCAGTAGCCGACAGAACCGGCGGGGGCGGCCGCGCCAGGTCGTCCCCGCCCGGCGTCACTGCGGTAGGACTCCTTATAGACCACAACGCGCCAAGGTCAGAGCGGCGCTTCCGTCCAAGAGCGGCAGAGTCGGCGCTCAGTGCTGTCGCTCGTCCACAGCAGGAGCTGATGGGTATCCGGCCGGAGTGTCGCGTTCACGCGAAAGGGGCAGCGAGCCTTGCGCGGGCCGGACGCCCAGCGAGATCCACGTATGCCGCGCGGCGGACGGCGACCTGATCGGGCCCAGCGCCGCGCTGCTCAGATTCGCGGGGCTGATCCTCGCCGCGCTACCGCTGTTCGCCGGCTTCCTGACGATCCTCGTGGACGACCCGCCGCCGCGGCGTTCACGACATGCTCGCCGGCACCGTCGTCGTGCCGGCTCCTCCTGAGCCCTCCGGGTAGCGCGACGGGAGCCCGAGCGCGTCGAACAGCGAGCCGTCGAAGGTGACGATCTCGACGATCTTTCCCTCGGCGATTCGCAGCACGTCGAGCGCGAGCGGGGAGTACGCCCTGTCACCGGGCTTGCGGACGTAGTTGGCCACGGCGAGCTGACGGTTGAAACGGGTGACCGCCAGGCGCAGCGAGCCGAACGCCTCCGTGCCGAAGCCACCCTCGACCCACGAGCCCACGACGACGTCCCGGCCCTCCCACACACCCGGCTGCGGCGGCATCGAGAAACGGACCTCGTCGTGCATCAGCTCGGCGAGCCCTTCCGGGTTCGGGTCCTCGGAATGTGCGATGAGGCGCTCCAGCAGCTCGCGCTCCGCAGCCGAGGCATCGGTGCCGGGCGCCCATTCGAGCCGGCGCTCGGGCAGGTTGGCGCTCATGCCGGCGCGCGCCCGCTGGAGGGCGCTGTTCACCGCCGGGACGCTCGTCTCGAGCAGCGCCGCCGTCTCCTTCGCCGAGAAGCCGAGCACGTCGCGGACGATCAGCGCGGCCCGCTGCAGCGCGGGCAGGCGCTGGATCGCCACCAGGAAGGCCAGCTCGATCGTCTCCTTGGAGACCACGGCGGCATCCGGCCCCGGCTCGTCGGCGACCAGCTCGTCGAGGAGCTCGTCGGGGTACGGCTGGAGCCAGAGAACCTCGCCAGTTGGCGAAGCCTTCCGCGGGCGCTTGTCGAGCGCGTCCAGGCAGGCATTGGTGGCGATCCTGTAGAGCCACGCCCGGAGCGGCGCGCGACCCTCGTACGTGTGGCGCCGCCGCCACGCGCGCAGGAACGTCTCCTGAACGAGGTCCTCCGATTCCTCGAAGGAGCCGAGCATGCGGTAGCAGTGGACGTGCAGCTCGCGCCGGTGGCGCTCGACCTGCTCGCCGAACGTGGCTTCATCGAGCATGAGATGGCTGTGCGTGGGAGTCATGCCTGTGTGACGGCCGCCATCCCCCAAACTAATCGGAGTGGCGACACTCGGGAGGGGTAGCATCGGTGCCGTGAGCGACGACACCACCGCCTCCCGCATCGAGCAGCTCGTTGCCGAGGAGCACGGGCTGCGTGCGCGCGAGCAGGCCGACAGCTCCGACACCGCCGCGCTCGACGAGGACCGGGAGCGCCTGCGCGCGGTCGAGGTCGAGCTGGACCGCTGCTGGGACCTGCTGCGCCAGCGCCGCGCCCGGCGGGACGCCGGCGGCGATCCCGACGACGCGCAGGCGCGCGACGCCGAGACCGTCGAGCGGTACCTGCAGTAGCTCTACTGTCGGTCAGGCACCGCGTCCGGACGCCGGCCTCAGCGGGCGCAGATCAGCGGCGCACAGTGTCGCGTTGCATGGAATGTCATGAAGGAGGGCCTCCCAGCAGACTGAGTGTTGGTCTGTAGATCAACCCGCGAAGGGAGGCCCCGCGATGCAGTATGTCGGGATCGACTGGGCGTATCGACGGGCGGCGTGGTGTGCGCTCGGCGAAAGCGGTTCGGTCAATGACGAGGGTGTAGTTGCGCCGCCAGCGCCGAAAGAGAAATGAGCCATCCGCTCGACCCGGACGGGGGCACCAACGACCGCGCACCGCCAGCTTGACAGCCGTCCCAAAGAGAAAGCAGGAGTGGGGAAGCGCCCCGCCCGGCTGGTCTATTCCTCAACGGCGAAATCTTGGTGCTCGCTCCTGCTTCTGGCGATTAGGAGGTGCCGGAGCGGGCCCGGCGCGAGTCCTGCTTCGAGTGCGGTTGGGGGCGGCGCCTCAGCGGCGGGTGGCGGCGTCGGTGGGCGGCGGGTCGTCGGGATGGGCCGAAGCGCCAGCCTGGAAGTCAGCCATGGCTCGCGCGTTCTCCTCGGGCGTGGTCATGAGGAAGGGGTCGCCGAAGACGACGGGCTCGCCGCCTGGGCGTCCCGAGTAGACGATGACGAACGCTGGCGTCTGGGCCTCGATGGCGATGGATCTCGTGCCCGCCTGCTCGGGATCGAACCAGGCCGTCTGGCGCGCGGCGACCGCCGGGCCCTCGGCGCCGACGCACACGGCGCCGTCGATGACGTGGATGGCGACGGCGTGGTCGCCGGGGACTTCGTGGGCGATGGACGCCGACGGCTCGAGCTCGGCGTCGAGCAGCGTGATCGGAACCTTGAACTGCTGGACGTCGGCGCCGGCATGTCCGGCGACGGAGCCGACATGGAGACGGGCGGTGACGCCGGGCTTCTCGATCCGGGTCGCGGCGGCGCGTGGTAGATCGACGTAGCTGGTCGGTCCTAGCTTGTCGGCCGCAGGAAGGTTGATCCAGGCCTGCAGCGTCCGCACGGGCTGCAGTTCGTGCGCCAGCTCGTAGTGCATCGCGTAGCGGCCGGCGACCATGTACTGCGCCTCGCCGCGAGACAGCACGCCCGCGCCGCCCGCGTTGTCGCGGTGCTCCAGACGGTCGCGAGGACGTACGTCAGGGTCTGAAAGCCGCGGTGCGGGTGCCACGGGAAGCCGCGCGTGCTGAACTCGTCCTCAACGAGAAGGATGAACGGATCCCACCGGGCCACGTCCGGCGGATCGCCATGTTGCGTTCTTCGGCTCGCGTTGGCACTCGGTTACTCATCCGAGAACGCTGCCGACGCGGCCGGGACCCCGAAGGCCACAGGCAACGCGCCGATTCCTCCAGCGGACTCCACTGTCGCGGTGGGTGGCCACGCCGTGCCGACGCGAGCGGAGACGAGCCCTTGACCGGCCTGCCCTGGAGGCCTAAACAATTGGAGCGGATGAGGCTCCGGTATCCGTGCCGGGCGACGTGTCAGTGTGCGACGGCGACCCCCGCTGCGCGATGGATCAGCGGCGGATCAGGTCGTCTCGTTGGACGTCCTCCAGGAATGAAAGGAGCAGACCCATGAACCTCACCGTCCTGGGCGCCGCCGGCGCCGCCGGCGTTCAGCTGGTCGAGCAGGCACTCGCCGCTGGCCACCAGGTCACGGCACTTGCTCGGTCCGCGGAGAACCTCACCCTGACCAACCCCAACCTCCACGTTGCCCAAGGCGACGCAACCGACCGCGCAGTGGTCTCCCAGGCCATGAACGGAGCCGACGCCGTCATCAGCGTCCTTGGCGCCAGAGGACCGGTGATCGCCGAAGCGACTCGCGCCGTGGTGGCCGCGGCTGAGCAGGCGGGTCCGGATCGTATTGTGATGTTGTCCTCCTTCGCCGTCGCGCGTGACCGGCTCACGCCCGTCAGCAAGCTACTGACCCGCACGGCCATGGGTAGCCAGATCAAGGACAAGGCCGCCGGTGAGGAAGTCCTCCGCGCCAGCGGCCT
>DATDLN010000012.1:0-6277 GCA_036519295.1 Thermoleophilaceae bacterium
ACCTCAACACCGAGACCGGCGGCGCCATGGTGCTGCTGGCGGCGGCGGTGGCGGCGCTCATCTGGGCGAACTCGCCCTGGTCGGACTCGTACGAGTCGGTCTGGACGACGAAGCTCGCCGTCCGCCTCGGTGGCGACGGCATCTCCCTGGACCTGAGGCACTGGGTGAACCAGGGGCTGATGACGTTCTTCTTCCTGGTAGTCGGCCTCGAGGCCAAGCGGGAGTTCGACCTCGGCGCGTTTCGCGAGCGGCGCCGCATCACGATTCCCCTGATTGCCGCCGTCGGCGGTATGGCGGTGCCGGTCGCGATCTATCTGGCGTTCAACTCCGGCGGCGCCGGTGCGGACGGCTGGGGCGCCGCGATGTCGACCGACACGGCGTTCGCGCTCGGAGTGCTCGCGCTGGTGGCCCGCGGAGCCACGCGCCTGCGCGTCCGCCTGCTCACGATCGTGGTAATCGACGATCTCGTGGCGCTGCTAGTGATCGCGACGGTCTACACGGACGACGTCGAGCTCGTCCCACTCCTGGTCGCGGCCGGCCTCTTCTCTCTCCTCTTGGCACTACGGTTCGCACCGGTCGGTTGGCGTGGGGAGGCCGCGGCGGTCGTGGGAGTGGGCGTGTGGGTGGCGCTGTTCGAGTCGGGCATCGATCCGGTGATCGCCGGGCTCGCGGTGGGTCTCGTGACGAGCGCCTATCCCCCGGCGCGCGTCGACCTCGAGCGCGTGACGGAGCTGACGCGCTCGTTCCGCGAGCAGCCCACCCCGGAGCTCGCACGCTCTGCGCAGCTGGGGGTGGCCTCCGCGATCTCCGCGAACGAGCGGCTCCAGTACCGCCTCCATCCCTGGACGAGCTTCGTGATCGTGCCGCTGTTCGCGCTGGCGAACGTGGGCATCGAGGTGGACGGACAGCTCCTGGGCGATGCCGTCACGTCCCCCGTGACGCTGGGGATCCTGTTCGGCTACGTCGTGGGCAAGCCGCTCGGCATCATGGGCGCGTCCTGGCTGGCGTCGCGGCCGTGGCTGACGGGGCTGCGCCTGTCGCTGAGCTGGCCGACGATCGCGGGGGGCGGCGCGGTGGGCGGCATCGGGTTCACGGTCTCGCTCCTGATCTCGAGCATCGCGTTCGAAGGACAGCAGCTCGACGAGGCGAAGCTGGGAGTCCTCGGGGCGGCGATCCTGGCTTCGATCCTGAGCTGGATCGTGTTCCGGGTGATCGCCCACCTTCCCATGCAGGTACGCGCCCGTCAGCTCCTCGGCACCGTGGAGGAGCTGGTCGACCTCTCCGACGAGGTCGATCCGGACCGCGATCACGCCCGTGGCCCGGAGGACGCGCCGGTCACACTCGTCGAGTACGGCGACTACCAATGCCCGTACTGCGGGCAGGCCGAGGTCGTCATCCGCGAGCTCCTCGAGTCGTTTGGCGACGACCTCCGCTACGTCTGGCGACACCTGCCCCTGAACGACGTCCATCCGAACGCTCAGATGGCTGCCGAAGCGGCGGAGGCGGCGGCGCGCCAGGGCGCGTTCTGGGGGATGCACGACAAGCTGCTCCAGCACCAAGACGAGCTCGCCCCGCCTGGCTTGACACGCTTCGCCGAGGAGCTCGGCCTCGACGTGGATCGCTTCTGGGACGATCTCCGCCACCGGCTGCACGAACCGCGAGTGGCCGAGGACGTGGCGAGCGCGGACTCGAGCGGTGTCGCCGGCACGCCGACCTTCTTCATCAACGGCAGACGCCACCAGGGCCCCTACGACATCGACACGCTCACCGAAACCGTGCGGTCCGCGAGGAAGCGGGAGCGGCTGAGAGAGCAGGCGGAGCGCGAGGCGGAGTCTCGTCCCGTGGGTTAGGTCAAACGCCGACGCCGGTCTTGGCCCATTCGGCCTTGTGGACTCGCTTGGCCTCCTGGTAGTCGGCGAGCGCCTGTGGCGAGTCGACGTCACCGAGGGTCGGATGTGACGGCACGAGGTCGCGCGCGGCCTCCACGCCGAAGCGCTTGGCGAGCACCGAGCCCAGCGACTTGATCTTCATCTCGCCGAACCCGGGAAGGGCGGCCAGGTTCGAGCGTAGCTCCTCCGAGTCCTTCGCCTCGCTCCATATGCGCGCGGCGTCGCCCCCGTAGTTGTCGCGCACGTACACGGCGAGATCGTGCACGCGCTTGGCCATCGACTTGGGATAGCGGTGGACGACCGGCCGCTGGCGGAATACGGGCTCGAGATCGGCGGACGCCAGGGTGTCGGCGTCGACCGCGCCGAGGCGCTCACGGAGCGCGAGCGGCCCGGTGAACGCCTTCTGCACCGTGACCTGCTGGTCGAGCTCGAAGCCGACCAGCAGCGCCATCGGATCGGAGGCGATCAGCGCGTTGGCCTCGTCGGAGTCGGTGAAGTACAGGCGATCGGGCACGCCTCGATCGTATCCTGCGGCGGGGGCCACCACGATGTCCGACGACCTCACGGCGTTTCGAATCGAGATACCCGAGGCCCAGCTCAGCGACCTTCGTGTGCGCCTGGAGCGCACCCGCTGGCCGGAGGGCGAAACGGTCGAGGACTGGTCCCAGGGCATTCCGCTCGCCTATATGCGGGAGCTTTGCGGTTACTGGGCCGAGGGCTACGACTGGCGGGCGACCGAGGCGCGGCTGAACGCGTTGCCGCAGCTCCGCACCGAGATCGATGGGCTCGGGATCCACTTCATCCACGTCCGCTCCGCGCACCCCGGTGCCCTTCCTCTCGTCATCACTCACGGCTGGCCCGGCTCGATCGTCGAGTTCCTGAAGGTGATCGGGCCGCTCACCGACCCCACCGCCCACGGCGGCGACGCGGCCGACGCCTTTCACGTGGTGTGCCCCTCGCTTCCCGGCTACGGCTTCAGCGACAGGCCGGCGGAGCCGGGCTGGACAGTGGAGCGGATCGCAAACGCCTGGATCCGGCTGATGGCCCGTCTCGGCTACGAGCGCTACGGTGCGCAGGGCGGCGACTGGGGGACCAGCATCAGCGCGAGCATCGGACAGCAGGACGCCGACCACGTAGCCGGGATCCACCTGACCCCGCCTCTCGCGCCGCTGGACCCGGCGACGTTCGACGATCTCACGGACCGAAAGCGGGCGGCGCTGGCGTCGCTCGAGCACTCCCGCGAGTGGGACTCCGGTTACTCACAGGAGCACGCCACCCGCCCCCAGACGGTCGGCTACGGGCTCGTCGATTCGCCGGCGGCGCTTTGCGCCTGGATCGTCGAAAGTTCTGGGCCTGGACCGACTGCGACGGTCACCCCGAGAACGTGCTCACGCGCGACGAGCTACTCGACAACCTCATGCTCTACTGGCTCCCCGGCACCGGCGCCTCCTCCGCGCGGCTCTACTGGGAGAGCCTCAGGCAGGTGAACGAGTGGATCGCCGGCCCGGCGCGCGACACGGTTGCCGTCCCCACCGGCTGCTCGATCTTTCCCAAGGAGCTTCAGCGTCCGTCCCGGCGTTGGGCGGAAAAGCGCTTCCCCGACATCCGCTACTGGAACGAGCCCGACCGTGGCGGCCACTTCGCCGCCTTCGAGCAGCCCGAGCTGTTCGTCGACGAGGTTCGCTCGTTCTTCCGGCTCGTTCGGTGACCTCTAGGTCCGGATGGCGCTCGGCCGCGTCAGCGACCAGATCACCCAGACATCGAGAGCGATCACGAGGATGGACCAAGCCGGGTAGTACGGGATGAAGAAGAAGTTGGCCACGGCGCTCAGGCTCGCGAGAAAGATTGCGGTGACCCCGGCCCAGGCCGCGCGGCCGAAGAGGCCGAAGCCGGTGATGACCAGCAGTATCCCGAGCAGGAGATGGATCCAGCCCCAGGCGGACGTGTCGACCTCGAACGAGTAGTTGCGCACGTTGACGAAGAAATCGTCGTTGAGGATCGCGGCCAGCCCGCCGATTATCTGAAAGGCGCCGACAAGGGTGAGAACGCACGCCGCGAACGTGATCCCGCCGATCGCCCATCCAGAGACCTGCGGCTCACCAGGGGCCTGGTAGTCGCTCATGGGGAAGCTCCTCTCATGCTGCCGCGAATCCAGCGGTACGGCACAAGGGTTCGACGCCACCCCGCGTTCGCCTTCCACCGGCGTGCCGCGCCAGCCTCCACGGTCAGCGCCGGCGAGTCACAACCTCTACTGCAGATACCGCTCGACCGTCTCTGCGTCCCGCGCCTCTGCCTGGTCGGGATCGGTGCCGGCGCCTCGCAACGCTCGGCGCTGGCGGAGGAGGTCCCAACAGCGGTCGAGCTCGATCTCGACCGCCCGTAGTCGCTCCTTGTCCCCCTCGAGAGCATCCGGGTCCCCGCTGTCCGACTGCTCGCCGCCCCGGAGGTCGTGCTCCTCCGCCACAAGTCGTTCGATCCGGGCGGCAATGCTCTCGTCGCTCATGCCGTGGATCCTACGCCGTCAGCCCGGAAGTCCCTTGCAATAACCCCCCGCGCAGGTCAGGCTAGGCGGATGGACTCGCAAACAGCAGTACGTCTGCCCGACGAGCAGCTCCCTCGCCTGATGGAGTTGATCCGCGACTGCGACAGCGTCGAGCTGAAGCTCACCGTCCCCGAGAAGTACGGGCGCTCCGCGGCAAGCGCGCTGGGTGTCGACCCGCTCGAGGCGCACATCCGGCAGGTCTTCTTCTTCGATACCCCGGAGCTCGCGCTCGACGCGGCCGGGGTGGTCGTGCGGGCCCGCCGGATCCAGCGCGGGAAGGATGACTCGGTCGTGAAGCTGCGCCCGGTCGTACCGGACGAGCTGCCAGCCGACGTGCGCCGCTCGAAGGGATTCAAGGTCGAGGTCGACGCCATGCCGGGGGGCTTCGTCTGCTCGGGATCGTTCAAGGGGCGCCCGCGCGAGGGCGAGGTGAGGGAAGCCGTCGCGGGACGAATACGGCTCAGCCGTCTCTTCTCCAAGGAGCAACGCGAGTTCTTCGCGACTCATGCACCCGACGGGATCGAGCTCGACGACCTGTCGGTGCTCGGTCCGGTCATGGTGCTGAAGCTCAAGTACACGCCCGAGGGCGCCGCGCGGCCCCTGACCGTCGAGCTGTGGACCTACCCGGACGGCGGGCGCATCCTCGAGCTGTCGACCAAGGCGGCGCCGTCGGAGGCCTTCCAGGCCGTGGCCGAGGGGCGCGCGTTTCTGATCGAACGCGGCGTGCCCCTGGATGGGGAGCAGGAGACAAAGACCCGTACCGCACTCGAGTTCTTCTCGCGTGAGCTGACGGGGGCGTAGGCGACGAGCGCTCTTAGTTGCGCGCAGGCGCCGAAAGCGCGGGCTTGCACGCCGGATCGATCAGCGAGAGTATTGGACCCCGACCCGCAGCCTGGCCCGATGTTCAAGCGAATCCTTCTCAGGCGGCGCCGCCGCGCCGCAGCTGCCCGTCGCGACGCGGACCTGCAGCGCTGCCGCGAGTGCGAGGCGGACTCAGTCCACCCCGTCGAGTGGGAGCCCTTCGGCGACACGCACTGGTGGATCCTGTTGCGCTGCGGCGCCTGCGGTGTGCGCGGCGAGGGCCTGGTCGCCAATGCCGTCGCGCAGCGCTTCGATCGCGAGCTCGACGAGGCTCAGGACGAGATTGTCCGTGCAGCGGACCGGCTCGGACTCGAGATCATGTCCGCGGAGGCCGAGAGCCTGGCGGTCGCGCTCGAGCGCGACCTCATCGGCGCGGACGACTTCGCGCGCTGAGCCCCGGCCCCTGGCGGCGCGTTGTGCCCTACCAGGCCTGGCCGTGGCCGCAGCTCGGGCACGTCACGGACGTCGTGACCGCCGCGGTGAAGCCCTCTCCGCACTCGCACATGTAGAGCGCGGAATCCTCAGGCACCGGCGCGGCCGGCGTGCACCTCCGGCGGTCGACGCGCCGAGGCGCTCGTTCGGGCCTCGCGGAGTCGGTGCTGAGGGTTTGAGTGACCATCCTGCCCTCCAGTACGCGCCGAGTCCGCGGAAAGATCAGTGGCATTGATCACACAGGAGGGCTGGCGCGGGCCCGCCGGGAGGGTGGGCGACTCATGTGTCGAGACGGACACGAAACTCGCCCAACCCCCCTTGGCGCTCGGCCCGCCGCGGCCGGCCTTGACAAAAATATTTGTCACTGCTTGACTGCGTGCCGTGCTCGACGTCGAGGTGATCGAAGATCCGGCCGCCGCCGTGGTGGCGCTGGAGCCCATCCGGGCCCGGCTGCTCGCCGAGCTGGCCGAGCCGGGCTCGGCGAGCACGCTCGCGGCGCGCGTCGGGCTCACGCGCCAGAAGGCGAACTACCACCTCCGGGCGCTCGAGCGCC
>DATDLN010000013.1:0-18142 GCA_036519295.1 Thermoleophilaceae bacterium
GTTGTGAACGCCGACCTCGCCGCGACCTTCCTGAGCATGGCCGATGCGCAGCCCGACAAGCCGATCGACGGCGTCCCGCTGACGGAGGCGCTCACCCCCGCCGGCGCGGAGCGCGCCGTGCTGATCGAGGTCTTCGAGCGCAAGGCCGACCAGTTCCAGGGCGTGCGCACGGCCCGGTACACGTACGTGGAGCGCACAGGGGATAAGAACGAGCTCTACGACCTGCGCACGGACCCCCACCAGCTCGAGAACGTCATCGACGATCCCGCGTACGCGCAGGTGCGCGACGGAAAGGTCTTCCGCCACGCCACCTACGATTGCTACGAGGCCTTCTAGGCGACGTCGCGGAGCTTCTGGGCTTCCGCGAGCGACTGCAGCTTCTTCAGCGACTGGTTCTCGATCTGGCGGATGCGCTCGCGCGTCACGTTGAACGTGCGCCCGACCTCGTCGAGCGTGCGCGGGTGCTCGCCGCCGAGGCCGTACCGCAGCTCGAGCACGCGGCGCTCGCGGTAGGAGAGGTTCTCCAGCGCCTCGCGCAGAGCCTCCTTGGTGAGGATCTCCGCGGCGCGCTCGTACGGCGACTCGGCCCGCTCGTCGGCGATGAACTGGCCGAACTCGGACTCCTCCTCGTCGCCCACCGGCTTCTCGAGCGACACCGGCGCCTGGGCCGAGCGCTTGATCGACTCGACCTCCTCGGGCTCGATCCCGGTGTGCTCCGCAATCTCGTCCGGCGTGGGCTCGCGGCCCAGCTCGGTCACGAGCTTGCGCTCCGCGCGGCCGATCTTGTTGAGCTTCTCGACCACGTGCACCGGAATGCGGATCGTGCGCGCCTTGTCCGCGAGCGCCCGCGCGATGGCCTGGCGGATCCACCAGGTGGCGTAGGTCGAGAACTTGAACCCCTTGCGGTAGTCGAACTTCTCGGCCGCGCGGACTAGACCCAGCGTTCCCTCCTGGATCAGATCGAGGAAGGGCAGGCCCTGGTTGCGGTAGTTCTTCGCGATTGAGACCACGAGGCGGAGGTTCGACTCGACCATCTTCTGCTTGGCGTCGAGGTCGCCGCGCTCGATGCGCTTGGCGAGGTCGACTTCCTCCTGGGCAGTCAAGAGCCGAACCTTTCCGATGTCCTTCAGGAAGAGCTGAAGGGAATCGGTCGTCATGTCCGGCTTCAGGTCGATAGTCGCCTTCTTGCGGCGACTGCGACGATCGACCGCCCGCTCGATCTCCGGCGCGGAATGAGTTGGGTCGTCCTCGACCAGCTCGATCTCGGACTTCTCGAAGAACCCGTGCAGCTCCTCGATGTCGCCCTCGTCGAGCTCCACCTCGGCCAGCGCGGTGGCGACCTCCGCGAAGGTCAGCACGCCGGTCGCCTGACCCTTGGCGACGAGGAGCTTGACCTCCTCCAGCTCTTGCAGTTCGGCTACAGACATTCTTTTCCTTGTTGCAAGCAGGGCCGAGCGGCGGGCACCCGGCCCAGTCAATCAGACTCTGTCAACAGTAACGCTACAGATAGTGAAGTCAAGCGCCGGAAAGCGGGATTTTCCCCTGACTAGCCAGTCAACCAATCGTTTCTTACCCGAATCCGCGGTGGGGGTACGCATTTTCGCCGCGGGCCCGGACCTTGCCTCCTGCGAGCGGGTCGCCGAACCTCTCGGCGCCAGCGGCCGTTGGGCTTATACCCGGACGCCTTCACTCTAGACTCCCGGCGATGGCGGACGACGGAGGCGTGCTCGGAAATCTGCCGCGGTCGCGGCCGGGCAAGCGGAGCGAGAAGCGTGCGTCGGCGGGCGCGAAGCAGTCGGGAGCGGCCGGGAAGCGGCCGACGAGCCAGTCGGGTGCGGCGACGAGGCGGTCGTCGAGTCGGCCGCGACGGCGGCCCGACGAGCGCCCGCGGACGCCGGCCGCGGGCCGGTCGAACGACCCGGTGGGCAACGTCATTCGCGGCACGGCCAGGGCGGCGGGGACCGGCGTACGCGTCGCCGGAGCCGTGGCGCGGGAGGTTCTGCGCCGCGTTCCGCGCCCTTAGCCACGTGCCCGGAGCGGTCGCGGGCCCATCCTCCGCGGTGGTGAGTGCGGAAGAAAACGAGGTATGCTCAGAAGATGCCTGCCGGCGGGAAGGAAGCACCGAGGTGCCTGATCGTCGACGACCATCCCGTCGTGCGCGCCGGGGTCCGCGCGGTGCTGGAGCAAGCGTTTTCCGGCGCCCGGGTGGCTGACGCTCCTTCGCTCGAGGAGGCCGGCGAGCTGATCGGCGGTGACCCTCCCGACGTGGTGATCGTCGATCCCTGGCGCGCCGGCGTGGACGTGGGGGACGTGGTCGGCCGTCTCCAGCGCGAGCTGAACGCGCCGATCGTGATCTTCACCTCGGACGGCGGGGCACGCCTCCTGAGCGAGGCGCTCAAGGCCGGCGTGAAGGGCTACGTGCGCAAGGACTCCCCTTCCGAGGACCTGATCCGGGCGATCGACGCCGCCCGCTCGGGCGAGTTCTACGTCGACCCCGGCCTGTCGTCGACGATCGTCCTCGACGAGGGCGACCGCACTCTCAGCGCCCGCCAACGCGAAATCCTCCAGATGCTCGCCGACGGCATGCAGACCGACGCGGTGGCCGAGAAGCTCGGGCTCTCCACCGAGACCGTGCGTACGCATACGAAGCGGATCCTGGCCAAGCTGGAGGCCTCGACCCGTACGCAGGCCGTGGCGATCGGGATACGCCACGGGCTGATCGAGTGAGCGCCGAGGGCCGCTTCGCCCGCCTCTCGACCGTCGACGCCCTGACCGAGGCGCTCCGCCGGCGCATACTGAACGACGACCTTCGGCCGGGCACCGCGCTGCGGGAGGAACAGCTGAGTGGCGAGTACGGCGTGGCCCGCCACTCGCTGCGCTCGGCCCTTCGCGCGCTCCAGGTCGAGGGCCTCGTTCAGATCGAGCCGAATCGCGGCGCGCGCGTCGCCAGCCTGGGGCCGGAGGATGTCCGCTCCCTCGCCGAGCTGCGGACGGCGCTCGAGGTCGAAGGGGCCCGCCTGGCGCTGCAGCGCGGCGGCGGCCGCCTGCCCCGCGCGGTGCACGCAAGCGCCCAGAACCTCGCGTCGGTATGCCGGCGCCGACGGCCTTCCTGGGGCGCGGTGGCCGAGGCGCACGAGGCCTTTCACCACGCGATCGTTCGCGCTGCCGAGAGCCCACGCCTGGAGGCGGTTCACCGCGCCGCCGGCGCGGAGCTGCGCCTGTTCGTGCTCCAGCTCCCGCCGGCGTGGACGTTCGAGCGGATCGCGTCGGACCACCTCGCGCTCGTGCGGCAACTCGAGACCGAGGGGCCGGAGGCCCTCCGGCCACACATCGCGGAGTCGACGGAGGCGCTGCTAGCCGTGTCGGGCCGGTAGTGGCTGAGCTGATCTCGATCGACGAGGCGCGAGGCCGCGTCCTCGAGGCCGTCAGACCCCTCGGGACGGAGGAGGTGGCGCTCGACGCGGCCTTCGGTAGGGTGCTCGCCGAGGACGTGACGAGCGCGATCCCCGTTCCCCCGTTCGACAGCTCTGCGATGGACGGCTATGCGGTGGCCGCGGGGCCGGCCGCCGAGCTGGAGGTGGTCGGCGAGTCGCGGGCGGGCCATCCGGCCGCGGTGGCGGTGCGGGGCGGAACGGCCGTGCGGATCTCCACGGGGGCGGCGGTGCCGGAGGGGGCCGACGCCGTGGTGCCGATCGAGCGGAGCGAGCCCGTGCTGTCCGGAGACGCGCCCCAGGACGGCCTCGTGCGGGTCCCTGCGATCGCTGCGGGCGAGAACGTCCGCTACGCGGGTGAGGACGTTCGCGCCGGCGACGTGGTCCTGCACACCGGCACCGTCCTGGGGCCGGCCGAGCTCGGCGTCGCCGCGTCGGTCGGCCGTCCGGCCCTCCGCTGCGTTGTTCGACCGCGGGTCGCCCTGCTGGTGACGGGCGACGAGCTCACGGAGCCCGGCGAGGGGCTCCGCCCAGGGGGCATCTACTCCTCGAACCGCTTCGCACTTGCCGCCCAGATCGAGCGCGCGCGTGCGCGGCTGGTGCTGCACGAGAGCGTCCCGGACGACGCCACCGGCACGCGCGCCGCGCTCACCCGCGCCCTCGACGCGGCCGACGTCGTGATCGTCTCCGGCGGCGTATCGGTCGGCCCCCACGACCACGTGAAGGCCGCGCTCCGGGAGCTCGGGATCGAGGAGCGCTTCTGGGGGGTGAGACTGCGGCCCGGCAAGCCGGTCTGGTTCGGCGTCGGCGAGCGCGCGCTCGTATACGGGCTGCCGGGCAATCCCGTCTCGGCCATGGTCACCTTCCAGCTGTTCGTGCGTTCCGCGCTCGCCGCGCTGCAGGGCGCGGACCCCTCGGCCGCGCGCGGGGAGGCGGTGCTGGACGAGGCGGTTCCGCGGAACCCCCGCCGGGAGGAGGCGCTGCGCGTACGGCTGCGCCCTGACCGCGACGGCTGGCACGCCACCACGACCGGCGAGCAGGGCTCGCACATGCTCACCTCGATGCTGCGCGCGGACGCGCTCGCCTTCGTCGCCGCGGGATCCGGAGAGGTCGCCGCAGGGGAGCGCGTCGAGATCGAGCTGCTGTGAGGCCCCGCGACCCCCGGCGCCTCCTCGAACGCCATCGCCGGGCACGCGCGCGCGTGAGGATCGTGCCGGTGCCGCACTGCCGCTACGCGCCCGACGGCAGCGTGGCCAGCACCCAGCTCGCCGAGGTGACCCTGCCGCGCTGGGAGCTCGAGCGGATCTGGTCGCCCGAGAACCTGGAGCGGCTGGCGCGCACCTACTGGGCGTTCCTGACGCGCTTCTTCCTGGGTCTGCTGCGCGTGAAGTACGGCCCCGCCTCGCGCGAGGTGGTGCTGCTCGCCCGTCCCTTCGTCCTGCTTCGCTTCGGCGAGCCCGAATACGAGATCGAGGCGGACCGCGGCATCGTCACCTGGCCGATCGAGAGCGGTCTGCTGGTGGCGCCGGCCGGCCGGGGGCGGGGCTACCTGCGGCTTTCGGTGAGCCGCCCGCCGGCAGACGACGCCGCCCCGGACGTGACCGCGAAGGTCTCCTCGGAGGTCGTGAGCTTCTACCCGCTGCTCGCGGGCTGGGGCTGGTTCTCCCGCATAGGTCGCTTCATCTACGAGCAGACCCAGCTCCGCCTCCACGTGCTGGTCACTCACGCCTTCCTGCGCTCGCTGGCGAACCTCGAGCTCGAACCGTCCGTCGTCGGGGCCCTGCGCCCCGGGCGCGATCCGGGGTCGCGGCCTACCCCAGCCGCTCGCCGATGATCTCGCGCAGCTTGGTGCGGTCGTGGCGGGCCGTGATGGTCCGCACCGTGCCTGAGCGCGAGCGCATCGAGATCGACTCCGTCGTGGCGCCCTCCGGGCCGATGAAGTGGACGCCGTCGAGCATCTCGCCGTCGGTCACGCCGGTGGCCGCGAAGAACACGTTGCGCCCGGAGACCAGCCGGTCCTTGTCAAGCACCTCCTCGAGCTCGTAGCCGGCCTCGAGCGCCGCACCCCGCTCCTCGTCGCTGCGCGGCCAGAGGCGGCCCAGGATCTGACCGCCCGTGCATTGGATCGCCGCCGCGGCGAGCACGCCCTCCGGCGTCCCGCCGATGCCGTAGAGGAGGTCGACGGGCGATCCCTCGGTCACCGCCACGAGGGCCGCGGAGACATCCCCGTGCGGGATCAGCCGGATACGGGCCCCCACCTCGCGGATCTCACGCATGGCGTCCTCGTGGCGCGGGCGGTCGAGCATGATCACCACCATGTCCCCCACCGGCACACCCTTCTCATCCGCCATCAACTTGAGCGTGTTACCGAGCGGTCGGTCGAGGTCGAGCAGGTGGGCCATGTCGCGCGAGGTGGCCATCTTCATCATGTACACGCAAGGGCCCGGGTCGAACATCGTCCCGCGCTCGCCCAGGGCGATCGTGGCGATCGCGTTCGGCATTCCCTTGGCGCACAGCTCCGTCCCCTCCAGGGGGTCGACGGCGATGTCCACCTGCGGCGGCGAGCCGTCGCCGATCTGCTCGCCGTTGTAGAGCATCGGCGCCTCGTCCTTCTCGCCCTCCCCGATCACCACGACGCCGTCCATGGAGACCGTGTCGAGCAGCATCCGCATGGCGTCGACCGCGGCGCCGTCGGCGCCCTCCTTGTCGCCGCGCCCGATCCACCTGGCGCAGGCGAGCGCCGCGTACTCGGTCGTGCGCACCAGCTCCATCGCAAGGTTGCGGTCGGGACCGGCGCGGCTGACGCCGTCGGGCGGCGCTCCGACCTCGGCTCGAGCCTCCATGGGCGTTGGACGCTACTACTACCAGGTCCTGATGGGCTCGCCGCCGAATCGTCTCCGCCGGCCGCGCATGGGCTGGGTAGGGGCCGGCCCGGTTGGGGGCGGCGGGCCGGCAGACGCCCCGCTGTGGCAATTGAGTGTCGTAGGGCGACACCCCAGATGACACAGCGACCTCTAGATCACGCCCGGCGGCTTGCGCGCCTCGGTGTACACCGCCTGCCGCAGGTAGCCGGCGACGAGCAGACCGGCCGAGGCGATCAGGGCGACGAAGTAGCCGACGCCGAGCCCGATGTCCACGCTGTCGCCCGGGCGGCCCAGGATGATCCCGTTGCAGAGGATCAGGACCATCGCGGTGATGCCCACGACCATCGTCACCTCGCCCGGCTTCCAGGTGAGGCTGTGGCCGCGGGCGATGATCCAGGACAGGATGAAGGGGGCCGTGCAGGCGAGCGCGAGGAGCACGTCGAGGCTGCTGAACACCTGCCACGCATTCGCAGACCCGCCGCCGCGGGCGCCCGCGAGCGTCGAGTTCGGGTTCTGGTCGCTCGTCGTGAACCAGGGCAGCCAGAGCGAGCCGAACAGGACCACGGCGGCGGTCATGCCGAGGTACTCGCCTGGCGACAGGCGGGAGAGGTCGAGGTAGCGGCCCCTCCCCCGGGCGCTCGAAGCCTCCATCACGCGTGGAACCTACACCGATACGGCGGCGCCACCAAGAGATGGAGCGTCCGCCCCCGGGTAGGCTCCCGGCAACTCCCCAACGGAAGGAGAACAGGTGGCGGTCACCAAGATCATCGAGGTGGTCGGGAGCTCGCCGGAGAGCTCTGACGGCGCGGTGAGGGCGGCACTCGACGAGGCGCGAAAGTCGCTGCGCAACATCAAGGCGGTGGACGTCGTCTCGACGGGTCTCCGCGGCGAGGACCTCAATGAGTGGCGCGCCCTGGTGCGGATCTCCTTCCTGGTGGAGCGCGTCGGCGAATAACGGAATCGTCATGTAACGAGCAGGGGCATCCGTCACACTTACGGGTGCCCCGCCCGTGTACATCACAAGTCCCTTCACATCGCCCCTCGGAGGGGTCGGGTCGCTTCTCGAAGAGGCGCGCGAGCGCACCCTGCAGCTGATCGAGGGCGTCTCCGAGGCCAATCTGGCAAGGGTTCACGACCCGCTGATGAGCCCGCTCGTGTGGGATATCGGGCACATCGCCGCATTCGAGGACCTGTGGATCTCGCGCGAGACCGGGCTCGAGCTGCTTCGGCCCCAGCTCGCCGCGGTGTACGACGCCGACGAGACGCCGCGGTCGGATCGCGGCGAGCTGCCCTACCTGCGGCAAGACGAGGCGCTCGCCTACATGGACGAGGTGCGCGAGCGCGCGCTCGCCTCGCTCGACCGCGTATCGGCGATCATCGGCGAGATGCTCGTCCAGCACGAGAACCAGCACAACGAGACAATGCTCCAGACCCTTCAGCTCGCAGAGCCCGGCGTCTACGAGCCGAGGCGCCGCCGCCCGCCCGGCCGCGCCGCCGCCGGCACGTTCGAGGTGGCGGCCGGGCCGTTCCTCTTCGGCGACCCCGGTCGCGGCTTCGCCTACGACAACGAGCGCCCACAGCACGAGGTGGAGCTGCCGGGGTTCCGGATCGACCGTGCGCCCGTGACCAACGCGGCATTCGCGGAGTTCGTCGCCGACCGGGGCTACCACCGGCGAGAGCTGTGGACGCCGGAGGGCTGGGCGTTCCGCGAGGGCGAGGGATGGGAGCGTCCCCTCTTCTGGACGGAGGACGGCCGCGAGCGCCGCTTCGATCAGGTCCTCGCTCTCGACCCCGACCTGCCCGTGATGCACGTGTCCTGGTTCGAGGCCGACGCGTTCGCCGGCTGGCGGGGTGCCCGCCTGCCCAGCGAGGCCGAATGGGAGAAGGCGGCGCGGCGCGCGGGCTTCAGGCGCGGGAACCTCGACCAGCTCGACTTCGGCCCCGGCCCCGCCGGTCCCTTCCTCGGCGACTGCTGGGAGTGGACGGCGAGCGAGTTCCGCGGCTTCCCGGGCTTCCGGGCGTTCCCGTACCGCGAATACTCGGAGGTCTTCTTCGACTCGGGCTACAGGGTGCTGAGGGGCGCCTCCTGGGCCACCCGGCCGCGCGTGGCACGCACCACCTTCCGCAACTGGGACCACCCGCAGCGGCGGCAGATATTCGCGGGCTTTCGCTGCGTCGAGGAGTCCCGATGAGCCTGGTCATCGATCGCTGCACGGTCTACGACGACCTGGCCGACGACGTGCGCGACGGTCTCACCCGCTCGCTCAAGGAGCTGCCGCCGAAGTACTTCTACGACGAGCGCGGCTCGGTGTTGTTCGACCGGATCACGTCACTCCCCGAGTACTACCCGACCCGCTGCGAGCGCCAGATCCTCAACCGCCACGCACCGGCGATCGTGGAGCGAAGCGGGGCCCAGGAGCTCGTGGAGCTGGGCTCGGGCACGGCCTCGAAGACGCGGGCGCTGCTCTACGCGATGGCGGGTCAGGGCAGCCTGAAGCGCTACGTGCCCTTCGACGTCGACGAGTCCGTACTGCGCTCCTGCGCGCTCGAGCTCACCGAGCTCTATCCGGGCCTCCGGGTGCACGGCGTGGTCGGTGATTTCGGGCGCGACCTCGAGCGAATCCCGGACGGCCACCGCCGCCTATTCGCGTTCCTCGGCGGCACGATCGGCAACCTCTATCCCGACCAGCGCGCTCGGTTCCTGGGCCTCCTCCGAGAGACGATGGGCCCGGAGGACAGGCTCGTCATCGGCACCGACCTGGTGAAGGACCGAGCGGTGCTCGAGGCCGCGTACAACGACAGCGAGGGCCTGACTGCGGAGTTCAACCGCAACGTCCTCAGGGTCGTCAACGACGCCCTCGAGGCCGACTTCGACCCGGACGCCTTCGAGCACGTCGCCTTCTTCAGCGAGGCCGACTCGTGGGTGGAGATGCGGTTGCGCGCGAACGGCGCCCAGCAGGTGCAGATCGACGGCGCCGACCCCGAGGTGACATTCGCCGACGGCGAGGAGCTGCGCACGGAGATCAGCGCGAAGTTCACGCGCGAGGCGGTGGAGCGGGAGCTGCGCGCGGCGGGGCTGCACCTGGACGACTTCTTCACCGACGGTGCGCGGCTGTTCGGGCTGGCGTTCGCCTCGCCGCGGTAACGCCGCCCCGCAAGCCAAGCCCCAGCTGCGGCGAATAGCCTCCGCAGCGCATGGAGCTGACTGAGGGGATCGGCGCCCTGGTCGCCGGCGGCGCCTCGGGCCTCGGGGAGGCGACCGCCCGCGCGCTCGGCGCGCGCGGCGCTCGGGTCACGATCGCCGACCTGAACGCCGAGCGCGGCGGCGCGCTCGCGACCGAGCTCGGCGGACAGTTCGTCGAGGCGGACGTGACGGACGAGACCCAGGTGCGGGCGGCGGTTGAGTCGGCGGGCGAGCTGCGGCTCGCCGTGTCCTGTGCCGGGATCGGCTGGGCGGAGCGCACTGTGAAGAAGGACGGCCCGGCGGCGCTGAGGCCGTTCGAGACGCTCGTCCGGGTGAACCTGATCGGGACCTTCAACGTACTGCGGCTGGCCGCGGCCTCGATGGCCGGCAACGAGCCCGACCCCGAGGGCGAGCGCGGCGTCGTGGTGATGACGGCCTCGATCGCCGCCTTCGACGGCCAGATCGGCCAGACCGCCTACGCCGCCTCGAAGGGCGGCGTGGTGGGCCTGACCCTGCCGGCGGCGCGGGACCTCGCCCGGCTCGGCATCAGGGTCTGCACGATCGCGCCCGGCGTGTTCGACACGCCGCTTCTCGCCGGTCTGCCCGAGGACGCGCGCACGGCGCTCGGCGCGCAGATCCCCTTTCCCCCGCGGCTCGGCCGGCCCGAGGAGTACGCGAAGCTCGCCCTGCAGATTGCCGAGAACGGGATGCTGAACGGCGAGGTGCTCAGGCTGGACGGCGCCTTGCGGATGCCGCCGCGATAGGGCGCTCGATTCGCACCCGCGCGCCCGGCGATCGGGCGCGCAGGTGATCGACGAGCTCCTCGACCGCCCCCTCGAGCGCGTCTGGGGCGAGCGGGGGCAGCCGGTCGAAGACGAAGAAGGCGCGCTCGGTGGCCGACGTGAGCTGTGTCCGGCGGCCCTGCCGCCAGTTCCAGCGCCGGCAGGTGACGCCCACGTCGTCGCGCCAGACCACCTCGCGCGGGCGCGGCGAGTCGGCGTCGCCGTCGGAGGCCTCGAACGCCTCGTCACCGGTGGCGCGGACGAGGCGCAGGTCGCCCTCGAGCCGATCGAGATCCTCGCCACCGACCGGAATCACGTGCCGGAGGCTGACCGCGTTGTAGGTGTCCACGAGCGCGTTGATGCGCGGCAGCGACCTTCCCTTCAGCACCCGCCCGAGCAGCGACTCCGCCGACGACGGGTAGCGGCTCGGCTTGGCGCCGAACTCGGAGAAGGCGCTGCGCCAGGCGGCGATCCGAGGGTCGTCGGCGGCGCGGGCGAGGCCGGACTCGCGCACGGTCCGCTCGGCGTCGGCCAGGAGCCGCTCGCTGAGCGCGTCGCTCGGGCCGTTCCGCACCCGGTCGGCCATCACGACCACTGCCAGGTAGTCCCGCCAGGTGCGGAGGATCTCCGGGGCGACTTGCACGCCAATGGCCATCGGGCGGCTGAGCGTACTGCGGCGCCGGCCGCGACGCCCTGGATAGCCTTGTGTGCACGATGCCTGAACCAGTGATCATCGACGCCGTCCGCACACCCATCGGCCGGGCCTTCAAGGGCACGCTCGCCCAGCTCCGCCCCGACGAGATGGGCGCCTTCATCGTCGACGCCCTCCTCGAGCGCAACGAGGAGGTCGAGCCCGAGCTGATCGAAGACGTCTATTGCGGCGTCGGCCTGCCCCAGGGCCTCCAGGCCTTCAACCTCGCCCGCATCATCGTCCTGCTCTCCGAGCGGCTGCCGACGTCGGTGAACGGGGCGACGATCTCGCGCTACTGCGCCTCCAGCCTCGAGTCGATCCGCCAGGCCGCCAACGCGGTCAAGGCCGGCCAGGGCGACGCCTATATCGCCGCGGGCGTCGAGTGGGTCTCGCGCTACAACGAGGCGGTCGAGGGCGCCCGCCCGCACGACCAGAACGAGAAGCTCCAAGGCGGCGACGGACGGCCTGACGCGTACATCTCCATGGGCCTCACCGCCGAGAACGTGGCCGAGCGCTACGAGGTGTCCCGCGCCGACATGGACAAGTACTCGCAGCGCTCGCAGGAGCTGGCCGTGAGGTCGCAGGAGGACGGCTACTTCGACCGCGAGATCGTGCCGGTCACGTTGCCGGACGGCACGCAGGTGGCGAAGGACGACGGCCCGCGCCCGAACTCAACACTCGAGAAGCTGGCCCAGCTCGATCCCGCCTTCAAGGAGGGCGGCAAGGTCACGGCAGGCAACTCCTGCCCGCTGAACGACGGCGCTGCCGCCGTGCTGGTGATGTCGGACACGAAGGCGGCCGAGCTCGGGCTGCGGCCGCGCGCCCAGATCATCACCGCCGCCACGGCCGCGATCGAGCCCGAGTACATGGGCGTCGCGCCGATCGGCGCCATCCGCAAGGTGCTCGACCGCGCCGGCATGTCGATCGGCGACGTGGAGACCGTCGAGCTGAACGAGGCCTTCGCCGCGCAGGTGATCCCGATCATGGACGAGTGCGACATCCCGCTCGAGAAGCTGAACCCGCACGGCGGCGCGATCGCGCTCGGCCACCCCTTCGGCATGACCGGCGCGCGCATCATGACCACGCTCCTGAACGGCCTCGAGACCGACGACAAGACGATCGGGCTCGAGACGATGTGCGTGGCCGGCGGCCAGGGCGAGGCGATGCTGGTCGAACGGCTGAACTGACCCTGCGGGGCGTGCTGGGACCCGCCCGGTCGGGGCGGCGGAAGCTTCCTCAGGCGGCCGCCGCGGCCACGCGGGCGAACGATGCGATCAGGTCCGCGAGCCGCTCCGGGCGGTCCTCCGTGCTGAAGGTGCGGGCGCCCTCGACCCATTCGAGACGGGCGTTCGGGAACACCTTCGCCAACCGCTCGGCGTGAGCCGGCGGGAAGAAACGGTCCTCGGTGGACCAGGCGATCAGCACCGGCTTGTCGACGGCGGTCAGGCGGGCGGCCGCATCGAGCGTGTACTTGGCGTCGAGCCCGCGCAGGACCTTGCGCAGGTCGCGGCGGATGCCGCGCCACGTAAGGACGGGCAGCACGAAGCTGTCGTCCGCCTCGCGCTCGATCGGCTCGTTGGAGAGCCAGCCGTATGCGATCGGGAGCCGCCTGAGCGCTCGCACGCGCATCCCGCCGAAGACGATCGGGATCGCTCCGGGAATCTGCGCCGGCGCCAGCACGATCCGGAAGAAGCGGGGCGGGAAGTTGTCGAACGCATCGCACGACGTGAGCACCACGCGCGCGAGCCGCTCGGGCCGGCGCACCGCCATGAGCTGGGTCAGGGCGCCGCCTGTGTCGTTCCCGACGACGGTCACCTCGTTGAGCTCGAGGGCATCGATGGCCTCGGCGATCATGAGCGCCAGGCCGGGCGGGCTCAGGTCGGCGCCGGCCGGCATAGGCTCGAGGTGGGAGCCCAGGGGAAGATCGAGCGTCACGCGCGTGCATCCGTCGAGGCGGGGGACGACCCTGCGCCACAGGTTCGCGTTGACGAGGATCCCGTGCACGAACACGATCGGCGGCCCCTCCCCCACCACGTGCGCGCGAATACGTCCCTCGCTCAGCTCGAGCGTCCGGCCCGGTCCGAGAGCCTCCGACCTCCAGCTTGCAGTTTCGGTTCCCATGGCTTGTCTCATGATGAACGCTCAGACAGGAACGTTCGCCGAAACGTGGAGTTGACCAGCGCGGCGCAGGACGCCTTCTGGCCGCCGCGCACGCCGCCGCGGCCCGACCGGCTGGTAAGGAGACGGTGTGGCGAGCATCCGATCGGACGACCGCCCGGAGGATGAGAGGTTCCTACCGCTCCTGCTCGGTGGGGCGAACGAGCATTTCGTTGACGGCGACGTGGCGCGGGCGCGTGACGATATACGCGATCGCGTCCGCGATATCGGCGGCCGAGAGCCGTTCGATCCCGGCGAACGTCTGGCCGATCCGCTTACGCCCACCATGCGATTCCACTCCTCGAGCGGGGCGTCGAGCACCGGGCCGAGCAGCATAGTGCCGGCGTTGTTCCCGAGGGTGTCGAGCCGCCCCGGCTCGGCCACGGTGCGCTCCACCGCGCCACGCGCCTCCTCCTCGTCGGTGATATCGGCGCGCAGCGAGAGCGCTGTGCCGCCGGCGGAGCCGATCGTCTCGGCGAGCGTCTCGAGGCGGTCGGTTCGGCGTGCTGCCAGAGCGACGGCCGCCCCTCGTCGCGCGAGGGCGAGCGCGGCTGCCTCTCCGATGCCGCTCGAGGCCCCGGTGACGAGAGCCACGGTCCCGCCGAGCGTCTCGGCCGCGCTCGGATCAGCCACGACAGCCCTCGGGGTAGCCGCTCACCGCGACGGCCGAGGGAATCGGCTCGCGGGCGGGCACCTCGTCGAGCCGCCCGGAGAGGGCGAGCGCAAGCGCGGCGAGCCCGATCAGGCTCGCGCCGTAGATCTCCGCGGTCTCGCGCAGCCCGAGGTCGGTGACGGCGGCGCCCGCCGCGATCGCGGGCAGGCTGAAGGCGAGGTAGGAGACGGTGAGCACCGAGGAGATCAGGGCGGCGCGCTGGTCGACCGGAGCGAGTCCGCTCAGCACGCGGAATACCCCCGCGAAGGCCGGGCCGAAGCCCACTCCCGCGATCGCGCCGGCCAGGAGGAAGAGGAGGTTCGACTCCACCGCCAGCGCCAGAAGCGCCACCGCCACGCCGGCGATCAGCGCGACCAGCCCGCCCCGCGCCGTCGCCCGCGCGGACGTCTCGCGAAGCCGCACGGCGGTGACCGCGCTGATACCGGTCATGATGAAGATCGGAAGGGCTGCGGCCAGGTGGCTGCTCTGGCCGAGGACACCGGCCGTGAGCGAGCCTCCCAGCGACAGGATCAGCCCGCCGAGTGCCCAGGTCGCGATCAGGCAGGGGATTGCCGCGAGGAAGGGCGCGCGCATGGAGCGCGGAACGGCGAACCGCGGCCTGAGCGCGCTGCGCCAGCGGCCGTCGGCGGTCACGGTCTCGGGGATCGCGAGCACGGCGAGCACCGCCAACACGAACGCCGCGAGCAAAAGCCAGAAGACCAGTCGGGTGGGATCCGGGCCGTGGTCCACGAGCAGGCCGGCGCTGAGCGCGCCGAGGGCAAGGCCCATCATCGGCGCCACGGCGCCTGTCAGCGCGCCAAGTCTCGGATTGGAGCGGGGCTGCAGGTCGAGCAGGGCCGCGCTGATCGCGCCCATGGCCGTGCCGGTGGCCAGCCCCTGCAGGGTCCGGGCGGCGAACAGCCACCCCACCCCGTCGGCACCAGCGAAGGCGAGCATGGCGACGATCTCGACGACCAGCGCCGCGAGCAGCGTCGGCCGCCGGCCGATGTGGTCCGAGATCGATCCGACCACCAGCAGCGCGCCCAGCAGAGCAAGGGCGTACACGGCGAATACGCCGGTCAGCGTAATGGCCGAGAAGTCCCATTGCTGCTGGTAGACCACGTACAGGGGGGAGGGCACGCTGGAGGCGAACAGCAGCGCGCAGAGAACGCTCGCCAGGATCCAGAACGCTGCGTGGCGGCTGGTTTGCATCCAGGGGCAAGATTCGCAGACGCGATGAGACTCCGATGAGAGGGCTTCAGGCTGGGGACGACCCGTTGGCGGTCGCCGCCCGGAGGATCCTCTCGCGGCGTCCGAGCGCGGCGCGCAGGTCGTCTCCCTCGAGCGTCTCCCGCTCGAGCAGCAGGTCGGCCAGGTGGTCGAGCTCGACCCGCCGCGCGGCGAGCAGCTCGTCGGCACGCGTCTCGGCGGCCTTGAGTGCGCCGATCACCTCGTTCTCGGCGCGACCAAGGAGTCCGGCGGAGTGCAGCTCGGGCACGTCGTAGCCGGCGATCGCACCAGGGTGTCGCAGCGCGATGGGCCCGAGGCGGTCGCTCATCCCGAGCTCCTCCACCATCCGCCGTGCCAGTTCGCTCGCCTGGGTGAGGTCGCTCTGCCCGCCGCTCGAGACCTCGCCGAAGACCAGGCGCTCGGCCGCCCGGCCGCCCATCAAGACGCAGAGGCGGTCCTCGAGCTGAGAGCGCGTGACCAGGTAGCGGTCCTCGGGTGGCAGCTGGTGGGTCTGGCCGAGGGCGGCGACTCCGCGCGGCACGATCGACACCCGATGGACCGGGTCGGCGTCGGGCAGGTCGAGCGCCACCAGCGCGTGGCCCAGCTCGTGGTAGGCGACTCTCCGGCGCTCCCGCTCTCCGAGGACGCGCGAATGGCGGGCCAGGCCGACCGCAACGCGGTCGATCGCCTCCTCGAGATCGGTGGTGGCGACCACGTCGCGGCCGCGCCGAGCCGCCAGCAGGGCCGCCTCGTTCACCACGTTGGCCAGCTCGGCGCCGGCAAAGCCCGGCGTGCGCGCGGCGAGCAGCCGCAGGTCGACCCGACCGTCGAGCGCCACCGAGCGCGCGTGTATCCGAAGAATCGCCTCGCGGCCGCGCCGGTCGGGCAGGTCGACCACGACCTGGCGGTCGAAGCGCCCGGGCCGCAGCAGCGCGGGGTCGAGCACCTCGGGACGGTTGGTGGCGGCCATGAGGATCACCGCGGTCGCCGGGTCGAAGCCGTCCATCTCGGTGAGCAGCTGGTTGAGCGTCTGCTCGCGCTCGTCGTGGCCGCCGGCGGGCGTAGGGACCGCCCCCGCGCGCGAGCGACCCACCGTGTCGAGCTCGTCGATGAACACGATGCAGGGGGCGCGCGCCTTGGCCTGCTCGAAGAGGTCGCGCACGCGCGCGGCGCCGAGCCCGACGAACAGCTCGACGAAGTCGGAGCCGGAGAGGTAGAAGAAGGGCACGTCCGCCTCGCCCGCGACGGCCCGAGCGAGCAGCGTCTTGCCGGTCCCGGGCGGACCAACCAGGAGCACGCCCTTCGGAATGCGGCCGCCGAGGCGGCGGTAGCGGGCCGGGTGCTCGAGGAAGTCGACCACCTCGCGCAGCTCCTCCACGGCCTCCTCGACGCCGGCCACGTCGGAGAAAGTGGTGCGCAGGTCGGTCCGATCGTAGGTGCGGTGCCTGGAGCGGCCCAGGCTGATCGCGGACGCGCCGCTGCCGCCTGCCACGCGGCGCGCGATAAACAGCCCCGCCGCGACGAGCAGTGCGATCGGCAGCACGAGGAACAGAAGCAGCGATCCGAGCAATCCGCCGAGCGCGCTCGGCTGGTCGCCGGTGAACTGGACGCGATGTGCCTGCAGGTCGCGGACCAATGAGGTTTCGGACAGGTCGGGCGGGCGGGTGGCGCTGAAGCTCACGGTGCGCCCGCCGTCCCGGTACACGCCGGTCACCTCCCGCGTCCCGATGTCCACCTTCTCGACCCGCCCCGCGTTCACCAGCCCGAGGAACCGCGAGTAGGGCAGCTCCTGACGCGACCCTCTGAGGCCTCCGATGAACAGGGCGCCAATCACCAGCACGACGAGCGCGAGAATCGCGCCAACGGGGCGCGCGCGTGGCGGGCGAACGGGCGCCATGGCTCCTACCGACCGACCTCGGCAGTCCCCCGCGCGCGGGCGCGTCGGGCGACCCATCCCAGAGCCGCGGTCCAGGCGGCCTGGTACCCCGCGCCGGCCTGTGGGGCCTTCGGGCCAACCCGCTCGAAGCCCGAGTGTTCGATGCGGACGAGAGTCCCGCCGAAGATTGGCTCGAAGCGAACGTCGACGTCGGTTGACGCCCCCTCGGGCCAGTCGGGCTCCCTCCAGGTGAGCGCCAGTCGCCCGCCCGGCGACCAGACGGTGACTCGGCCGAGCTCGAGGCCCTCACCGGCGACGGCGTCGTAGACCTCGGCGAAGCGGCCGCTCGCATCCCGCCTGAAGCGCAGGTAGCGCCCGGTCTCCGGCTGAATCAGAGGCGAGCCGATCGTGCGCAGGCCGAAGCCGAGCTCCTCGACGAACGTTCCAAAGGCGTCCTCGGGCCAGGACTCCAGGAAGACCTGGGCCAGCACCCTGGGACGATTTGCGTTCGCCGCCTTGGCGGCGGCGCGCTGCCTCGCCTGGCGCCGCTCGAGCTTCATCACCTCCGCGGCGATGATCCGTTCACGGGTGGAGTGGTGCCTGGTCCCACCGTTCATGTGCCGTCCTCCTCTGTGGTCGCGACGTCGGGGCAGAGTCGGTCGGAGCTGGGCCGCGCGCCATCCACTGCATGGCGTGACAAAGGGCCCACGTCGATCCCCCGTGGAGCGGTCCGTCGATCGATCCATGCGATCCCGTTCATCTCGAGCGATTGCACTGGGGCCGAATGAGAGGCCGATGAGCGGGCCGCTCTCACGGCGCTCTCATCGGGGCGGCCGACCATGGCTGCGGCGATGAGGACTCCGTCGCGACCAGCTCCCCGTCTTCACCCGGCTCGAGCGCGCGGGGTGCCTGCGGTGAAGCTGGGGGCTCGGATAGGCGCGGCCGCGCTTGGACTGGCGCTGGTAGGGCTGGTGGTCGAGCAGTCGGACGTGAACCCCGCAACGCCCGCCGCGAATGCCGGCGCCGCCCGCCAGAGCCCTCCCAACGTGGTGGTGCTGATGACCGACGACGAGACGGTGGAGGACATGGATGTCATGCCCCGCACGCGCGAGCTCCTGGGCTCGAACGGAGTCGCCTTCGCGCGGTCGTACGTGTCGTATCCGGTCTGCTGCCCCTCCCGCGCGACGTACCTGACCGGCCAGTATGCCCACAACCACGGGGTGATGGGGCTCTATCCGCCAACCGGCGGCTACGGCCGCTTCGACCGCTGGAACT
>DATDLN010000014.1:0-6444 GCA_036519295.1 Thermoleophilaceae bacterium
CTCGGGGATACCAGACGCGTAGCTTTGGCTTCGTGACGAACGACACCTGCGTCGGGATCGTCGCGAACCCCGCCTCGGGCCGGGACATCCGCAGGCTGGTCGCCGGGGCGTCGGTGGTCGGCAACGCCGACAAGGCCGGCATCGTGCTCCGCGTCCTCGCAGGTCTCGGCGCGGCGGGGGTCCCCAGAGCGCTGATGATGCCGGCGTTCGACGGCCTGGGGGCCGCGCTCGAGCGCCAGCTCCTCGCCCACGCCACAGCCGAGCAACGGCGCGGCGCCGCGCCCCTGCCGGCGCTCGAGGCGCTGCCGATGCCGCTCACGGGCACCGCCGCCGACAGCGTCCGCGCCGTCCAGCTCATGCGCGCCGCGGGCGCCTCCGCGATCGTCGTCCTCGGCGGCGACGGAACGCACCGCGTCGTGGCGAAGGCGTGCGGCGACGTGCCGCTGTGCGCCCTCTCCACCGGCACGAACAACGCCTTCCCGGAGGTCCGCGAGGGGACCGTGGCGGGACTCGCCGCCGGCCTGGTGGCCACGGGGCGCGCCGGCGACGGAGCGCTGCGCCGGGAGGTGGGGCTGGCGGTGGAGCTTGGGGACGCCGACCCGGAGCTCGCGCTCGTCGACGTCGTCCTGAGCGCCGAGCGGTTCGTCGGCGCGCGCGCCCTCTGGCGCACCTCGGGGATCAGCGACCTCTTCGTCGCGTGCGCGAATCCGAGCGCGGTCGGGTTCTCCTCGATCGCGGGGCTGCTGCATCCGCTCCCCCGGGCCGGCGGACAGGGGCTGCACGTTCGCCTCACTGACGACCTCGCCCGCGCGCAGCTCGTCCTGCGGGTGCCGCTCGCGCCGGGGCTTCTCGCGCCGGTCGGCGTCGCCGGGTTTCGCACGCTGGAGCTGGGAGAAGAGACGGCGGTGGCGGCGGGGCCCGGCTGCCTCGCGCTTGACGGCGAGCGGGAGATCGAGCGCCGCCCCGGGGAGCGGGTGACGGTCCGCCTGGTGCCCGGCCCGCTCACCATCGACGTCGACGCCGTGATGCGCCACGCCGCCCGCGTTAAGGCGACCCGACTCGAGCCGCCGCCGGAGTAGATTCCTTCCTGAATCGGTGGTCGTCAGCAGGAGGAGAGTCGATGCCAACCGTTGCGCCCCCTGAGACGGGACAGCTAACCAGGGAGCAGCTGCTCGAGGCCTACCGGATGATGCGGACCATCCGCGAGTTCGAGGAGCGGCTGCACACCGAGTTCGCCACCGGGGAGATCCCCGGCTTCGTCCACCTCTACGCCGGCGAGGAGGCCATCGCCGCCGGCGTCTGCGCGCACCTGAGGCCGGACGACTACGTGGCCAGCACCCATCGCGGGCACGGGCACGCGATCGCCAAGGGCTGCGACGTCAAGGCGATGATGGCCGAGCTCTACGGCCGGGACACCGGCCTCTGCCACGGCAAGGGCGGATCGATGCACATCGCGGACCTCGCCAAAGGCATGCTCGGCGCCAACGGGATCGTGGGCGGCGGCCCGCCACTCGTCTGCGGCGTCGGCCTGACGGCGCGGGTCAAGCAGACGGACCAGGTGGCCGTGTCGTTCACGGGCGACGGCGGCTCGAACCAGGGCACCTTCCTGGAGAGCCTCAACCTGGCCGCCTGCTGGAACCTACCGTGCGTGTTCGTGATCGAGGACAACGGCTACGCCGAGTCCACGCCCCCGGCCTTCCATCAGGCGGGCGTCGACCTCGCCAAGAGGGCCGACGGCTTCGGCCTGCCTGGAGTCGAGGTCGACGGCTTCGAATTCTTCGCGGTCCACGAGGCCGCCGGCGAGGCCGTGCGTCGGGCGCGCTCCGGCGCGGGCGCGTCGCTGCTCGTGTGCAAGGTGATGCGCTACTACGGCCACTTCGAGGGCGATCAGCAGACGTATCGCGGCGCCGACGAGGTCAAGGAGCTGCGCCGCACGCGCGACTGCCTCGAGGCCTTCGCCCGCCGGGTGACCGAGGCCGGCGCCGTGGAGGAGAGCGATCTCGCCGAGATCGACGCAGCCGCGCGGGCACTCATGGACGAGGCGGTGGCCGAGGCCAAGGCGGGTCCCGCCCCGGCCGCCGACGAGGCCCTCACCGACGTCTACGTCAAGTACTGAGCGAAGGGAGCACGATGGCTCGCGAGATCACCTATCAGACGGCTATCAACGAGGCGCTCGCTCAGGAGATGGAGCGCGACCCCACCGTGGTCGTCTTCGGCGAGGACGTGGCGGGCGGCATGGAGGCGCCCGGCGAGGACGACGCCTGGGGAGGCGTGCTCGGCGTGACCAAGGGGCTCTATCACCAGTTCCCCGGCCGCGTGCTCGATACGCCCATCAGCGAATCCGCCTACGTGGGCGCCGCGGCCGGCGCCGCGGCGAGCGGCCTGCGTCCAGTGGCGGAGCTGATGTTCGTGGACTTCATGGGCGTCTGCCTCGACCAGATCTTCAACCAGGCCGCGAAGTTCCGGTACATGTTCGGCGGCAAGGCGAAGACGCCGATGGTCATCAGGACGATGTGGGGCGCTGGCATCAGAGCGGCCTCTCAGCACTCGCAGGCGCTGTACCCGGTCTTCACCCACATCCCGGGGCTCAAGGTCGCCGTCCCCGCAACGCCCTACGACGCCAAGGGCCTCCTGATCGCGGCCATCCGCGACGACGACCCGGTCATCTTCTTCGAGCACAAGGTGCTCTACGACACCAAGGGCGACGTGCCCGAGGAGCCGTACGCGCTCCCCTTCGGCGAGGCGAACATCGTGCGCGAGGGCGGCGACGTCACGGTGGTGGCGCTCGGGCGGATGGTGTTGTTCGCGCAGGAGGCCGCCGAGGCGCTCGAGGGCGAGGGCATCGACTGCGAGATCGTCGATCCACGCACGACATCTCCCCTCGACGAGGACACGATCCTCGAGAGCGTCGAGAACACCGGCCGGCTCGTGGTGGTCGACGAGGCCAGCCCGCGCTGCGGCATGGCGTGCGACATCGCGGCCCGGGTGGCGCAGGAGGCTTTCGCCGACCTGAAGGCCCCGCCGCGCATGGTCACGGCCCCGCACACGCCGGTGCCGTTCAGCCCGGTGCTGGAGGACGCCTACGTGCCGACCGTCGAGTCGATCGCGGCGGCCGTGCGCGAAACCGCCGGCGCGGGCGCTCCCAGCGTGGCGTGAGCGACCGCATCGACAAGCTGGGCATGCCCAAGTGGGGGCTGTCCATGACGGAGGGCACCGTCGTCGCTTGGCTTGTCGAGGAGGGTGCGGAGCTCGCGGTGGGCGACGAGGTCGCGGAGGTCGAGACCGAGAAGATCAACGGAGTGGTGGAATCGCCCGCGCCGGGGGTCCTCAGGCGGCGGGTGGCCGGGGTTGGCGCCGTGGTGCCCGTCGGCGGCCTGCTCGGCGTGATCGCCGACGCCGCCGTCCCGGACGCCGACATCGACAGCTTCGTGGAGGAGTTCCAGGCCGGCTTCGTCCCGGAGGAGGCCGAGGAGGAGGCCGGGCCGGCGCCGGAGACCGTCGCGGTCGAGGCCGGCAACCTGCGCTTCATGCGCCAGGGCGAGGGCGGCGAGCCGCTCCTCCTCCTTCACGGTTTCGGCGGCGACCTGAACAACTGGCTCTTCACGGCGCCGGCGCTCGCCGGAGAGCACGTGGTGTACGCGCTCGACCTTCCGGGCCATGGCGGGTCCTCGAAGGACGTCGGCGCGGGCGATCTCGACTTCCTCGCCCGGGCCGTGGGGCAGTTCATGGACTCTCAGGAGCTCGAGCGCGCGCACCTCGCGGGGCACTCGCTCGGAGGACTGGTCGCGGGGAGCCTCGCGCTCTCGGCGCCCGAGCGGGTCGGCTCGCTGGCGCTCGTGGCGAGCGCGGGACTCGGCGATGAGATCAACCGCGAGTACATAGAGGGCTTCATCGCCGCCGAGCGGCGGCGTGAGCTGAAGCCGGTGCTCGAGCTGTTGTTCGCGGACCCCGGGCTGGTCACGCGTCAGCTCGTCGACGACGTACTCAAGTACAAGCGCATCGACGGGGTCGACGAGGCGCTGCGCGCGATCGCCTCGGGCGCCTTCGGCGAGGGTGGCCAGCGGGTCGTGATCGCCGACCACCTCGCCGAGCTCGACGTGCCGGTGCTCGTTGTGTGGGGCCGGGAGGACCGGATCATCCCCGCCGCCCACGCCGAGCGCGCGCCCGAGGGCGCACAGGTTCACGTGCTGGACGGCCAGGGGCACTCGCCCCACATGGAGGCGGCGGGCGACTTCAACCGCATCATGGAGCGCTTCCTGGCGACCGCGGGGGCGCCGGCGGGCTCGTGAACGCCTGCGTCGAGCTGCCAGCCGGGACCTACCGCCTCGGGGAGCCCGGCGAGGAGCGGGCGGTGACCCTCGAGCGCGTGCTGATCGGCCGCTGGCCCGTCGTGAACGGGCAGGCGCGGACGTTCTTCGCAGCCACCGGCCGGCGCGCCGCCGCCGGGCTCGCAGCCCGGCTCGAGGCCCCCGAGCTCGCGGAGCATCCGGTGACCGACGTGACCTTCGAGGACGCCGTCTCCTTCTGCGCCTGGGCTGCGGAGGAGCTCGGCCGGCCGGTGCGACTGCCCACCGGCGACGAGTGGGAGGCCGCCGCGCGCGGCCACGACGGGCGCCCCTGGCCTTGGGGCCAGACCTTCGACCCCGAGCGCTGCGCATGCGCCGAGTCCAGCTGGGGCTGGACCGTGCCCGTGCGCGCGCATCCCGAGGGCGCCGGTCCGTTCGGCGCCGAGCAGCTCGCCGGCAACGTCTGGGAGTGGGTGGCCGACCGGACGCCGGACGGATGGAGGGCCGTGCGCGGCGGATCGTGGCTTGACCACGCCTGGGGCCTGCGCGCCTCGCGCTCGCTCGCCGCCGACCCCCTCCGCGGAACGCCCACGACCGGCTTCCGCATCGCGATCGACCCAAGGAGTGAGGAATGACAGAGAACCGCGCAGCCCTCATCGATGCGTTGCGCGACGTCTACGACCCGTGCTGCGCCGATCGCGGCATCAGCATCGTGGACATGGGTGTTGTCGAGGATGTGCACGTGGAGGGATCACACGTGCGCGTGGACCTCGTGCCCACCACGGGCTGGTGCCCGTTCGTGGCCAACATGTCCAGTGCGATCCCCGATCGCCTGCGACGCCTCGCCGGAGTGGACACGGTCGACGTGCGGATCGTGTGGGAGCCGGTCTGGACGATGGAGCGCCTCTCCCCCTCCGCCCGCGAGAAGCTGGCAATGCCCTTGGAAGAGCTCAAGCAATACCGCGAGCGTCGGCTCGCCCGAACCGAAGGAGCGTGATCGATGGCCTCGGTCGAGACCCAGCCCCAGCAGGCCGGAGCGCGGGAGCGGAAGGTGCCCGCGTTCGTGTTCGACTGCGTCTGCCACGTGTTCAACTTCGACAAGCGCAACGCGATCGGCCCGCCCGGCGAGCTGTTCGACGAGCACCTGTACGCGTTCCACTCCCTGCTCACGCGCGAGGGCGAGCGGGTCCTCTCGCGCGACGAGTTCTTCCGGGAATGGAGCGTCGACGAGATCTACGAGATGGTCATCGACGGCTCCGACACGGACATGATCGTGGCCCAGCCGCTGCCTCTCACCGACCTCTTCTACGACGGCCTGTCGCCATGGGAGAAGTGCGCCGAGATGGCCGGCAAGCATCCGGATCGGGCCGTCTTCTGGGGCTCGGTCAACCCGCTGGAGGGCAAGAAGGCGCTCGACCTGATGGAGCGTCAGGTCAAGGACCACGGCGCGAAGGCCTTCAAGTTCTACAACGTCCGGTACGACTACGGACAGCCGTTCCCGTGGCGCATGGACGACCCGCGGGTGGCATATCCCGCGTTCGAGAAGGCCCAGGAGCTGGGCGTGAACCTGATCGGCGTGCACAAGGGCGTGCCGCTCGGCCCGCAGCCCGTGGAGCACACGCGCACGTTCGACATGGATGGCGCCGCCGCGAACTTCCCCGACATCAACTTCGTGATCTTCCACGTCGGCCTGCCCTGGCTCGACGAGGTGCTGTGGCAGCTCGTGCGCTACCCGAACCTTTACGCGTCGATCGCCGCCACCGTGAACTTCATCGCCCGCCAGCGCCGGGTGTTCGCTGAGACGCTCGGGAAGATGATGTGGTGGTGCGGCGAGGACAAGATCATCTACGGCGGCGAGACGCCGATCTGGCACCCGCAGTGGGCGCTGGAGGAGTTCTGGAACTTCGAGCTCCCCGCGGACATCGTCGAGGAGCGCGGCTACCCGCAGCTCACCGACCAGGCGAAGCGCAAGATCCTGGGCGAGAACCTGGCCCGGCTGCACGGCATCGACGTCGAGGCCAAGAAGGCCGAGCTCGCCGGCTGAGCCGGAGCGCCGAGGACCGCGCCGCCGGCAGCCACGCGTTCGACCTTCTGCCGGTCATTGCCGCGTAAGGTCGAACGCGTCAGATTGCGAGCGGGCCGCGCCAAGGCGCGGCCC
>DATDLN010000015.1:0-28608 GCA_036519295.1 Thermoleophilaceae bacterium
CTTGGCCGGCTTGACGACCAGCGGCAGGCCGAGGCGCTCGCGGATGTCGGGCAGCGCCTCGCCCGCGCCGAGCTCGCGGAAGGCGTCCTGGCGGAACGCGTAGGCCGGCGGGGTCGGCACCCCGGCGGCGGCGAAGTGGGCCTTCGCGACGACCTTGTCCCAGGTGCGCTCGCACGCCAGCACGCCGGGGCCGGTGTACGGGATCTCCAGGATCTCGAGCAGCTCCTGCACGGTGCCGTCCTCGCCGTCGCGACCGTGCATCGCGATGAAGGCAACCTCGGGCTCCGACTCCCGGAGCCGGCGAATCAGGTCGAGCGCGACGTCGATGGCGACGACCTCGTGGTCGAGCCGCTTGAGAGCGTCCTCGACGCGGGCACCGGAGCGCAGCGAGACCTGGCGCTCGAGCGAGCGCCCGCCCTTCATCACGGCGACGCGCGTCATCGGCGCGTGGAGCGCCTGTCGCGCTGTTCGCGGGTTGGCATGCGGAGGACTTCGGCGCCGGACTCCGGCGCGATCGGCGCCTGCTCCTCCGGGGCCGCGGCGCGACGCTCGCCGGTGAGGGTCCCGTACAGCTCCATCTGCTCGGTCACAACCTCGCCGATCCGCCGGACGCCCTCTCGGATCGACTCCTCGTCGCAGCCCGAGAAGTTCAGCCGCATCGAGTTGCGCCCGCGGCCATCGAGGAACGCCGCTTCCCCGGGCACGAACGCGACGTTGTCGCGCAGCGCGCGGGCGAGAAGGTCCGTGGTGTCGATGAAGTCCGGTAGCGTGGCCCAGATGAACAGGCCGCCGGCCGGCCGGGTCCACTCCGCCTGGCGCGGGAAGTGGTCGGCGAGGGCGTCGAGCATGGTGTCGCGGCGGGCGCGGTAGACCGCGGTGAGCGAGTCGACGTAGTCGCGCCAGCGGCCCCGCTCGAAGTAGGCCTGCACCATCAGCTGCGAGAGGGTCGACGTGCAGAGGTCGGCCGCCTGCTTGCCGAGGTTGATCTTCTCAAGCACAGGCGGGGGCGCCACAACCCAGCCGAGCCTGATCCCCGGCGACAGGATCTTGGAGAAGGTGCCGAGGTACATGACGTAGACCCCGCCGTCGAGCGCGTAGAGGGGCGACGGCGGGTCGCCCTCATAGCGGAGCAGGCCGTACGGGTTGTCCTCAAGCACGAGCAGCTCGCGCTCGTGCGCCACCTCTACGAGCCGGCGGCGCCGCGGCAGCGACATCGTCACGCCCGCGGGGTTCTGGAAACTCGGCACGGTATAGACGAACTTCGGCCGGCGCCCCTCGCGGTCGAGGCGGTCCAGTACCTCCTCGAGGAGATCCACGCGCATGCCGTCGGCGTCCATGTCCACCTGCACGACGTGGGCCTGATAGGCCGAGAAGACCGGCACGGCGCCCGGGTAGGTCGGCCCCTCGGCGATGACCACGTCGCCGGGATCGATGAGGGTCTTCGTGACGAGGTCGATCACCTGCTGCCCGCCGGTCGTGACAATCACGTCCTCCGCGTCCGCGCGCATGCCCTCGGCGCCCATCACCGCCGCGATGCAGTCCTTGGTCTCGTCCAGTCCCTCGGTGGGCCCGTACTGGAGCGCCTTCGCACACGACTCGGCGGCGATTCGCTGCGCGACGGCGGCGAAGGTGTCCGGCGGGAACGTGCTCGTATCCGGGAGCCCGCCGGCGAGCGAGATCACCTCGGGACGCGCGGTCACGGCCATCAAGTCCCGCATGGCGGAGGACTTCATTACCTTCGTGCGCGAGGCGAATAGGCCCGCATAGCGCTCGAGGTCGCGGGAGATGCTCACAACGGTCCGTTCGCTTTGGACGACTGGTGCCCTGCCGGGGTCCGCTGCGCCGAACCCTTCCGCGGAGCTAACCTCACCGCGCGCAGGCTACCGACCCATGAGCGTCTTCCTCGATATAGGCACCGGCGCCGGCTTGGCCGGTGCGACCGGCGTTCGGCCGTTCCTCCCGCCACTGCTGGCCGGGGCACTGGCGCGTAGGGACGTGGGGATCGACTTCGACGGCACCGACTGGAGCTTCCTCGAGTCGCCCGGCTTCCTGGTCGCGGTGCTCGCCCTGGCGGTGCTGGCGTACATCGCCGAACGTTCGGGGGCGAACCGCGCTCCGCCGCAGGGCGGCCGTGGGGCGCTCGCGATCGCGGGCGGCTTGATCGGCCTCGTGCTGGGCGCGCTTCTGTTTGCCGGCGCAATGGCCGACGGGGGCGAAGAGAGCTGGATCGGTCTGGTCGCCGGTCCGGTCTGCGCAGCGCTGGGGTGGTTCGCGGTCGGCGGGCTGCTGGGCCGCGTCCGGGGACGACTGGAAGGCGGGGCGGCGACGCTCGTCGGCGTCTATGCCGAAGCCGCGGCGCTGGTGATCGCGGCGGTGGCGATCTTCCTGCCTCCGGTCTCGTACCTCGTGCTCGTCGTGTTCGTGGTGCTGCTCTTCGGTGGCCGGCGGCGCGAGGGTGAGAAGTACGCCGGCCTTCGAGTGCTGCGTTAGCCGCGCATGGCCGCGGAAAAACCGAGGAAGGTCGTGCTCGCGGTGATCGACTCGCTCAAGCCGGAGATGCTCGACGAGGCCATCGAGGAAGGGCGTGCTCCCGCCCTGGCGGCGCTCCGCGAGCGCGGCACCTACATCCCCGACTGCATCTCGACCTTCCCCTCGGTGACGCCCGTGGCGTCGGCGGCGATCGCCACCGGGACGGGTCCCGGCGAACACAACATCCCGTCGATGAACTGGTTCCATCGCGGTGAGGAGCGCTACATCGAGTATGGCTCGTCGTTCCCGGCCACTCGCGCGTTCGGGGTCGTCCGTTCGCTCTTCGACACGGTCTACAACATGAACATGGCGCACCTGAGCCGTGCGCGGAAGACGGTGTTCGAGCATCTCGACGACGCCGGGCTCAGGACGGCCTGCACCACCTACCTCATCTACCGGGGCCGCACGCGCCACGACCCTTCGGGGGAGAGCGTCTACCGGCGCATAGGGGAGGCGCTCCAGTTCCGGCACCCCGTCTACGGCGCCCGCGAGCTCTTTTACGCCGACCTGTTCGACTCCCGGAACACGGGCTGCACCTCGGCGCTCGGCCTGCCCGGCCAGCGCGACCGGCACACGGGTTGCGTGGGCGCGTACCTGGTCGAGCACGACCTCTTCGACTTCCTCCTCTTCTCGCTGCCCGACAACGACACCCACTCGCACCGGGTCGGCCCCGAGGGGCAGGTGCGCTCGATCGCCGAGGCGGACCGGGCGCTCGAGCGGATCATGCACGTGGCCGGCGGCGTCGACGCTTTCCTCGAGGAGCACGCCGTCATCGTCATGTCGGACCATTCGCAGACGAAAATCGATGAGCGACTCAACCTCGCGGACGTCTTCTCTTCCTGGCGCGTGCTCGTTCCGGGCGACCCGGCCCCGACCGAGGCCGAGCTCGCCCTCTGCCCATCGGCCCGGTCGGGGATGGTCTACGTCCTCGATCCCGGGCGACGCGATGAGCTCCTTCCGCGGGCGACCGAGTCGCTGACCGAGGTGGACGGAGTGGACCTGACGATCTCGCGAGGGGCCGGCCAGGCCGTGGTGCGCTCCGAGCGCGGAGAGCTGCGATTCGCGCCCGGGGGCGAGTTGGTCGACCGCCGCGGCAGTTCCTGGAGCGTGGACGGAGAGCTCGCGGCGCTCGCGTTGGAGGTCGCGGACGGCCAGGTCGCGAGCGACGTCTACCCCGACGCCCTCGGCCGCCTTTGGTCGGCGCTCGAGTGCCCGCACTCGGGTGACGTGCTCCTGTCGGCGTCGCCGGGCTTCGAGTTCGTGGACTGGGGAGGCGCCGATCACGTCGGCGGCGGCAGCCACGGCTCGTTGGATCGCGACGACTCGGCGGGCGTTCTGCTGCTCTGCGGCATCGAGGCGCCCGAGCGGGAGGAATGGTCGCTCGTCGACGTGGCCTGGCTGGTCCTGGATCACTTCCGTGTACGGTTGGGCGGATGAGCGACGAGGTTGAGGCGGCCGTCGCGGAGCGGTCGCACGCCCTGCACGTCCGCGTCCGCTCTGGCCTGCGCAGACCGCACAATTGGGTGCAGCTGATCAAGTTCTGCGCGGTCGGCGGCTCCGGGTACGTCGTGAACCTGTGCGTCTTCGCCCTCTGCGTCGAGGTGCTCGGCCTGCATCACCTGATCGGCGCGACCGTCGCCTTCATCGTGGCCGTGCTGAACAACTTCTGGTGGAACCGGCACTGGACCTTCAAGGCCGGTCAGGGACACGCGGGATTCCAGGCCGCGCGCTTCTTCATCGTGAGCGTGGCCGCCTTCCTGTTCGCCGCCACGGTTCTCGAGCTGCTCGTGAGCGTCGTGGAGCTGCCGGAGCTGCCGTCACAGGCGATCGCCATCGTCGCGGCGACCCCCCTCAACTTCATCGGGAACAAGATGTGGAGCTTCCGCATCGAGCTCTCGCGCGACTGAGCGCGGCGGCGCTCGGCGCCGCGCTTGTCATGGTTCTCCTCGTGCCGGCGACGGCCGGCGCCGCTCAGCTGGAGCGGCCGAAGTCGCAGACCGAGCCGCCGCGCTTCTTCGAGCGCAGCGCTCGCGAGGTCACCCGCATCGCCTGGCGAGCCGAGAAGGTGCGGGAGGAGCGCCGTCACGGGCCGCTCGACCCGACGGCCTACACGAAGGGCGCCGGGCGCTGGCAGGTGAGCTTTTTCCGAAAGGGCGACGAGGTCGTGCAGGTACAGCTCGACGACCGGAGCGGCGCTGTGCTGGAGCAGTGGACGGGCTACCAGGTCGCGTGGAGCATGGCGCGCGGCTACGAGGGCGCCTTCGGCCGCAAGCTGAACGCGCCGTACGTGTGGATTCCGCTCTGCGTGCTGTTCCTCGCCCCGTTCGTCGATTTCCGGCGGCCGCTACGCCTGCTTCACCTCGATCTGCTCGTCCTGCTCGCCTTCGGCGTTTCGCACGTCTTCTTCAACCGTGGCGAGATCGGCCTGTCGGTGCCGCTCGTCTATCCCGTGCTCCTGTACCTGCTCGCACGCGTACTGTACGCCGGTTTCCGCCCGCGCGGAGGGACCGGGCGGTTGGTGCCTCACGTGCCGCTCCAATGGCTGCTGGTGGGCGTCGTCTTCCTGGCGGCCTTTCGGATCGGGCTGAACGTGATGGACTCGAACGTGATCGACGTCGGTTACGCCGGAGTGATCGGCGCCGACCGCATCGTCGACGGAGACCCGCTCTACGGAGAGGGCTTCTCGACGGACGTGGAGCATGGGGACACCTACGGGCCGGTCAACTACCTGGTGTACGTGCCGTTCGAGCAGGCGCTTCCCTGGAGCGGCGCGTGGGACGACCTTCCGGCGGCGCACGGGGCGGCGATCGCGTTCGACCTGCTCGTGATCGGCGGGCTGTTCCTGTTCGGCCGGCGTCTCCGGCCCGGCCGTGAGGGATTCGTCCTCGGAGTCGCGCTCGCCTACGCCTGGACGGCCTATCCCTACACGGCGTTCGTGCTCGAGTCGAACTCGAACGACTCGCTCGTCGCGCTGGCCTGCGTGGGGGTCCTGCTCGCCCTCACCTTGCGCCCTCGAGCCGGCTCTATTGCCGGCGGCGTGGCGGTCGGGCTCGGCGCTGCGGCGAAGTTCGTCCCACTGGCCTTGGCGCCTCTCTTTGCGCGCCGCGGGGCCCTCGTCTTCGCCGGGGCGCTGGCGCTGACCATCGCGGCCGCGGTGCTGCCCTTCATCCCGGACGGCGGACTGCGCGAGCTCTACGACCGCACCATCGGCTATCAGGCGGGGCGACCCTCGCCGTTCAGCATCTGGGGCCAGGTGGAACTGGGCTGGCTCCATACGACGGTGAAGGCCGCGGCCGTCGCGCTCGCGCTGCTGGTGGCGTTCGTCCCTCGGCGGCCCGATGCGCGCCAGATGGCGGCACTTGGGGCGGCGGTTCTGATCGTCGTTCAGCTTGCCGCAACCCACTGGTTCTACCTGTACGTCGTCTGGGTCGTTCCGTTCGTCTTCGTGGCGGTCTTCGGCGCGTATCGGGAGCGGATTCCGCCCGCGGCTCCCCGAGCGGACCCAGAGCGCGAGCTGGTGGCCGCTTGAGGCGCGCCGCGCTCCTCGCTCTCGTGCTGCTTGTGTGCGGGTGGGCGCTCACGCTCTGGGTCACGCCGTGGTCCAACGAGCGCGTAAACGATCTCTTCGTCTACCGGACCTATGCCGAGCCGGTGCTCGACGGCGCGCTTCCGTATCGCGACGTCTTCTCCGAGTACCCGCCGCTGGCGTCGCCGGCGATCGCGCTTCCCGGGGTGGTGGGAACCGGCGCGGAGACCTTCCGTCTCGCTTTTGCAGGTTGGACCCTGCTGCTGGCCGCCTCGCTCGTGCTGCTCTGCGGAGTCCTGGCCGGGCGCACGGGCGGTAGTCGCGGCCGAGCCATGGTCGCGGCCGCCCTCATGCCGCTCCTCTGCGGCGCCCTCGTGCGCACCCACTTCGACCTGGCGCCGGTGGCCCTGACCTTGGCGGCGCTGTGGCTTCTGTCTGCGGCGCGGCCCCGGGCGGGGATGGCGGTCCTGGGGCTCGGGGCGATGACGAAGTTCTTCCCGCTGCTGATCGCGCCGGTGGCGCTCGCATGGCTGGTGGGACGCGGGAGCCGCAAGGAGGCCTGGCAGGGTGCGGCGGCGCTGGTGGCGGTGCTCGCCGTGCTCGGCGCCGCGGCGGTGGCCGCGTCTCCGGACGGCGCCCTCGATGCGCTCCGCTACCACCTCGACCGTCCCGTGCAGATCGAGAGCACCCCGGCGCTGGCGCTCCTCGCCCTCGACGAGGCGGGCGTCGGCCACGCCGTGAGCATCTCCAGCCACCGCTCGGACGGGCTCGTGCACCCGGCCGACGGGCTCGCAAGCGGCGCCCTCGCCGCTGCTCTGGTCGGGGTGATCGCGATGCTCGCGCTGTTCGCGGCGAAGCGCCCCGACCCGAGGAGCCTCGTCCTGGCCTCGCTGGCGGCGGTCGCGGCCTTCGCGGTGCTCGGGAAAGTGCTCTCGCCGCAGTTCATGATCTGGATCCTTCCGCTTGGCGCCCTTGCGTTCGCGTGGCGCATGCATGCGCTGGCGGCGACGGTGGCCGCGGCGGCCGTCCTCACCCAGCTCGAGTTCCCGGCGCGCTACTTCGATCTCGTGGCTCGCGAACCCCTTCCGCTGACGCTCGTGGCGCTGCGAAACGCGGCCCTGCTGGCTGTGGTGGCGCTCGCTACAACCGCGCTCTCAGGAGCAGCTGCTCGATCGAGGTCGCGCGGCCCTCGCCGTCCGCCTCGACCAGCACCGCGTTCAGCCACGGGTCTTCGTTCGAGGTCTCGAAGCGCACTTGGGTGAGGGTGAGGAAGCGCTCGAGCGCCTGCTCGCGCTTCACGCCGATCACACCGCCGCGGGGACCGGTCATGCCGACGTCCGTGACGTATGCCGTGCCCCCTGGGAGCACGCGGGCGTCGGCCGTCGGGACGTGGGTGTGGGTTCCGAGGCAGGCCGTGGCGCGGCCATCCAGGTGCCAGCCCATCGCCACCTTCTCGCTCGTCGCCTCTGCATGCATGTCCACGAGCACGGCGTCGGTCGCGCCCCGCAGCTCGGCGAGCAGGGCGTCGACCTCGCTGAACGGGGAGCGCATCGCCTGCATGAAGACCATCCCGGAGAGGTTCACCACCCCGAGTCGTACCCCATCCCGTTCGACGAACGTATGGCCGCGCCCGGGACTGCCCTTCGGGTAGTTGGCGGGGCGAACGACTCTCTCCTCGCGATCGAGGAAGTCGTAGGCGTCACGATGGCGGTAGGCATGGTTGCCGAGCGTGATGGCGTCGGCGCCCAGGTCGAGCAGCTCCCGAGCCGTCTTCTCGGTGATCCCCACCCCGCCGGCGGCGTTCTCACCGTTCACGACCACGAACTCCGGCCGGTGCTCGTCGCGCAACCCGGGGAGCAAGGACGCCATGGTCCGCCGGCCGATGCCCCCCACGACGTCGCCGATGAACAGGAGCTTCACGGTGGGCGATTCTGTCAAGCCGCGCTCGCCCTAGACTCCGGGGCGTGGCTTTTCCCGCAACGCGCCTCCGCCGCCTTCGCAAGACCGGCGTCCTGCGCGCCATGGTCCGCGAGACGGAGCTCACCCCATCGCACCTCGTGCTGCCGCTGTTCGTGCAGCTGGGGGAGGGGCAGCGCACCCCGATCGAGGCGATGCCGGGCGTAGAGCGGCTGTCAATCTCGGAGACCGTGGCCGAGGCGGGCGAGGCCCACGAGCTCGGCATTCCCGCCGTTCTGCTGTTCGGCGTGCCGGCGGAGAAGGACGAGCAGGCCTCGGGTGCGTACGACGACGAGGGGGTCGTCCAGCTCGCGGTGCGGGCGCTGAAGGAGGCCCATCCCGAGCTTGTGGTGATCACCGACGTGTGCCTCTGCGGCTACACCTCGCACGGCCACTGTGGCGTGGTGCTCGAGGACGGCGCGATCGACAACGACCTCACCCTCGAGCTGCTGGCGAAGACGGCCATCTCGCACGCCCAGGCCGGCTCCGACGCCGTGGCGCCGAGCGACATGATGGATGGGCGCGTGGGGGCGCTGCGGTCGCAGCTCGACGCCGAGGGCTTCAAGGACCTGCCGATCGTGGCCTACTCGGCGAAGTTCGCCTCCTCCTTCTACGGGCCGTTTCGCGAGGCCGCCGATTCGGCGCCCGCGTTCGGCGACCGACGCAGCTATCAGATGGATCCGGCCAACGCCGAGGAGGCCGTGCGCGAGGCACTGCTCGACGTTGACGAGGGCGCGGACGTCGTGATGGTCAAGCCGGCGCTTCCATACCTCGACGTGATCCGCCGCGTGAAGGAGGCCGCCCGGGTGCCGGTTGCCGCCTACAACGTGAGCGGGGAGTACGCGATGGTCAAGGCCGCCGCCGAGGGGGGCTACATCGACGAGCGCGGAGTGGTGCTCGAGTCGCTCACCGCGATCCGCCGCGCCGGGGCCGACGTGGTGATCACCTACCACGCCAAGGACGTCGCTCGGTGGCTCAACCCGTAGCGAAGACACGCAGCCGCCGGGGCGGGTCGGCCGTCCCGCTCGACGAGCTCGACAAGCGGCTGCTGAACCTGCTTCAGGGCAGCTTTCCGCTGGCGCCGCGGCCCTACGCCGGCGTGGCCGAGCTTGCCGGCGTGCCGGAGGAGGAGGTTCTGCGCCGCACGCGGCGGCTGCTCGACGAGCGCATCATCCGCGAGATAACCCCGATCTACGACACGCGCGTGCTCGGCTACAAGTCGATGCTCGTTGCGGCGAGGGTCGATCCCGAGAACCCCTGGCGGGCGGCCAAGATCATCAACTCCCACCCGGGCGTCTCGCACAACTATCTCCGCGACCACGACTTCAACATCTGGTTCACCATCGCCACGGAGCCGGCCTCGAAGCTCGGGCTGGACGGCACGCTCCAGGTGCTCGAGCGGCTGACCGGTGCGGAGTCGGTTCGGCAGCTGCCCACCCTGCGGCTGTTCAAGATCCGCATGGATCTCGAGATGGAGAAGGGGACGGACGCCCTGGCGGCGGCGGCCCAGGCCAGCGAGCCGACCGAGCCCGAGGCGATCGAGCTGTCCGAGCTCGACGTCGCCGTGATCCGTGCCACCCAGGGCCCCATGGAGGTCACACCCGAGCCCTATGCGCGCGCGGCCGCCGAGCTCGGGATCGCGCAGGAGCGGCTGCTCGACCACCTCGAGGGGATGCGGGAGCGCCGAGCGCTCAGGCGCGTCGCCGCCATCCTGTTCCACCGGCGCGCCGGCTTCTCGGCAAACGGGATGGGCGTCTGGCGAGTGCCCGATGAGCGGGTGATGGAGCTGGGCCCGCGGATGGCTTCCTTCCGCGGCATCTCCCACTGCTACCAGCGCCCGACCTACCCCGATTGGCCCTACTCGCTCTTCACGATGGCACACGGTCGCTCCAAGGACGAGTGCGACGCGATTCTGGACTCGATAGCCGAGGACACCGGCATCGAGGAACGCCGCACGCTCTACTCGTCGACCGAGTTCAAGAAGACCCGCCTCCTCTACTTCACCGACGAACACAGGAAGTGGGAAGCGGAGCACGCCTGACGGCGGCGGACCGTTGCCCAGGTCCTCCACAGCGCCCGATCCCAGGCCGGCCCACCACGTTGGCGTCCCCGCGGCGAGTCCCCAGTTGGGCCGCTTCCGTAGCTCCAACCGCGCCTCGCACAACCTGACGCACAACCCCGGTTTGCCGAGAGGTTTGGCGGGTTGCATGTCCCTGACGGGCAAAGGTTTCCCTACTTCGCAGCGGCGAGGTCGCACGGAGGGTTTCGGGTCACCCCCACCATGCCTCGAGGACAAGCGCAGGCCCTCCCCGCTTAGCATGTGCGGGCCGATGGCCGCGCCCGCCACGACCCGTTCCGACGAGCTCTACACGCGGGCGCTCCAGCTGCTGCCGGGCGGCGTGAACTCGCCGGTACGTGCGATGAGGGCGATCGGCCGCGATCCGATCTTCGTCGCTCGCGGTGAGGGCGCTGAGCTGATCGACGTCGACGGGAGGCGCTACATCGACTGGGTGATGTCGTGGGGTCCCCTCATCGCCGGTCACGCTCAGCCCGACGTGGTGGCCGCGGTGGCCGCGGCCGCGGCGGCCGGCACCAGCTTCGGCGCGCCCACCCGGGCCGAGGTGGAGCTGGCCGAGCAGGTCGTGGAGCGGATGCCGGGCGCCGAGATGGTGCGGATGACGTCGTCGGGCACCGAGGCATCGATGAGCGCCATCCGGCTGGCCCGCGCCGTCACAGGCCGCGATGCGGTCGTGAAGTTCGCAGGCGCGTACCACGGGCACGTGGACGGTCTGCTCGCGGACGCCGGCTCGGGGCTCGCCACCCAGGGAATCCCCGCCAGTCCCGGGGTCACAGCGGCACAGGCCGCCGACACGATCGTGGTGCCGTGGAACGACCGCGCGGCGGTCGAGCGGGCCCTCACCACTCGTGAGCCGGCGGCGCTCCTGTGCGAGCCCTACGCGGCGAACATGGGCCTTGTGCTGCCGGAGGAGGGCTTCCTGGGCTTCCTGCGCGAGGTCAGCTCGGCTGCGGGCGCGTTGCTCGTGTTCGACGAGGTGATCACCGGCTTCCGCGTGTCCCGCGGCGGCGCGCAGGAGCGCGAGGGGGTGACGCCGGATCTCGTGATCCTCGGCAAGGTGATCGGCGGTGGGCTGCCCGCGGCGGCCTTCGCGGGAGGGCGCGACCTGATGGAGCGAGTGGCGCCGGCCGGCGAGGTGTACCAGGCGGGCACCCTGTCCGGAAACCCGCTCGCCACTGCAGCCGGCCTGGCGACGCTCGCTCTCCTGGACGGCGCCGCGTACGAGCGGCTCGAGGGTCTCTCCCGCTCGCTGGCCGAGGGCCTCGAAGCCGCGGCGCGCGAGGCGGATGTCCCGGCGCGGGCCGCTTGGACCACCGGCCTCGTAACGCTCTTCTTCAGCGACCGGCCGGTGCGCTCCTACGTGGACGCCAGGGCCTGTGACTTGGACGCGTACGCGGCGTTCTGCCGGGGAATGCTCGAGCGGGGGGTGTACCTGCCGCCCTCGCAGTTCGAGGCCTGGTTCCCGTCGCTTGCGCACAGCGAGGCACACGTGCAGCTCACATTGGAGGCGGCTCGGGACGTCCTTGGGGAGCTTCGGTGAGCGTGCTCGAGGAGGTGGTCGCGGCCGCTGGATCGGACCTGGCCGACCACGCCGCGGCCGGAAGCCGAGAGCCTCGCTTCGGGATCGGCGATCCCGTGCGCGGGTTCGTCCTCGAGGCCGTATACGAGGGCTATCTCATGCACTACGGCACGCCTCGCCTCTTCGAGCGCCTCGACGACGATCTCCGCCTGCTGGCGGGTGACGCGCTCTACGCGGTCGGCCTGTCGCGCCTCGCCGAGACGGGCGATCTCGAAGCGATCGCGGAGCTGTCCGACCTCATATCCCGCTCTGCCCGGGCGCACGCGGAGGGCCGCTCGGCCGAGGCGGAGGGGATGTGGGATCGCAGCGCACGGAAGCTGGCGACGGCCACCTGACCCTCGTGCGCTCCGGCACCATGTTGGCATTAGGCTTCGTTGAGCGGTAAATACCTCCTAGCGTCGTGGCCGACTCTCCCAAGTTCGACAAGTCCTCCCGCTACACAGAGGATCGCGGGATTGCCGGCGCATTCGAGGGGGAGACCGTCACGCGCCGCCGGTTCATGGAGGGGACCGTCCTCGTCACGGGAGGGATCGCCACGATGGCGTTCGTCCTTCCGGGATTGGGATTCGCGCTCGGGCCGATCTTCGAGGACACGACCCCCACTCGCTGGCAGGCAGTCGGTCCCGAGGCCGACTTCAACGACGAGACCTACGTCCAGCGGGTGATCAATCTCGTCCCGGAGATCGGCGATCCGGGCAAGACGACGATCTACGTGCGCCGCTACAACCCGCAGCGGGACACGAAGGTTGAGGGCCAGAAGCCTCAGCCCTACGTGGCGATCTCGACGCGCTGCGCCCACCTCGGCTGCCCGGTGCGCTACATCCAGGCCTCGCGGAAGTTCGTCTGCCCCTGCCACGGCGGGGTGTACGGCTTCGACGGTCAGGTGGAGGGCGGTCCGCCCGTGCGCCCACTCGACCGCTTCTACACCCGCGTCAGAGCCGGCCACGTGGAGATCGGCGACCGCTTTTCGCTCAACTCCCAGCTGAAGCGCTTCTCACCGCGAGACCCGTCGAACCACGTGGACGGTCTGTGGCAGTACATCTACCCCGCGAGGCCCACGACATGAAGCTTTTGCGCCCCACGCCCCCACGGCCGGGCCGAAACGGCCCGAACGGCCCGAACGGGCCTCCAACTGCGCCCACCAAGCCGGGTATGAAGGAGAAGGCCGTCGAGGGCACGGCCAGCGCGGTCGGCTGGCTCGACGAGCGCACCGGAACCACGCCGTTCCTGCGCTACCTCGTCTACCGCAAGGTCCCGAAGGGCACGAACTGGTTCTACACGCTGGGCTCGGCAACCCTGTTCGCCTTCCTCTCGCAGGCGGTGACCGGGGTGTTCCTCGCCATGTACTACGAGCCAGATCCCACGCGCGCCTACGAGTCCGCCTCACGCATCACTAACGAGGTCTTCCTCGGCGAGTTCGTGCGCGGCATGCACAAGTGGGGCGCCACGGTGATGATCATCCTGATCTTCGTCCACATGGCCAGGACGTTCTTCTTCGGCGCCTACAAGTATCCGCGCGAGCTGAACTGGGTGATCGGGGTGGTGCTTCTGGTGCTCGTGCTGATGATGGGGCTCACGGGCTATCTGCTCCCGTTCGACCAACGCTCCTTCTGGGCGACGGTGGTCGCCGTGAACATCAACGCCTCCGGACCCATCGTCGGTCCCTACCTGGCCGATTTCCTGCGGGCGGGCGCCGAATTCGGGCCGACGACCATCGCGCGCTTCTACGCCCTGCACATGCTCGCGATCCCGGGACTGATAATCGCGCTGATCGGGGCCCACCTCTATCTCGTCGTGAAGCTCGGCACCACCGCCCCGCCGTGGCTCAAGGCCGAGAAGAAGGACCTCCTGCGCGAGGAGATTTAGCGGCATGAACGCCCGCGAGCGCGAGCAGTACCTGCGCGAGTACTCGATCCTCAAGAACCAGGGGAAGCCGTTCCTCTACTCCGTGGCCAAGGACTCGGTGATGGCCTGCATCACGCTCGGCGTGATCATCCTGATGGCCATCCTCTTCGGCGCCGAGCTCGGCCCCAAGGCCGACCCGACCACCACCACCTATACGCCGCGACCTGAGTGGTACTTCTTCTTCCTCTTCGAGCTGCTGCGCGTGGTGAAGCCGCCGGAGCTGGTCTTCCTCGCGACCCTCGGCATCCCCACGATCTGCCTCGTCCTGCTCCTCATGCTGCCCTTCTTCGACCGGAGCCCCGAGCGGAATCCGCTGCGGCGGCCGATCGCCGTGACTGCCGGTATCGCGACGATCGCGGCGATGGCCTACCTGACGATTCTGGGCGCGCTCGCGGGCGCGCCAAGCGAGATCGATCTCGCTACCGCGCCCCAGTTCGAGAGGGGCAAGGAGGTCACCGCCTCGGCCGGCTGCCTCGCCTGCCACAAGATCGGAGAGAACGGGGGCACGCTGGGACCCAACCTGACGGAGGTCGGCGACCGGCTCGGGCGTGACGCGATCGCCCGCACGCTCGTGAACCCAACCTCCCCGATGCCCTCCTTCCGCTCGTACCGGGAACAGAGCCCGAAGCAGTTCAACGAGCTCGTCAACTACGTCGCCTCGCTCAAGAGCGAGAACTGAGTGAACGCAGCCGGCCCCGGGTCGGGCACCTTGCCCGAGACGCAGGTGCGCGCCATGTTCGACCGGATCGCGCGCGTCTACGACCGCATGAACTCGGTGATGACCGCGGGCATGCACCACCGCTGGCGCGAGCGCGCGGCCGACCTGGCCCGGGTGGGGCCGGGCTCGCGAGCGCTCGACGTGGGTACCGGCACGGGGGACCTGGCGATCGAGCTCTCTCGGCGCGGCGCCGCGGTCACCGGCCTCGACTTCGCTCCCGCGATGCTGGAGGTCGCGCGCGGGAAGGCGCCCGGCATCGCCTTCGAGCCGGGCGACGCGCTGGCGCTCCGCTACGGGGACGGAGAGTTCGACGCGGTCACCGTCGGGTTCGGTGCCCGCAACTTCGCCGACCTGGACCGCGGCCTGCGTGAGATGGCGCGAGTCACGAAGCCGGGCGGAAGGGTCGTCGTCCTCGAGATCACCACGCCGCAGCGACCGCCGCTCTCCTGGTTCTTCCGCCTCTGGTTCGACCGAGCCGTTCCCGCGCTGGGCCGCATGGCCGGCGACCGCGACGCCTACACCTATCTCCCCAGCAGCGTGCGTAGATTCCCCGGACCGGAGGAACTCGCGCGGCGGATGCGTGCGGCGGGACTGGACGACGTGCGCTGGATTGTGACGGCGGGCGGGATCATCGCTCTGCACGCGGGGACGCGCCGGGCATGAACACCGCCCAGGCCCAGCTCGGCGCGGTGCTCGCGGCCGGCGGCCCCGAGCTGTCGCGCCTGCTGCAGCGCACGGAGGAGCGCCTGGCCGAGGTGGCGGAGGGTCACGGCGCGGAACTGGCCGAGCACGTCACGGGGACCCTGGCCGCGGGAGGCAAGCGGCTGCGCCCCGTGCTCGTGTTCCTCTGCGCGGCGGCTGACGGGGACAACCGCCTGGTCCCGGCGGCGGTGGCGGTGGAGCTCATCCACATGGCCACCCTCGTCCACGACGACGTGCTGGATCGATCAGAGCTGCGGCGCGGCCGGCCGACGGTCTTCGCGGAGGGCGGTCGACTGGCGGCGACCGCGACCGGCGACCTGCTGTTCTCGCGGGCCTTCGCCGAGCTCGTCACGACGGGGAGCGACGAGGCGGTGCGCGCGCTGTCGGCGGCCTCGTCCGCGCTGGCACGCGGTGAGCTGATGCAGCGCGCCGACGCCTGGGGCGACGAAGTGACTCCGGAGCGCTACCTCGATCGCTGCCGGCACAAGACGGCAAGCCTGTTCGAGGCGTCCTGCCGGCTCGGCTCGCTGTTCGGCGGGCGACCGGAGCTCTCCGATTCCCTCGGGCGCTTCGGCGACCGGGTGGGCCTCGCATTCCAGATGCTCGACGACGTGCTCGACGTGTCGGGACCGACGGAGCGGACGGGCAAGCCGCAAGGAGCAGACCTGCTCGACGGCACCGTCACCCTGCCGCTGATCCTTGCCCGCCGCCTGGACCCAGAGCTCCGCGAGCTCGATCTCAGGGAGACGGTGATCGACCCGGCCCGGGCGGCCGAGGTCTGCGACCGCATCGGGTCGACCGGGGCGCTGGACGAGGCGCGACGGCGCGCGCTCACCCACGTGGCCGAGGCGAAGGGCAGCCTTGCGGGCATGGACATCTCGGAGGACCATAGGCGCGCCCTCGACCTCGTGGCCGACGGCGTGGTGGAGCGCTACGCCTAGAAGTCCTCGGGAAGAATGGCGTCGGCCGCGAGGGCACCGCTGAAGCGCGCGAGTTCCTCTTCCATGTTGGCCCTTATCAGCCGCTCGTAGTCGCGAGCAAGCGCGTCGCCGCCGCGGTCGAGCTCCTCGTCGAACGCCTCGACGGTGTTCTGGGCGAAGATCCCTTCGCGGTACACCTCGCAGTTCGGACAGTGAAGGAGGACGCTCCAGTTTTCCGGCCCGGCCTCCTCCCAGCGAACCGGATAAACGAGCTCCGAGGAGCACTCGATGCACACGTGCAGGTCGTGGTCGGGCTCGGCGGGCGGGTGGCTGGGCGTGGCCTCTCCGGCGTCCGTCGCCTTGAAGTAGACGACCTCGATCGTCTTCCCGCTGGGAAGAACCACGCGCTTGACGAAATGGGTCTGCTCGTCGTGGTGGTCCATAGCACAAGCCCTTTGGTTCCGGTATCGGCACGTATCGCCCGAACTTGAAGGGATTAACGTCTTTCTCACTCCGCTCTTTCCGGTCTGTCCAACCGGCGAGCCTGGTGTTACTTACGCCGCAGCCGCGAAATTGGATGGGCGCGGCCGAGACCGCTTGTAGGCTGCGCCGCGTGGTCCTCTCCGACAGGTCGATTCGCGAGGAGCTCGCGTCGGGTGGGATCGTCATCGAGCCGCTCGGCGAAAAGGCGATCCAACCATCCTCCGTGGACGTGCACGTGGATCGCTACTTCAGGGTCTTCCGCAACGACACCACGCCGTACATCGACCCGAAGCAGGCACAGGAGGACCTGACCGAGCTGGTAGAGGTCGAGGACGGAAAGTCGTTCATCCTGCATCCCGGCGAGTTCGTGCTGGGCTCGACGCTCGAACGCGTGGCGCTCGGGACGGACCTGGTCGCCCGGCTCGAGGGGAAGAGCAGCTTAGGCCGCCTTGGGCTGCTGATTCACTCGAGCCTGCCGGCAAGTGAGAGGGTGATGGTTCTCGCCGACGGGGGGCTCGAGCCCCGGCCGATCGGAGAGGTAGTGCGCGGACGGCTTCCCGGCCGTGTCGTCGCGTTCGACGCCGATACGTTCGAAGTCGGCTATCACGAGATCACGGGCTGGTACGAGGGCCCCCCCGACCGTATATACGAGATCCGCCTCGCCTCGGGCAGACGCGTGCGTGTGACCGCGGGCCACAACCTCTTCACGCTGGACCGCGATGGGCGCTTGGCGAAGACCCGGACGCTGGGGCTCGTGGCGGGAACCCGGGTGGCAATCCCGCGGGAAATCCCCGAACCGCCCCGGTACGAGCCGTCTCTGGATCTCCGCAGCGGACGGCGCCTTTGGCAGATCTACTTTCCGATCAGCGAACACAAGCTGCTGACCACCGTTCCGCTGCCCGACCGGCTTTTGGTGGAGGTTCGGAAGCAGGCCCGGCTCGACCAGGTGTCGGCCAGCAGACTGGCCGGCTACCGCAATCCGACCGACCTCGCGAACATCGAGAATCGAACCGGTCGCGACGCGTTGCGGCTTGCAACGCTGCGACGTCTTCGCATCGCGTACGCACGACGTCCGGAATGTCGCCACTCACTTCGGCGGCTGGATCGACTCGTCGATGGGGGCCTTCTGTGGGATCGCGTCGTCGAGGTTCGCGACACCGGCGACGTCGAGCCCATCTTCGACCTCGAGGTGCGGCCGCAGGGACGCAAGATCGAGAACTTTCTCGCCGGCCAGGGTGGGGTCTTCGTGTCCAACACCGCGGGCTTCGTGGATGCGGGCTGGGACGGCCACCTGACGCTCGAGCTGTCGAACGTGGCCAACCTCCCGATCGCCATCTATCCCGGGATGAAGATCGGGCAGATCTCGTTCCTGCGAATGACGAGTGAGGCCGAGACTCCATACGGCAGCGAAACTGCCGGCTCGAAGTACAAGGGGCAGCGGGGTCCGACCCCCTCCCGCTACTACCTCAACTTCCAAGGAGACGATTAGAGACGCCGACCCGGCCTCGCGCCGCTACCATGCGTTGAGCCATGTGGACACCGGGCCCACTTGAGATCGTAATCGTCCTGATCATCGTGCTCGTGATCTTCGGACCGAAGCGGCTCCCCGACCTGGGGCGCTCGCTCGGACGCGGCATGCGTGAGTTCAAGGACTCCGTCACCGGCAAGGACAGGGAGCGTGAGCAGCTCGAGGCCTCCGAAGAGGCCGCCGAGAAGCCCAAGCCGACGGCGAGCACGGCCGCCGGCGACCGGCAGTAGTACGTGCCGCGCATCCGGCCGATCGGCCACGACGACCGGCTCTCGATAGTCGAGCATCTCGACGAGCTACGGACACGGCTCATCCTCTGCGCCGTCGCCTTCGTGGTGGCGTGGGCCCTGACGGCATGGCAGAACCACCTGGTGCTCGAGATCGTCAACCGGCCGCTGCCGGAAGGCATCCAGCCGATCACGCTCGGCCCCGCCGAGGCGTTCTACACAACGCTCACGAACTCGGCCTACGCCGCGCTCCTGATCTCGCTGCCGGTGATCCTGTACCAGCTCTACGCGTTCATCCTGCCGGCCTTCAGCCCGTCCGAGAAGCGCGTGGCACTCCCGCTCCTGCTGCTTGTCCCCGTGCTGTTCATAGCGGGAGTGGTGTTCTGCTACTTCGTCGTCCTGACGCCGGCGCTCGACTTCCTGCTCAACTTCAATGCCGACGAGTTCAACACCCAGGTCCGCGCGCGGGACTACTACTCGTTCGTCACGCTCCTGATGATGGCCATGGGACTCGGGTTCCAGATCCCGATCGGCGTCGTCGCCGCCTGCAAGCTCGGTCTGACCAGTCCCGAGAAGCTGCGCCGCGGCCGACGCTATGCGATCGTCGTGATCGCGGTCCTGGCCTCGTTGCTGCCCACTCTCGATCCGGTCACCTTGCTGCTCGAGATGATTCCGCTGATCGCCCTCTACGAGCTGAGCATCTGGCTGGCATCCGTGCTCGGCCGGCCGTCGCCGGAGGTGACCGAGCAGGTCGCCTCGGCCGAGGGGTCATAGCTACGCTCCCCCCGACATGCTGTTCGATCTGAGAGGACGCCGCCGCCGGGCGGTGCAGGGGACCTACCTGCTCCTCGCCCTCCTCATGGGGGGCGGACTCGTGTTCTTCGGCGTCGGAAGCGACGTCTCCGGCGGCCTCTTCGACGTCTTCGGCGACCGCAGCGGCAGCGGTGGAAACGGCAACGAGGTGATCGAGAAGCGCGTCGAGCGGCTGGAGAAGCGGGTGGCGGCCAATCCAAGCAACACTGCCGCACTCCAGCAGCTGGTGCGCGACTACTACGGGCTCGCCACGACCCAGCAGGAATCGAGCTCCACCACGTTCCCCGACGAGGCGAAGGACGAGCTGCGAAAGGCCGGCGCGGCGTGGCAGCGCTACGTCGACAGGGTGAAGGGGGAGCCCAGTTCCGACACGGCGACATATGCGCTGCGCGTCTACGATGTCGGCGCCCTGAACCGTCCGAAGGAGGCCCAGAAGGCGGCCACGATCATCGCCGCGGCGGAGAACGACCCCTCGGCGTACCTGCAGCTCGTGGCGTACGCCTCGCTGGCAGGAGATACCCGGACGGCGGATCTCGCGACGCATAAGGCGGTGGACCTGGCGCCGAAGGACCAGAAGAAAGCGGTCGAGCAGAACGCCGAGCAGCTCAAGAAGGCACCACAGCAGCAGCCGCCCGGCAGCTGACAGTAGCCTTACGGCTCCGGCTCGCTAGGTCGGCGCAAACCAACCGCAGGGAGAAGCGTGAACTTCCACATCGAAGACGAGGCGATCGACGACACCACGCACGTAATCGAGCTCGGCGGCGAGGTCGACCTGTATACCGCGCCCGAGTTCAAGGAGCGGATGGTCGAGCTGATCGAGTCAGGCAAGAAGCAGATCGTGGTTGATCTCTCGAAGGCCACCTTCATCGACTCAACCACGCTCGGCGTGCTGGTAGGGGGGGTGAAGCGCCTGAGGCCCGCGGGCGGTTCACTGGCGCTCGTCTGTACGGACGAGAACATCACGAAGATCTTCGAGATCACCGGCCTCGACCGGGTCTTCCCGATCCACGAGTCGCGGGCGGAGGCGCTGGAGGCGGTCAAGTCTCCAGCGGCCGACTGACGCTCCCGAGGGCCTCTTCTAGAATCGCTGCCGCGGGCCGTTAGCTCAACTGGCAGAGCAGGAGACTCTTAATCTCAAGGTTGTAGGTTCGATTCCTACACGGCCCATTTCTTAGAGCTCGACCTCGCCTGCGATACAGGTGACGGTCCCACCTCCGACCCAGATGGTGCCGTCCGGGTCGTGCGAGATGTGGATGCGCCCTGAGCGCCCCAGCGTGGTTCCCTGGCTTGCGACGTAGGGAGCCCTCGCGCGGCCGGTGCGGAGCAGCCATTCGGCGAGCGAGGCGTTGAGGCTGCCCGTGACCGGGTCCTCCATCATGGAGCCGTCCCTGGGGGCGAACGCCCGCACCTCGAACGCCTGTGGCGAACCCTCGGGATAGGGACCCACCAGTCCGAGTGAGAGGTCGACGTAGCGCGGCCGTAGCGCGAGCACCGCGTCCGCGTCGGCGAGCAGAACGGCCACCCATCCGGGTCCGTTGTCGGCCCACTGCGCATCCACGATCTCGCCGCGCTCGATCCCCAGCGCCGAAGCGATTTGCTGCAGGAGCGACTCCTCCACCGGCCCGGAACGGATCAGTGGCGGCGCGGCGAACGCCAGCCCGGTTGCAGTTCGGCGCACGCTGATCAACCCGGCGCCGCACTCCTGCACGACGACGTCCGGCTCCTTGCCGCATGCCGCCAGCCAGGCATGGCACGTTCCGAGAGTCGGGTGCCCGGCGAAGGGATGCTCGGTGACCGGGGTGAAGATGCGCACGCGATAGTCCGCATCGGGGGTGGTCGGCGGCAGCACAAAGGTGGTCTCGGAGAGGTTCATCCAGTTGGCGAACCTCTGCATCTCGTCCGTGCTCAGCCCCTCGCCGTCCAGCACGACGGCAACCGGGTTGCCGCCATACGGCGTGGTGCTGAACACGTCGACCTGGTTCAACCGGCGTTGCACGGTCTCGGAGTGTGTCAGCCGAAGGTGAACGCGTAGGCGCTCACGCCCGGGTCGACGCGGAGCGTCAGGCGCTGGTCCGCGACCTCGGGAAGGGAGAGGAGCGGATAGAGGCGCTGGCCGGCGACCGTCACGCGCCGCAGGGGCTCGCCGTCCAGCTGTACGTCGACGTCGTGCCGTCCCGGCCCACTCGCCGAGAGGACCAGGAAGACCTTGCGCGCCACCACCCGGGCATGGATCGCGGCGCCGCTCACCGCCGTGGCCGACTCCTCGTCCACTCGCCAGACCCCGCTGAGGGCGAACCGGCTCCGGGACAACTCGTTGCGTGGCGGCGGATAGCGGTTCGTTCCCGGACGGGGGCGCGACGGCACGAAGCCGCTCGCGCGGGCAAAGCCGAGGTAGGTCTCCGGCGTGGCCACGCCGGGGTCCGGGGTCTCGGTCCGGGCGCGCGTCATGTCGCCGAGGCGATCTCGACCCGCCTCGGCCAGGAGCGCCCGAATCGCGGTCTCGGTCTCTCCGTAGGCGCCCTCGCCGAAGTGCGTGTACCGGACCCGCCCCCGAGCGTCGATCAGGTATTTGGCGGGCCAGTACTGGTTGCCCCAGGCGTTCCAGGTGTCGTAGGAGTTATCCTGAGCGACCGCATAGTGCAGCCGGTTCCGTCGCACGGCACGCTCGACGTTGTCGAGCTCCCGCTCGAACGTGAACTCGGGCGTGTGGACGCCTACGATCGTGAGCCCGTCGTCGCGGTAACGGGCGTCCCAGGCCCGCAGCTGCGGGAGCGTGCGGAGGCAGTTGATGCAGGTGTAGGTCCAGAAGTCGATCAGCACCACACGGCCGCGCAGCTCCTCCAGGCTAAGCGGACGGGCGCCCGGCGTGTTCAGCCAGTGATCGTTTCCGGTGAAGTCGGGCGCCGCGCCGAGTACGGGGAGATCGGCTCGGGGCCCAGCGCTCGCGGTACGCGAGGAGTCGAAGCGCGACGGGCCTCGGAGATCGGCCAGCCGGCGTTCGACGCCGGCGGAGCGCTCGATCGACCCGGTCGGATTCGACACGAGCGAGGGCAGCTCGTTTGCCAGCACCGTCTGGAAGCGGACGTCCAGCTCCGCGGCCATTGCCACGGCCGTGCCGATGAGGAGCACCCCGAGAGCGTGCTGGACGGTCGGGCCGTGGCCCGCCCGACGGATGCGGTCGACCGCGCGCCGGCCGCCGAAGGCCAGGAGCAGCATCACCGCCGCCGAGCCGGCCCCGTAGGCGAGGGCGAGGAGCACGAGGTCGGCCGAGGCGCCCTGCGTGGCCGAGACCGAGATCACGGCGGCAAGGATCGGTCCCGCGCAGGGGGCGTAGAGGAAGCCGAGAGCGCCTCCCACCAGCATTCCGGACCAGAAGCCGGTGCCGGCCGAGCGCGGCCCATGACGCCGGAGCGGGACGAAGGCGCGCTCCACGAGCAGTCCGAGCCGCGGCCACAGGAGCGCCAGCCCGAAGCCGCCGAGCACGACGATGGCCAGCGTGCGGGCGAAGCCATCCGCCAGCCCCACGCCGTCGATCACGGAGGCGAGCGCGACGATCGTGATCGTGTGCGTGAGCACCAGCCCCGCGATCACGCCGAGCGGCCGTCGGCGACCGCCCGTGGCGCTGGCCGAAAGAAGCGCCGGCAGAACGGGCAGAACGCATGGGGTTACGGCCGTTCCCGCACCGGCGAGGATGGCGAAGATCACCAGGAGCGCCATCTGGGGCCCCAGTCTCGCCTGTGCTTCTTTCGATTGCGTTAACGGTCGCGTCTGCCAAGATGGGCGCCCATGGCCAAAGCTCCCGCGACCACCGCCGAGCTCGCCTGCATCGACGGGCAGACCATGCCGGCCGACGAGGCGAGGATCCCGGCCACCGACGAAGGTCTCCTCCGCGGCGACGGCGCCTTCGAGGTCATTCGCGTATACGACGGGCGCCCCTTCGCCGTCGCCGATCACCTCGACCGGCTCGAGCGCTCCGGGGCCAACCTTCGGCTCCACGAGGTCCCCCGCGCGGACCTGGAGGCCGAGATCCCAGAGCTGCTTGCGGCTCGCGGGGGGTCCGAGTTCGACGGTTGTCTGCGAATCGTGCTGACCCGCGGCGGCCACCGCCTGCTCCTGACCGAGCCGCTGCCGCCCAGCCCCGACCGCATCCGGCTCGGGGTGGTGGAGTACGCGCCCAGCCGGGTACTCGACGGCGTCAAGTCACTGTCCTACGCCGGGAACATGCTCGCCAGCAGGCTGGCTCGCGAGCGCGGCTTCGACGAAGCCCTGCTCGTCACGCCTCACGGCCGGGTGCTCGAGGCTCCAACCTCCTCAATGTTCTGGGTCGACGCCGAGGGGACGCTGTGTACGCCGCCGCTCGACGAGCACATTCTCGCGTCGATTACGCGCGCCCGCGTGATGGAGGTCGTGCCGGTGACCGAGCGCCCCTGCACGATGGAGGATCTCCGGGCCGCCCGCGAGGCGTTCCTCGCCTCCACGACCCGCGAGGCTCAGTCGATCGCCGCGATCGAGGACATTGAGCTGCCCGAGGGCGAGCGTACGCGCGAGGCCATGCAGAAGGTGGGTGCAAGGATCGCGGCCGAGCTGGGCAGCTCCTAGTGGCCACTTAGGGCCGGTCGCGCGGCCGTCCGTCGATCTGGTGCGTCAGGTACCAGACCACGTGCTTTGCGACGTCTGTCGCCAGTCCGAGCACGCCCGCCGCGCCTCCCAGGAGCTTCATGGCCATGTCACCGACCATGATAGGGCCACTTTCTGATGCCTGTGCGGATTGTCACGATCATCGGCAACCGACCGCAGTTCGTGAAGGCGGCCGCGGTCTCGCGCAAGCTGCGCGAGAGGCACGAGGAGCTGATCGTCCACACCGGTCAGCACTACGACGACGAGCTGTCGCGGATCTTCTTCGACGAGCTCGGCGTGCCGGCTCCGGAGCGCCAGTTGGGCGCGGGATCCGGCTCGAACACGGCCCAGACGGCGCGCATCCTGGCCGCGCTCGAACCGGTGCTGGACGAGTTGCGGCCCGCTCTCGCACTCGTCTATGGCGACACCAACTCCACGCTCGCCGGCGCGCTCGCGGCCGCCCAGGCCGGGATTCCGGTGGGGCACGTCGAGGCCGGCATGCGGTCATTCGACCGGACGATGCCCGAGGAGCTGAACCGTGTCCTGACCGACCATGCGAGCGATCTGCTGCTGTGCTCCACCGAGACGGCGGTCGGCAACCTCGAGCGTGAGGGAACGCGCGGCGAGGCGCATCTGGTGGGCGACGTGATGGCGGACGTGTCGCTCGCCTTCCGCGACATCGCAGCCGAGCGCTCGACGGTCCTTCGCGATCTCGAGCTCGAGTCAGGCTCCTACCTCGCCGTGACGGCCCACCGAGCGGGCAACGTCGACCCGCCGGAGCGGTTGGGTCTGCTGGTCGCCCTGCTCGAGGCGCTTCCCCGGCCAGTGGTCTTACCGATCCACCCGCGCACGCGCGCGCGGCTCGAGGAGGCCGCGTTGCTCGATCGCCTGGACGGCCTCCGGGTCGTTCCCCCGCTCGGCTACCTCGACTTCCTCGAGCTCGCCCGGCACGCGCGCGCCGTGCTCACCGATTCGGGCGGGGTGCAGAAGGAGGCCTACCTGCTGGGTGTTCCCTGCGTGACGCTGCGGGACACCACAGAATGGGTGGAGACGGTGCAGGCGGGCTGGAACGTGCTGGTGGACCTCGATCGCGACGCGGCGCTCGCGGCACTCGAGCGGCGCCCGCCGGCCGAGCGGCCCGAGCTTTTCGGCGGCGGACGCGCCTCAGACCGGGTTTGCGAGGTTGTGGCCGCCTACACTGCCCGGCTGTGATGGGTGGCGATACATGAGAATCGGCATCGTCGGGTTGGGGTACGTCGGCCTGCCGCTCGGCGTGGCCTTCTGCGAGGCGGGCCAAGAGGTTGTCGGAGTGGACACCGACGCCCGGGTCGTCGAGGCGCTCGGGCGCGGCGAGTCGCACGTCGAGGACGTCCCCGCGGACTCGCTGCGAGCGGTGTCCGACCGCTTCCAGGTCAGTACCCGCTACGCGGAGCTGGCGAAGGTCGATGCCGTGGTGGTGGCGGTGCCCACCCCGCTCACACGAAATCGAGAGCCCGACCTGGGCCCGCTCGTGGCCGCCGGGACGGCGCTCGCCGGAGTGCTCCAGAAGGACCAGGTCGTGGTGCTCGAGTCGACCACCTACCCGGGTACCACGCGCGAGCGCTTCGTGCCCCTGCTGGAGGAGTCGGGGCTGGCAGCGGGGAAGGATTTCTTCGCGGCCTTCTCGCCCGAGCGCACCGACCCCGGACGAACCGACTACACGCTGCGGACCACTCCCAAGATCGTGGGCGGTCTGACCGACGAGTGCCTGAGGCGGGCCGTCGAGCTGTACGAGCTCGTTTGCGATGAGGTGGTGTCGATGTCGACGCCGGAGGCGGCGGAGCTCAGCAAGCTGCTCGAAAACGTCTTCCGCTCGGTGAACATCGCCCTCGTCAACGAGCTCGCGATCCCGTGCGACCGGATGGGCATCGACGTCTGGGAGGTCGTCGAGGCCGCCGCAACGAAGCCCTACGGGTTCATGTCTTTCAAGCCCGGTCCGGGGATGGCGGGGCACTGCCTCCCGGTGGATCCGTTCTACCTCGCCTGGCGCGCTCGTGAGTTCGACACCCAGACGGAGTTCATCGAGCTCGCGGGGGAGGTCAACCAGCGGCTGCCATATTTCTGCGTGGAGAAGATCGCGCGGGCGCTGAACGACCATTCGAAGCCGGTGCGCGGCTCGCGCGTGGCGATCGTGGGCGTGTCGTACAAGCCCGGCGTGGGCGACCTGCGCGAGTCGCCGGCCATCAAGATCATGCGCCTGCTGCGGGAGCAGGGGGCGGAGGTGAGCTACCACGACGACTACCTGCCGCAGCTGGCCGAGCTCGGGCTTCGCTCGGAGTGCCGGAGGACGCCGACTGTACGGTGATCGTGACTGCGCATGCGGATCTGGACGTGGAGCGGATCGTGCGCGAGTCGGCGCTGGTGGTCGACTTCCGAGGCGTCACGCGCGGCATCGAGGCCCCGAACCTGGTGCGCCTGTGACGCGAGTCGGGGTCGTGGGCCTCGGATACTGGGGCCCCAACCTCGCGCGAAACTTCGACCGTCTCCCGGGCGCCGAGCTGGCATGGCTGTGCGACGAGTCGGGCGACGTCCTGGAGCGTCTCGGCCGCGCGTTTCCCTCCGCCCGGCCGACCGCTTCCCTCGCCGACCTCCTCAGCGACGAGTCGCTCGACGCGGTCGCGCTCGCCACCCCGGTGTCGACACACGCAGAGCTGGCGCGCCGCGTGCTCGAGGCCGGTAAGCACTGCTTCGTGGAGAAGCCGCTCGGACAGTCGGTCGAGGAGGCCGAGCGGGTGGTCGTGGCCGCGAGCGCCGCAGGCCGGGTCCTCATGGTCGGGCACCTGCTCGAGTACCACCCGGGGGTCGAGAGGATGAACGAGCTGATCGAGGCCGGGGAGCTCGGCGAGGTGCGCTACATCTACTCGAACCGGCTCAACCTGGGGCAGTTGCGGCGTGATGAGAACGCGCTTTGGTCGCTCGGCGCGCACGACGTGTCGGTGATCCTGCGGCTCGCGGCCGAGGAGCCGTACGAGTGCCGCGCGGTTGGCGAGAGCTACGTGAACCAGGGCGTCGAGGACGTCGTGTTCTGCTACCTGCGCTTTCCCTCGGGGCTTGCCGCGCACATGCACCTGTCCTGGCTCGATCCGCACAAGGAGCGTCGCTTCACGGTCGTCGGCTCGAAGCGGATGGCGACCTTCGACGACGTGGAGCTCGAACGCAAGCTCTCGGTCTACGACAAGGGCTTCGACGAGGACTATTCGTCCTACGGCGAGTACATAGCGCGCTCGGGCGACATCTTCTCGCCGCACGTGCCGAACGAGGAGCCGCTGCGGATCGAGTGCCGTCACTTCGTCGAGTGCGTGCGCGGCGGGGTGAACCCACGCTCCGGAGGGGAATCTGGACTGCGGGTGGTGCGGGTGCTCGAGGCGCTCGAGCGGTCGCTGCGGGAGAGCTCGCGTGCTGCGCCCGTCTGAGCGTGCCCCCGGCCTGCTGGTCGGGGAGGGCGTGGAGCTGCCCGATGCGATCGAGATCGGCGCCAACGTGGTCCTGCATGCCGGCACCCGGCTCGGCGAGGGAGTATGGCTTGGCGACGGCTGCGTCGTCGGAAGGCAGCCGCTGCTCGGGCCGGGCTCCAGCGCCAACCGCGAGCCCGCGGGCCCGGCGATCCTCGAGCGGGACGTGAGCGTGGGGGCGGGAACGGTGATTCTCGCGGGCGCTCGCATCGGCGCGGGTTGCGTGGTCGCCGACCAGGCCCAGGTCCGCGAGCGGGCGGAGATCGGCGCCGGCACGGTCGTGGGACGTGGGGTCGCGGTCGACAACGACGTGCGCGTCGGCAAGCGCGTGCGCCTCCAGACCGGCGCCTACATCACGGCTTGGTCGGTGGTCGAGGACGACGTCTTCGTCGCCCCGAGTGTGACGCTCACGAACGACCAGACGATGGGCCGGCGACGTGCCGGCGAGGAGCTGCGCGGCGCCGTGCTGCGGCGCGCGTGCCGGGTCGGAGGCGGTGCGGTGCTGCTGCCCGGCGTGGAGGTGGGCGACGAGGCCGTCGTGGCCGCCGGCGCGGTGGTCACGCGCGACGTCCCGCCGCGGACGCTCGTAATGGGCGTTCCGGCGCGGGTCGTGCGGGACCTGCCCGAGGAGGAGCTGCTCCCGTGAGGCTGCGCCGGCGCGCGGCGTTTTCCCCGGGCCGCGGAACGGCGATTCTTGGCGGACTCGCCACCGCGGCGGTGGCGGGAGTCGTGATCGGCGAGATCGGCCGCGTCTGGCGGCGCGGCTCCGCTCCGCTGCCGCAGGAGACCGAGCACCTGCTCGCGGCTGCCGAGGAGGCTGTGGCGGAGACGGCCGAGGTCGCGCGGGCCGGCTACCGCGAGGTCTCGACGCGAGAGAACTCGATGTTCAACCTGCTCACCTCGTTCGCCGCGACGTTCATCGCGGTGCGCTCGATCACCTACGTGCTCCGGGATCGCCGGAGGGTTGGGCCGTTCCGGAACGTCCGCGTCGGGCGGCGTCACATCCACCACTTCGTGCCGGGCATCGTGATCGCCTTCGCCGCCGGGAGCGGCGCCATCCTCACCCGCAGCGAGGGGTTCGAGCCCTGGCTCGCCATGCCCTTCGGGGTCGGGATGGGCCTCACGCTGGACGAGTCGGCCCTGCTGCTGGAGCTGGAGGACGTCTACTGGAGCCGCGAGGGACTCCTGAGCGTGCAGATCACTCTGGCGGTGATGTCGCTGCTGGGCGCCCTGGCGCTTGGGCTGCGCTTCCTGCGCCGCGGCGAACAGGTGGTGCTCGAGCAGTCCGAGTGACTCCGCGCCCTGCAAGACCCCGCCCGCGGTGGCCGCCCGGTCCCAACACGACCGCCGGCGGTGCTTTCATTCCGGCCATGGAAAGCGGATCCGCTCCTCCCGACCGCCCCAGCGGGGATCAGCCCGGCGACCCCGGCTCTGCGCCACCGCCGCCAGAGACGCCCCCCGGTCCTTCGCAGCCACCCGCCTCGCAGCCGCCTCCCGCCCCCGAGCCGCCACCGGCTGCAGCGCCGCCGGGGCCCGA
>DATDLN010000016.1:0-7431 GCA_036519295.1 Thermoleophilaceae bacterium
ACGATCGCCCGCTGCGCGAGCTCGACCTTGAACGCGTTGTGCTCGCGCACGACCGCCGTCGCCAGCTCTGCCGCCGCGGCGCTCGCGAACACCTCGGCGCTCGCCGGCGCGCCCATCAGCTCCGCCTCGGCCCGCCGCGCTCGCCACGGCTTGGTGCCCACGCCGCCGAGAGCGAGCCGCACATCGGCGACGACGCCGTCGCGCACCTCGAGCGCCGCGCACACGGACACGAGCGCGAACTCATAGGACTGGCGGTCGCGGAACTTCAGGTACAGCGATCCGCGCGCGATCGCGAGGGGCGGCAGCTCGATCGCCTCGATCAGCTCGCCGTGCTCGAGCGGGTGCTCCACATCCGGGGTCTCGCCCGGGAGCAGGTAGAAGTCGTCGATCGGGATCGCGCGCGAGCCGTTCGGCCCGGTCGTGAGCACGACGGCGTCGAAGGCGACGAGCGCGACCGCGACGTCCGAGGGGTGGGTTGCGATGCAATGCTCGCTGGTGCCGAGGATCGCGTGCCCGCGGTTCAGCCCGTCGAGCGCGGAGCAGCCCGTTCCGGGCTCGCGCTTGTTGCACGGCGAGACGCCGTCCCGGAAGTAGGCGCAGCGAACGCGCTGGCAGAGATTGCCGCCCATCGACGCCATGTTGCGCAGCTGTTCCGAGGCACCCAACAGCAGCGCCTGCGACACACCGGGGTAACGGTCCATGACGGCGGGCGCACGGGCCACGTCGCTCATGCGGGCCAGCGCACCGATGCGCAGGCCGCCGTCGGGGAGATCCCCGACCTCGGCCAGCGGCAGGTCGTTGATGTCCACCAGCAGGTCGGGACGCGTGACGCCCAGCCGCACGAGGTCGATCTCCGTCGTGCCTCCCGCGAGAAAGGCGCTCGCCGGCTCCGCGCTCACGGTCGCGATCGCGTCGCCGACGTCGCTCGCGCGCGTATAACTAAGCGGCCGCATGGTCCTCCTTCCCCTCGGCGTCGCGGACCTGCCGGATCGCCGCCCGGATGTTCGGGTAGGCGGCGCAGCGGCAGATGTTGCCGCTCATGAACTCGGCGATGTCCGCGTCAGTCGCGGCGTTGCCCTCCTCGAGCAGCGCGACCGCCGACATGATCTGACCCGAGGTGCAGTAGCCGCACTGGAAGGCGTCGTGCTCCACGAACGCGCGCTGCATCGGATGAAGCTCACCGTCCGCCGCCAGGCCCTCGATCGTCGTGACCTCACGGCCCTCGCACGTGACCGCCAGCGTCAGGCACGCGAGAACGCGCCGCCCGTCCACCCAAACCGTGCAGGCACCGCACGTGCCCTGGTCGCAGCCCTTCTTCGAGCCCGTCAGGTCCAGATGCTCGCGCAGCGCGTCGAGCAGACTCACGCGCGGCTCAATGTCCACCACGCGCGACTCGCCGTTGACGATCAACGCGACGGGGGCGCTGGATGGTCCCCGACTCGCCGATGGCATCGCGTCCTTGCGGAGGGAAACTGACAACTCGGGGTTCATGAGTGCTCCTCGATCGCCGCAAACATTTGCCTTTGTGCGGCACGGACCTGTGAGGGGCTCGGGTGCCGCCAGTTCTCGTGGTCACCGGGCCGCCAGCGGTAGTGCGGGGCCGACCTGGCCGACAGCCCGGTGACGGTCAACCTGCTGCTCCCCGGCGGCCCCACCGACACCGGGATGATCCCCGACGATACGCCCGCCGAGGCCCGCGAGCGGCTGCTCGACCCCGCGATCATGGGACCGCCGATCGTCTGGCTCGCCACGCCGGCGGCCGCCGGGGTCCACGACGAGCGGATCGTCGCCGCCGAGTTCGAGCAGTGGCTGGCGGCGCGATGAGCACCCCGCTCGTGCTCTAGCACATCGCGTGCGAGCCCCCGCGGCCTACGAGGACGAGACACGCGACCGGGGCGTGTCGCTGCACCGCGTGCAGATCGACGAGGGGGAGCCAACGCACGCCAAGTTCCCCTGAGCCGCCTCGCCCGCGATCACGGTCGCCCGCGTGGCGGCTTGGGCGGCCCCGGCGGCGCGGGCGGGCGCGCCCGTCGCGGCGGTGGCGCTCCTGCGAGGGTTGCTTCGACGACTCAGGAGCGCCACGCAATCCTCGCGCTGGCGGCCGCCGGCTGTGCCGCCTGGACCGCCCCCCTCGGCGGCCTCGCGCCCTGGTGGCCTTTCGCCGCCGTCGTAGCCATCACGCTGGCCCTCCAAGGCGGGCGGCCGCGCCTGCTGATCCCCTGGCAGCTCGCCACTCAGGTGGCAGGCCTCGTCGTAGTGACGCAGGCGTTGGCCGTGCACGCATCGGTGCCCCCGGCGCTCGCCCTTCCGGGACTCGCCGGCGCCTCGCTCGGCATCGGCGCGGTCGCCGCGCTCGTGAACAACCCGCCCGCGAGCGTCTGGGCGACGGCGCTCATCGCAGCCGGTCCGGGGGCCTACACTGCCTCCATCGGCCTCGCGGTCGGCGCGCTCGCAACGCCGCAGGGATCGGTCGCCGCCCTCCTCGCCGGCCAACTCACCGGACAGGCCGCGCCGCCGGTCGACCCCCGCGGCTTCGCCCCTCTCGCGGCCGCCGGCGTACTCGTCGCCACCCTCGTGCTCTGGGCGACGCTGTCAGCGTCTCGGGCGCTGTCCGTCTACGCCCCGAGCTCGACCGCGACCCCGAGCGGGAGCCAAAGGACCGCCCGGCGGATGTCGTCGGGCGCGGTCGCGAGTTCCTGCTCGATGGCCTCCCGGCTCTCCTGGAAGTGCTTCCAGCCCTCGTAGTGGACGGGGATGATCACCCGCGGCCGGATGAGTCTGCACAGCTCGACCGCCTGTCGCGTGGTCATCGAGTAGCGCAGGGGTCCGGTCACGGGAAACCGAACGCCGCCTAGGTGCAGCACGGCGGTGTCTACCGCCATCCGAGTCGCCACCTCGCGAACGCCGTCATAGAGGACCGTGTCGCCCGAGATCCACAGCGCGCCATGCTCCTGGCCCTCCCAGCGAAGGGCGAAGCCGACCACGTGGCCGGCGAGCGGCCGGCTCAGCGGCGGCCCGTGGCGACACGGCGTGGCGATGACCTCGATCGAAGGCTTTCCCGGGGTCTCGAGCCGGGTTGTGTCCCACGGCTCGAGCCCCTGGGCGCGCCCGCCGAGTCGCCGGGCGCCGGGCACGGTAGTCACGACCTCGCCCGCGGACGGGAGGAGCGCACGGCCCGCGGTGTCGAGGTTGTCGCCATGGTGGTCGTGGCTCAGCAGGACCGCGTCGAACGGCGGAAGCTCCGAGGCGGGAATGGCGGGTCCCGCCAGCTTGCGCGACGCCGTGCCCCATCCGAACGAGTACCTGCGGCCCGGCGGGTCGAACGTCGGATCGGTCAGCAGGCGCCAGCCAGCGACCTCGATCAGCACCGTCGGCCCGCCGACGTGCGTCATGCGGACGTCCCTCATCCGCCCCTGCCTACGGGAGTGAGGGTGCGCGCTACGAGCGCGCCGCCGGAGCGCCCGCGTGGCTGACGGCCCAGTCGAGAGCGTAGTCGGCCACCTCTTCCCAGCCCTCCTGGGCGGGGAGGAGGTGCGCCCGACCCTCGTATTCCTTGACCTCCGTGACTGTGTTCGACTTGTAGTGCTTGGCGTTCGACTGCTGGATCTTCGGCGGCATCAGGTGGTCCTCGCTGCCGGAGATGAAGAGCAGCGGCGCACGGTCGTCGTTCGTGTAGTCGACCCAGGTGTCCTGGTGGCCGGGCTGGAGGTTGGCGAGCACGCTGCCCCAGAAGATCGAGCCGGAGGCAGGGATGTGGTAGCGCTCGTACAGCCGCCGGGACTCTTCCTCGCTGAACGTGTTGGTGAAGGCGTAGTGCCACTGCTCGTGGCTGAACCCGACCGCCCTGTGTCGGTTGGCGGGGTTTTTCAGGACCGGAAGCGCCGCCTTGAGCTGGGACGGGGGAACGGCGCGCACGCCCTCGGTTGGGGCGGAATTGATCGCAACCCCAGCGGCCCCGAAGCCGTGATCGAGCAGGATCTGCACGAAGGCTCCGCCGGCGGAGTGGCCGATGAGGATCGGCGGGGACTCGAGTTCGCCGATCACCGCCTCCAGATGCTCGATGATCGCCGGAACGGTGATCGCCTCGATCGGCGACGGATCCTTCGTCGAGCGCCTCGACCTCCACCTCGAACCCGGGATATGCGGGCGCAAGCACGCGGTGCCCGCGGCCCTCGTAGTGGCTGATCCAGTTTTCCCAGCTACGCGGAGTCACCCAGAATCCGTGGACCAGCACGATGGGGGGCTTGCCGTTGAGGGTCATCATGCTCCTTGCACCATCCGGCGAAGATGGTTTGGTTTCCATACCGACCAGCGGGGTACCGTAGACCGGGTGAGTTCGGAAGTCAAACCGTCCAGGCGAGTGTGCTCCGTCGCCGACGCCCTCAACGTGGTCGGCGATCGCTACTCACTGCTCATCGTGCGCGAGATCGGCTACGGCTTCCGGCGCTTCAAGGAACTGGCAGGTTTCACCGGCGCCCCGCGGGACGTCCTCACCGCTCGCCTGCGCAAGCTCGAGGCGATCGGACTCATCGAGCGACGGTTGTACTCGGAGCGTCCCCAGCGCTACGAGTATCACCTGACCGAGGCTGGACAGCAGCTGCGCCCGATCGTGCTCGCCCTGAAGGAGTGGGGCGACCAGCAGTGCGCGCCCGGGACGGAACCGGTCGTGTTCCGGCACAGCTGCGGAGCCGAGTTCCACCCGTTGACCGTGTGCGCGGCATGCGGCCAGCCGGTCGGTCCGGGCGAGTTGATCGTCGTCGGCGGGACTCACCCTGTCCGGGGCGAACCCTGGTAGCCCGTCACTGGCTCGGCCCGTCGATGCGGCCACCGCGTGTAAGGACGGGGAGGTGAGCGCTCAAGTCGGCGAGTGACTCGCGCTGGCGGCCGGGTTAGATCTGCGTCCGTCCGCGGGGGTGGTTGACGCATAGGCGGTCACGAAGCCCCGGCGCCAGGTCGGGTAGCGCAGCTCCCAGCCCAGCTCGCGCTTAGCCTTGGCATTCGAGGCGCCGCGGGACTCGGTTCCCAGCATGACCGCCGCTTCGCCCGCGAACAGCCGCGCGAGCCAGCGGGGAAAGTGACGGGGCGGCTTGGCGCCGAGGACGTCCGCGAGCACCGGCAGCCACTCGCGCACCGGGGCGGGCTCGTCGTCGACGATGTTGTAGATGCCGGGTCCATCGTGTTCGAGCGCGAGCACGGTCGCTGCGGCTGCGTCGGCGAGGTGGATGAACGAGGCGACGCCGCCGCCGTCGCCGACGATCGGGAACTGCCGCTTGCGGACGGGCTCGAGCAGCCCGTCGTTCGGAGCGCCATAGAAGCCGCCGTAGCGAAGCGCGATTCCGCCGGCGCCTGTGACGGCCTCGTCGAGATATCGCATTGCGGCGTTGGTCTCCCGGGTCGTTGCCACCGGGGTTGGATCGAGCGGGTCCTCCTCGGTCTTGACCGGCCCGCCCTCGCGCGCGTATCGCGCGCTGGCGAAGCTCTGGGGCGACGAACCGGCTCACGTCCGCCTCCTTCGCGGCGGCCAGCAGCGCGTCGGTGCCCTCGGTCCGAAGCCGATTCGTCTGCGCGAAGGTGCGGTCGAGGTTCCTGGAGAAGCGCACATCCGCCAGAGCGGTCGCCTGGTGGACGATCGCGTCAGGCTCGGTTTCGAGGACGGCCTTCCGCACGGCGCGCGCATCGAGCAGATCGAGCGCGATCGGCTCCGCCCCCAGCGCCCGTACAGGGTCGGCGTTTCCGGAAGACCTGAAGGTGCCGACCACCTCGTGCCCTCGATCGATCAGCTGAGGAACGAGCCGGGTGCCGATGGCACCGCTCGCCCCAGCAACGAAGACTCTCATCGTGTTCTCCTTTTCGGTACGTCACATCGCTTGGATTTCGTGGGTCTAGTTGTATGACCCCACGCGACGGAGGAATGTGACCGGATGGATGAGCGCGAATGGCTGGCCGAGCGCTTTGAGGAGCACCGGACCCGGCTCCGAGCGGTGGCCTATCGGATGCTCGGCTCGCTGAGCGAGGCAGACGACGCCGTCCAGGAGGCCTGGCTGCGACTGAGCCGCGCTGACACGAGCCAGGTGGAGAACCTCGGTGGATGGCTCACGACCGTCGTCGCGCGCGTCTCGCTGAACATGCTCCGCTCGCGCAACTTGCGGCGCGAGGAGCCGATCGGCGTGCAGCTGCCGGAACCGATCGTCGACCGCGCCGACGGGACGGACCCGGAGCACGAGGTGCTGCTGGCCGACTCGGTCGGTCTCGCCCTGCTCGTGGTCCTCGAGACGCTGAGCCCCGCCGAGCGGCTCGCCTTCGTACTGCACGACATGTTCGCGGTGCCCTTCGACGAGATCGCGCAGATCGTCGACCGCTCCCCGGATGCGGCGCGCCAGCTGGCGAGCCGGGCACGCCGCCGCGTACAGGCTGAGAACACCGTCCCCGACGCCGATCTGGACGCTCAGCGCGAGGTCGTCGAGGCCTTCCTCGCCGCCGCGCGCGATGGCGACTTCGACCGGCTGGTCGCGGTGCTCGACCCAGATGTCGTGCTGAGAGCCGACCTCGGTCCGCTCGCGGGTGGATTGCGGCAGGCCCGCGGGGCGGCGGCAGTCGCCGCCCAGGCGCTCACCTATTCCCGACTCGGGCTGGTCATGCACCCGGCGCTGATCAACGGCGCGGCGGGAGGGGTCTCGACGCGGGACGGACGGCCTTTCTCGGTCGGGGGCTTCACGGTCAGGGGCGGGAAGATCGTCGAGATCGACATCCTTGCCGACCCCGAACGGCTCCGCCGGCTCGACCTGACGGTCCTCGACGGCTGACTGGCTCCAACCTGGGAGAGCCCCGGGGCGCAGCGGCCGCAGGATCACCGGCGCTGAGGCGACAGCGGTGATGCCGCGCTGATCAAGGGCGCCCCAAGGCTGTTACGTGGGCACTGTTGTCCCGGCTCGGGCTCCAGGCCGGATGTTCCGGTTTCGGCGGAACAGGTTTTCAGGGTCGTACTTCTCTTTGCCTTCGACGAGGCGGTCGAAGTTGGGGCCGTAGGTCGCCCGGACACGCTCCTCGTCCTCGTCGGCGGTCTGGAAGTTGAGGTAGTTGCCGCCTGTCGAGTGGGGCCGGACGCTCTTCCACGCTTCCCGTACCCAGGACACGTGCTCGTCGTCAGGGCCGCCGGCGGGCCACTGACCGGCGAACGCGGTCATGTACCGGGCGTCTCGGTTGCCGACCGCCCCGTCGTCGTCGGCCAGTTCGTTCAGCGCACCCGCGAGGTGGATGACGATCGACTCCGACAGCGGGGAGGTCACCTTCAAGGCACTGTCGCGGAACGTGTCGAGGAACTCGTTCGTCAGCCCGGCCAGGTACTCGGTCTTCCAGTAGTAGCGGTGCCCCTTGGGCTCCATGCCGTCGAGCATCGACTGCTGGTGGGTGTAGGGCTTCTGGGTGACAACG
>DATDLN010000017.1:0-19506 GCA_036519295.1 Thermoleophilaceae bacterium
ACGACGCTGTCGGGGCGCAGCATCGCCCGCACCGGCCGCTACAAGCGCTTCCCGGTTGCCGGCCTCGCCCTGATGACCGCCGCGCTCGCCGCCCTGGCCGAGATGTCGGCCGATCCGTCACGGGCCAGCACCGGAATCGCGCTGGCGGTGTTCGGTCTCGGCTTCGGCATGGTCACACAGGTGCTGGTCACCACCGTGCAGAACGCCGTCGAGCGGCGCGAGCTCGGAATCGCGACCGCCACCGCCGGCTTCTTCCGCGCGCTCGGCGGCGCCGTCGGCGCGGCCGTGCTCGGCGCGGTGTTCGCCGCCCAGGCCGGCGCGAGCGCGACCGAGGACAGCGGCGCCGGGGTCGGCGGCGTGCTGCGCGCCGACGTCATCGACGGCGTCCAGACCGTGTTCGCGGTCGCGACGCCGCTGGCGGTGCTGGCGCTGGTCGCCGTGCTCGCACTCGTCGAGGTGCCACTCAAGGCAGGCGGCGGCGGTGTGCCCGCCCGCAGCCACCGCGCGGCCGGCGGGGCGCAGCGCCCTGAGCGGCTGACCGCCGCGGCAACGTCGGCGGCGAGCGAGGCGTCGTGACCGCCGCCACGCTCTACGACTGGCTGCTGTTCGGCCACATCGTCGCGGCGATGGTCTGGGTCGGCGGCGGGGTCGTGCTCGCGGCGTTCGCCGTCGCGACCTTGCGCGGCAGCGACGCGCAGGCGGTGGCGCGCTTCGTGGCCAGCCTGCGCGTGATAGGACCGGCCGTCCTGGCGCCGGCCACGGTCACCGTCCTCGGCCTCGGCATCTGGCTTGTGCTTGACAACGCCGCCTGGGACTTCGGCCAAGCCTGGGTCCAGGTCGCGCTCGCACTGATCGCCGCGGCCATCGTCGTCGGCGCCGCCTACCAAAGCCGGACTGCGATCAACGCTCAGCGGGCGATCGATCGCGACGACCACACCGAGGCCCGCCGGCAGCTCACCCGCTGGACGTGGGGCTACGTGCTCGTCGTCGCGCTGCTGATCGCAGCCGCCTGGGACATGGTCTTCAAACCCGGACTCTGAGATGAGGAGCAACCGCATGAACAACAACGAAGCCACGACCTTTCCCAAGGTCCTCGTCCGCAGCGAGCAGAGCAGCGGCCGCGTCGGGGTCGTCGAGAGCGTCATGCCAGCCGGCGCCGCCGGGCCGCCGTTGCACATGCACGACTTCGATGAAGCCTTTTACGTGCTCGAAGGGGAGCTGACGTTCCTCGTCGAGGGCGATCTGGTCACGGTCGGCGCGGGTCAGCTCGCGTTCGCGCCGGGCGGCGTGCCGCACACCTTCACCAACCGCGGCGCCGCGAAAGCGCACTATCTGATCGTCTGCACCCCGGCTGGGTTCGAACGCGAGTTTGCGCGCCGGGCCGCGCGCAAGGAGGGCGTCGACCCGCCGGAGTGGGCGCTTCAGGAAATCCCACCCGTCACGCGACTCGGCCCGCCGATCGGCGAGGACGCCGCCGGTGACGCCCGGTGAGCGGTCAGGAGACGGCTGACAGGGAGGCCGCGACCGCGAAGCCGAGGACTGTGACTAGGCCGGAGATGTCCCCGCCCTTGCGAACTGCCTCCGGGATCATCGAGTCGATCAGCATCACGAGCAGCGCGCCGGCGGCGAACCCGTCCACGGCGGCGTTGAGGTTGCCCGAGACGTTGTCAGCAATCGCGTAACCGACGACGGTCGCCGCGGCACAGATCAACGCGACGATGAGCCACAGACGACGGATCGCGGCGGGTCGCGTGCCTGCGGCGCGCATCTCGGTGGACGAGCCGATCGCCTCCGGAAGGTTGGAAACGAAGATCGCGACGAGCAGCCCAACGCTGACGCCCTCGCCTGCGGCGAGGCCGATGCCGAGCACCGCCTGCTCGGGGATGCCGTCCAGGAACGCGCCGAGCGCCAGCGCGGGGCCGGCATTCTCGCTCGGTCCCCGGTCGTTCCCGCGCCGGCTCGGTCGTGCCAGCATGCGGTCGAGCGCGAAATACGTGATCGCGCCGACGGCAAGGCCCAACCCCACAAAGCCGGCGTCGCCGACCTGCGCACCCTCCTGCGCCAGGTCGAAGCTGACGGCGCTGATCAGCGCACCGGCTCCGAACGCGAGCACCAGCCCGACGAGCCGACGCGGCCACGCCCTGAGCAGTCCGAGCAGCGCGCCGATGACCAGCGACGACGCGGCGAGCGCGCCCCATCCGACCGCCGCGGTCACCCAGAGGACCCTCGGCGATCGCAACGCTCGCGCATCGCCCGACACGCTAACGGCCGGGACGGCTCAGACCGGATCGTCGCCAGCTCCGCTGCAACGCGTTGGCTCGCTCGCTACTCCTCCTCGGTTGCGATGTGCGGGCAGCGATTAGTCGATGAGGCGGTCTGGAGCTCGCGCACGCAGCCACCCCTACGCAGGCGGGACGCAGATCCCGCTCGAGCCAGATAAAAGCGACCCCCGGGGGCGCGCGCGGGCGTCCGGGCCGTGGTCAGGCGCCGAGCTCACGCGAACGCTCGGTGGCCGCCGTCACGGCATCCAAGAATGCCGCTCGGACACCACGGCGCTCGAGCTCGCGTAGCCCCGCAGCGGTCGTGCCGCCGGGGGAGGTGACCGCAGCCCGTAGCTCGGTGGGGCTGGCACCGCCGTGCACGAGCAGCCGGGCGGACCCGAGCAGTGTCTGGAAGGCCAGCGTCTCGGCTACGCCCCGCGGCAGGCCGCCGAGCACGCCGGCCTCGGCCATCGCTTCCGCGACCAGGAACACGTATGCCGGACCCGATCCCGCGAGTCCGGTCACTGCGTCCATACCTTCTTCCGCCACGCGCACGACCGTTCCGACGGCACCGAGAATCTCCTCTGCCCACGCCAGGTCCCCCTCGTGGGCCGTCGCTCCCGGGGTGACGGCAGCGGCGCCCGCACCGATTACGGCCGGCATGTTGGGCATGGCCCGCACCACGCGTAGCCGTCCGCTCACGGCTCGCTCGATCGCCTCTGTCGTGACGCCAGCAGCGATCGACAGCACGCGCTCGGCACCCGCGTCGGCGATTGCGACCGCGGCGTCGGCGGCGTCGCCCGGCTTGACGGCCAGGACGGCTGAAGCCAGCCGAGCCGGAGTCTCGAGGACTTCGACGCCCGGATGGGCCGCGGCCAACTCAGCGCGGCGCGATGGTGACGTCTCGGCGACCACGAGCTCGCTGGGCAGGCGCCCGGCCTCCATCAGTCCGGCCAGCAGGGCTTCTCCCATGCGCCCGCCGCCGACGATCAGCAGGGCGCGGTCCTCCGATGCCGGGGTCATCTGGTTTGGACCGGCTCAGCGTTGGTTGGGTGGAACGCGTCCCGATGATCCTGGAGGAACTCGAAAAGCGATCGCGGCGGGCGCCCGAGAAGCTGCTGGACTATGGGCGTGACCACACGGTCGGCCGGGGCGTACGCGGATGCAATGTGGGCGAGGTCGAATGCGCGCCAGTCGGGAAGACCCGCCGCCAGCAGCCGGGCCTCGTACACCTCGGGTGAGACCGGCTCGTATGCCACGGGCCGGCCGGCGACGGCGGCCAGCGCCGCCGCGACCTCGTCGTAGGTGTGGGCCGCCGGGCCGGTCAGCGCATAGGTTTGGCCGGCATGGGCGTCTGGGTCGGCGAGCACCACGGCGGCGGCTGCGCCGACGTCGCGCGTGTCCACGAGTGGGAAGCGCTCGTCCCCCATCGGTGCCGCAACGGTGCCGTCGAGGCGAGCCGTTTCGGCGGCACGAAGCAGGTTCTGCATGAAGAGGTGCGGCTTGAGAAGCGTCCACGTTGCCGGCCCCTGCCGCACCTCTTCGTCGACCTCGTGGTGCTCGCGCATCAGCGCGACCGGTGAGTCGGGCGCTGCACCGATCGCCGAGAGCTTGACGATGTGCCGCACACCGGCGCGCCGGGCATGATCGAGCACGCGGCGGTGCTGCCCCACGGCGTCCGGACTGTCGCGGCCCGCGAGCAGCATCGCGTCGACCCCGTCGAGAGCGCGGGCGAGGGACGCGTCGTCCTCGAAGCTCCCGGCGACGACCTCGGCGCCGGAGAGGGCCGTGGCACGCGACGGGTCGCGAACGAAGGCCCTCACAGGCGTGCCGGCCTGCAGCAGCTCCTGCGCCGCCTGGCTTCCCACCTGCCCCGTCGCGGCGGTGATCAGGATCATGCCGGTCGTCCTCCTGGCGCGGCCGCTTTGCGGACCTGCAGCGTGACGCCCGCTGCGTCGTAGGTGTCGAAGTAGGAGAACCCGGTCCCGTCGGCGCGCCGCCCGCGCAGGATCACGTCGAGCCCGCGTTCGCCGGCCTCGGCTTCGGCGTCGTCGACCGAATCGACGACGAAGCCCATGTGGAACACGCCCTCGCCATGGGCGGCGAGAAAGTCACCCTGTGGGGTGCGGCCGGCGCCGGGCTGCACGAGCTGGAGCTGGAGGTCGCCAATCGTGGTCCACCTGTAGGTGAGGTCGTGGAACGCGTCGGGGGCCGGGCCGGCGAGCTCGGTCAGGTCGTGCATCCGCGGAAGCGGTTGCCAGGGGCCGATGCCGACGGACTCGTAGAACCCGGCGGTCCGTTCGATGTCCGACACGGCGAGGCAGATGTGATGGGGGTTCCGGAACGGGGCCCAGTCCGGTTGGGACGCTCGAGGCTCCTCTCCCGGCGGGCTCTGTCGGTTCTCGAGCGTGACGCCCGCCTGCGAGCGCGTGTCGAAGTACGTGAATCCGCTCCCGTTCGTGCGCCGGCCGCGGGCGCTCGCCCGCAGGCCGAGCGCCTCCGCCTCGCGCTGGCCGCGGTCGGCATCATCGACCACGAATCCAAGGTGATAGACGCCGGGCCCATGCGTCTCGAGGAAGTCTCGCTGCGGCGTGCCGTCGTTCCCCGGCTCGACAAGCTGGAGCTGCAGGTCGCCGACCATCGTCCACTTGTAGACCAGCTTGTGGAAGCCCTCGACGTCCGGCACGTCGAGGTCGGTGAAGCCGGCGAGCGGCGGGTAGTCGTGCCACGGCCCGATCCCGACCGCCTCGTAGAAGGCCATTGCTCGGTCGATGTCCTCGACGGCGATGCAGACGTGGTGGACGTTCTGAAACGGTGTCATCTGTGGCTCCTCACCCCATCCGGAACGGGTCGCGCGTCTGCCCTTCGAGCTCGACCCAGACCGCCTTGGTCTCGGTGAATGAGTGCATGGCCTCGGTTCCGTTCTCGCGGCCCCATCCGCTGTCGCCAAGGCCGCCGAACGGCACCTGCGGCGCAACCACCCGGTAGCTGTTGACCCAGACGGTGCCGGCCCGCAGCCGCGAGGCCACGCGGTGCGCGCGCCCGACGTCGATTGTCCAGACACCGGCGGCGAGCCCGAACCGGGTGGCGTTCGCCTTATCGATCGCCTCGTGCTCGTCGTCGAAGACGTCGACGGCGAGCACGGGGCCGAACACCTCGTAGTTGGCCAGCGCCATGTCGGGTGTGACGCCATCGACGATGGTCGGAGCGAGGAACAGGCCGCCCTTGCCGCCGTCGCCGGCGCCCGTGACGAGCGTCGCCCCGTCCGCGAGCGCGCGGTCGATGTGCCCGCGTACCGAGCGGAGTTGCTGCTCGTTTGCGAGCGGGCCCATCTCGGTCGACGGCTCGAGAGGATCGCCGAGCACGATCGTACGCGCGCGCTCCACCAGCGCCTCGAGCAGCTCTTCCTTGACCGCGCGGTGGACGAGAAGCCGGGAGCCGGCGATGCAGGTCTGTCCGGTGGCGGCGAAGATGCCTGCGATCACGCCGTCTCGCACGGCGTCGACCGGAGCGTCGTCGAAGACGATCTGAGCGGACTTGCCGCCGAGCTCGAGGGTAGTGCGCGCGAGATGCCCAGCCGCGGCGCGCGCGACCTCCCTGCCGACGCCCGTCGAGCCGGTGAACGCGATGAGGTCGACCCCGGGGTGCTCCGCGAGCGCCTTGCCGGTGCTCGGACCCCAGCCGGTCACGACGTTCAGGACACCGGGCGGAATGCCGGCGTCCTCGAGACACCGGGCCAGCTCGAGCGTCGTCACCGGAGTGTGATCGGAGGGCTTGACCACCATCGTGCAGCCCGCGGCGAGCGCCGGTGCGAGCTTCCAGACCAACAGCAAGAGGGGGGAGTTCCACGGCACGATCGCGCCGACGACGCCGACCGGCTCGCGGACCGTGTAGACGAGGAAGTTCGGCTTCGCGGTCGGGATCGTCTCCCCGCGAGCGGTCTCGGCCACGCCCGCGAAGTAGCGGAACCACCCTGGGATGGCAGCCATCTGACCAGCGGTCTCGCGCAGGAGCTTGCCGTTGTCGGTGGTCTCCAGGTGCGCGAGGCGGTCGGCCTCGCCTTCGAGTACGTCGGCCGCCTTGCGCAGCACAGCGGCGCGCTCCGGCGCGGTCATGGCGCCCCACGGCCCGTCGAGGGCGGCGCGCGCGGCGCGCACCGCCGCGTCGACGTCGTCCGGGCCGGCGTCCGCCACCTTCGCCCATGCCCGGCCGGTGAAGGGGTTGACGGTCTCGTAGGTGCGCCCCGAGCACGCGGGCGTGCCCGCGCCTCCGATGTGCAGGGCGTAGTCGGTCTGGGTGATCATCGGTTGAGTGCCCCCCTCAGGAAGAAGCTCAGGTTGGCCGGACGCTCGGCCAGCCTCCGCATCAGGTAGTTGAACCACGTCGGCCCATACGGCGCGGAGATCCGAAGCGGCAGTCCGGCAGCAAGCAGCCGGCGCTGCTCGGCCAGCCCGATGCCGTAGAGCATCTGGAACTCGTAGCGCTCGCGTGGCACGCGCTCGCGATCGATGATCTCGAGGACCGTGCGGATCATCGCGGGGTCGTGCGTCGCGAGCGCAGTGAACTCGGCGCCCCGCAGCGCCCGTTCCAGCAGCCCAGCGTACGCCGCGTCGATGTCGGGCTTGTGCTGCAGCGCGATGCTCGCCGGCTCCAGGTACGCCCCCTTGACGAGCCGTACGTTGAGACCGAGTGGCAGCACGCTCTCCAGATCCCCGGGCGATCGGTAGAGGTAGCTCTGGAGCACGAGGCCCAAGTTGTGCCGACCGCTCGCACGAAGACGTCGGTAGAGGGCGAGCGTCGCGTCGACGATAGCGCTCTCCTCCATGTCGATCCGCAGGCGCATGCCGTGCTCGTTCGCGAGATCGAGCAGGCGGGCGACGCTCTCGAACATCAGCTCGTGGTCGAAGCGCACGCCGAGGTGGGTGAGCTTGACCCCCACGTTCGCGTCGAGCCCCTCCTCGACGAGCCGCACGATCTGGCGTGCGTACTCGCGTTCGTGCCGCTCGACCTGCTCGCGCGTCAAGGCGTAGTCGTCGAAGAGCCCCGTGACAGCCCGCGCGCCGGCGGCATTGAGCTGCCGGAAGATCGGGACGACCTCGTCCAGCGTCTGAGCCGGGACGAACCGGCGCGACCCGAGGCGCATGCCATGGCGCGACACGAGGCGGTTGACGCCCTGGCTCTCCGCCGCCCTCAGGATGATCCCGCGTGCCACCTGATGGCCGACCTCTGCGGCCCGGGCCCCGACCCCGTTGGTGTTGTGGCGGGTCATCGGATCGCCGCCCGTCGCAACTTGCCGCTCGCCGTCCGCGGCAGCGCCTCGACGAAGTCCACGCGCCGGGGGTACTTGTACGGTGCCGTGACCGCCTTGACGTGCTGCTGGAGCTCGCGAGCCAGCTCCGGCCGCGGCGCGAAGCCCTGCTGGAGGACGACGACCGCGCGGACGACGCTTCCGCGATCCTCGTCCGGAGCGGCGACGACGCCCACGTCCGCGACGGCCGGATGCTCGATCAGCACGGACTCGACCTCCAGGGGGCCGATCCGATAGCCCGAGGAGATGATCACGTCGTCGGCGCGTCCCTCGAAGTACAGGAAGCCGTCACCGTCCTGCCGTACCCGGTCGCCGGTACGCCACGGGCTCGGCTCGGGCGGCGCCTCGCCGTGATAGCGCAGGAAGAACGTGGGCACGCTCGCCGGGTCCACGACCAGCTCGCCCTGATCGACCCACGCGCGAACACCGGGCAGCGGCTTGCCCATGCTCCCCGGCCGCACAGGCTCATCGGTCGGCATGGCTGTGATCTGACCGGTCTCGGTCTGCCGGTAGCCGTCGCGGATGACGACGCCGGTGACCTCGCCCCAGGCCCGGAGAACCTCCGGGTCGAGCGCCTCGCCCGCCGCCAGGCAGCTGCGCAGGCGGCGCGTCGGGCGCAGCGCGTCGCGTTTGACGATCGCCCGGTACTCGGTGGGCGCCATGCAGAGCACATTCACCCGTTCCTCCTCGAGGAGCTGTATGCGCTCCTCGGCGTCGAAGCGGGCGTCGTGCAGCACCGCTGTCGCGCCGCCACGGCGCTATGAAGCTGTTGCGCGCCGACTTTGACCAGCCGGACGCCGCGGTGCACCAGACACGATCGCCCCGGCGCAAGGCCATCCAGTGCCCCGCCTGCAGCTGCTGGCCCCAGAGATAGCGGTGACCGTGGACGACGCACCTGGGCTGACCACTCGTGCCCGATGTGAATGTCATCAGCGCCGGCTCGTCAGGCTCTACGGCGGCAGCCGGCGGCGGACTCAGGCGATCAGGGAGTTCGTCGATCCACAGCACCGGGCAGGTGACGCCGGCCGCCTCCATCTCCGCCTGGTTGCGCGGGTCCGCCACAACGGCCGCGACGTTCACCACACCGAGGCGCTGCCGCAGGTCCTTCGCGCGCAGCTGTTCGTTGCAGGGGAGCACGACGTAGCCCTGTCGGAACGCCGCAAGCATCGCGAACACCCACTCGGGACGGTTGCCGATCAGCGTCATGACGACGTCCCCGCGCTGCAGGCCCAGTTCGTGCAACACCGTCGCGAGGTGGTCGACCCTGGTGCGAACCTCTGGGAACGACCACTCGCGACGGGCTCCGTCCCGCGCCCGCTCGACCAGTGCCGGCATGCCGGCCGGCCGGTCGAGAACGTGCGACGCGAAGTTCACGACGCGTTGGCGGCCTGCTCGAAGCGCCAGCGCACCACGGGCGGGTCGACGAACGGGGATGGCCCCGGCCAGCTCCGCTCGTCGTAGCGGACCTCGAGCAGCCCCGGCCGCTCGAGGGAGTCGACGCAGTCGGCCAGCTGCTCGTGCGTGCGGGCCGTCGCCGTCGCCATCCCGAGCGCGGCCGCGACGTCGCCGAATATGTCCGGCACGCCGAGCTGCTGACCGCCCGTGATCGTGTAGTGGCCGTCGACGAGCACGACTGCAAGCAGGTTCGGCGGGGAGATCCCCGCCATGCTCCACAAGGAGCTGGCGCCCATCAGCGCCTCCCCGTCTCCGAGGATCGCGATCACCTCGCGCGACGGCTGCTTGTCGGCCACCCCGAGGGCGGCCGCCAGGGCGCTACCCATCGAGCCGCCCATGTAGAGATGCGGCCCGTCGTCGCTCGCTGCCCGCAGCGCCGAGGTGGGCGTGCCCAGCGAGGAGACGAACAGGGCGCCGGGTGCCGCGGTGAGGATCGTCCGGACGATGTCGGTGGGGTTCATGCGAGCTCCAGTTCGCCTTCGAGGAGGATCGGGGCGAGCGTACGGGCGCCCTCCGCGACGGCGATCGCGCCCCTGGCGAGGGTCTTGGCGTCCTCGGGCGCAGACAGCGAAAACGCCTCAACACCGAGGAGATCGAGCGTTCCGGCGGTGGTGCGGCCGAGCTGCATCTGCGACGGGTTGCGCTCGCCCAGGCTCCCGCGCATCGAGATGACGGCCGGGAACCCGAGGCCGTAGGGAATGACGAACGAGCCGATCGCGTTGAGCGAGTTGCCGAGCCCCGAGGACTGGACCATGACGAGCGGCATGCCGCCCGCCGCTCGGAAGCCGGCGGCGTAGCCAAAGCACTCCTCCTCGCGCGGAAGCGTGCGGAGCGTGATGCCGCGTTCGGCGAGACGTGCAGCAATCGGCGCGAGCCGCTTGTCCGGAACCCAGGCCGCGACCTCAACGCCGGCCTCCACCAGCGCGTCGGCTAGTTCCTGCTGCCAGCGGGGCTCCACCCCTTCGTCCTCACGGCGAGAGGCGAGCGGCCGTACCACGCTCACGACTGACCGCCGTTCGCGGAGGCCGCAGCATGCGGGGCATCGTCCGAGATCTCACCCATGAAGGGGTAGCGCCAGTCTGTCGCCGGCAGCAGGTTCTCCTTGATCGTCCTCATCGACACCCAGCGGCTGAGGTTCCAGATCGACGTTGCCTTGTCGTTCGTGCCGGATGCCCTGGAGCCGCCGAACGGCTGAAGCCCGACGACCGAGCCGGTGGGCTTGTCGTTGATGTAGAAGTTGCCGGCGGTGTAACGGAGCTTCTCGTCGGCCTCCGCGACGGCGTAGCGGTCGCGGGCGAAGACCGCCCCGGTGAGTCCGTAGGGGCTCTGCTGGTCGACCTGCTCGAGCACGCCGGCCCAGTCGCGATCGGGGTAGACGAACGTGGTCATGATCGGGCCGAACAGCTCGTCCCGCAGCAGCCGGAAGTCCGGCTGACGGGTGCGCACGATCGTCGGCGAGACGAAGTAGCCGACCGAGTCGTCGGTCGTGCCGCCGACGACGATGTCCGTGCCGTCGGAGCTGCGAGCATCGGCGATCGCGCGGTCGTGCTTGGCGAACGCGTCCTCGTCGATGACCGCGCCGACGAATACGTCGGGCCGGGTCGGATCGCCCACCCTCATCTGCTCGACCTCGGCAACGAGGCGCTCCTGCAGGGCATCCCAATGGCTCTCGGGCACGTACAGCCGCGACGGGGCTGAGCACTTCTGCCCCTGGAACTCGAATGCGCCGCGGACGACGGCGGTGGCGACGGCGTCTATGTCCGCGGTGGGATGGGCGACGATGAAGTCCTTGCCGCCCGTCTCCCCGACGAGCCGGGGATAGTTGCGGTACGTCTTGAGGTTGCCGGCGACCGTCTGCCAGATGTGCTGGAAGGTCTCGGTCGAGCCGGTGAAGTGCACGCCGGCGAGGTCACGGTGGGCGAGTGCGACGTCGCCGATCTCCGGCCCATCGCCGAAGACGAGGTTGATCACGCCCGGCGGGAGTCCGGCCTCCTCGAGCAGGCGCAGCATGTACCAGGCGACGAGTTCGGCCTGCTCGGCGGGCTTCCAGACAACGACGTTGCCCATGATGGCGGGCGCGTATGCGATGTTGGCCAGGCAGGCGAAGTTGAAGGGCGTGATCGCGAGCACGAAGCCCTCGAGCGGGCGGTACTCGGTGCGGTTCCACTGGCCCGGCAGCGAATCCGGCTGCATCCCGTACATCTCCCGCATGTAGCGGGCGTTGAAGGTCAGGTAGTCGACGGTCTCGCACGCCGCGTCGATCTCGGCCTCCCGGGGCGTCTTGCTGAGGTTCAGCATCGTGGCCGCGTTGAGCGTTGCGCGCCACGGCCCGCGCACCATCTCTGCCGCTCGGAGGAAGATCGCGGCGCGGTCCTCCCACGCCATCCGCGACCAGTCGTGGTGGGCCTCGGCCGCGGCGTCGATCGCCCGCTCGACCTCCCCGGCGCCGCCCCAGTGAGCATGTGCGAGCGGCTCGCCGTGCGAGTGCGGTGGAACGACCGCGTGCAGCCGGCCGGTCTCGACATCCTCGCCGCCGATCCGCAGGGGCAGCTCCGGGGTTTCGCCGCGAATGCGGCGCAGCTCACGCTCGAGCGCCTCGCGCTCGGAAGAACCCGGCGCGTAGCCCCGCTCCGGCTCGTTGCGCGTGGGGGGCAGGACGAAGGTGGCTGGGGCGGATGGCTTGGACACGATTTCCTCCGGTCGGCAGCAGCTTTGGTCAAACCATATAACATAGAGGGGGCATATGGTCAAACCATTTGATACGATGCCTGAGGTGAGCTCATGGAATTGCCGGAGTCCGTCTGGATGGATGGAGAGCTCGTGCCAACGGCAGAAGCGGTGACCACAGCGTGGACGCACGCGCTCCACTACGGACCGGCGTCTTCGAGGGCTTCGGTCCTAGGACACGGGGGACGGCGGAGCGATCTTCCGCCTTCGCGAGCACCTCGAGCGGCGGGCGTCCGGGCATGACGGCGGCGGCGCTTAGAGTGAGCCAGGATGGCTGCTAGCGAACCTGCGCGAGCTGAACCGCCCTTCGTCCCCGTGCGCCGCGTGCGCTCGTTCGACGATGTCGTCACGCAGCTGCGGGAAGCCATCTTGAGCGGCCAGATCAAGCAGGGTGAGCGTCTGCCGAACGAGCGGGAGCTTTCGCAGGCGTTCGCGGTGAGCCGTCCGACCGTTCGCGAGGCGCTGCGGTCGCTCGAGGCGACGGGGGTGGTCGAAGTGCGCCCGGGGAAGAGCGGCGGAGCCTTCGCCGTGGCGCCGCCCTTGTCGTTGGTGGGCAACGCGGTCGCGACTCTCCTGAACCTGCAGGGAGCCTCGCTGCGCGACCTCGCCGAGTTCAGGCTGGCCTTCGAGCCGGAGAACGCCTGGTGGGCCGCCCAGCGCACCGACGACGACGACATCGCCCAGCTCGCCGCACTGGTAGAGGAGGCCAAAGCCGTCATGGCCTCCGGCGGCAGCTGGGAACCGATCGGAGAGGTCGACGCCCGCTGGCACGAAGCGTTGGCGCGAGCGACCAAGAACAACCTGCGCATCGGCATCTCGCAGGGGATCCACGACGCCGTCATGCACCAAGCGCGCGCGCTTCGCCCGACCGCCGAGGAGTACGGCGCCGACATCCCGCGCGACCTCGCGCGCATCACCAAGGCGGTGGCGGCACGCGACCCTGAGAAGGCCCGAGACCTCATGCGCACGCATGTCGAGCGATTCAACAAGCTCAACAAGGCGCTCCGCGACAGCTGAGACGACTGATGCGCGCGCTGCGCCGATCTTCCTCGAGCACTGGGGCCGCCCTCAGGTCAACCTTTCGCTCGCCAGCCGTGGTGTCTTGCCCATCGATCACATTCCCGGTCCGGGCCACCCAAGTCTCTGCGGTTGCGGTTGCAGGGCAACAGCACAGGGCATCAGGGGCCGCCTGGGCTGGTGCGGCGGCGGTGCGAGGCGACAAGCATCGCGCTGAAGAGCGCGCCGGCCCAGGCCGCAAGGACGAGCAGCGGCCGCGCGTGCTGGTAGCCGGGGAAGTAGATCGCGTCGCGAAGCGAGGTAACCGTGGCCCCGGACGGGAGCCACTGCGAGATGAACGCGAACGGCGCCGGGAGCAGCGGCGGCGACACCGCGCCTCCGGACGAGCTATTGCCGAGCACGACGAAGAACAGGAAGGTCGGGACGATCGCCCAGCGGCCAATCAGCACGGTCATCACTGAGGCGAACGACGCCACCGCCACGATGTGCACCGAGAGGATGCCCCAGACCTCGAGCACGGGAATGTCAAGCCGGTCCAGGATCGGGCCCTCGACCAGCGGCAGTGCGAGCGCCGCCGCGAGCGCGAAGGCGACCACAAACCCCGTCCAATGGAGCAGCGGAAGGCCGGCGGCGTTTGCCCGGGCCTGGAACACGGTGATGAACCCGACGATCGTCCCGATGAGCATCAGGTAGAAGATGTCGAGGCCGCTCGGATCCGTCGATTTGAGCGGGTGCGTGTCGACGATCCGCACCGTCGGGTCGACCGAGGAGATCTTCTCCAGGAGGCGTGCCACGGAGGCGCCGGCTGCGCTCGCCACGTAGAGCGTCGGCCTCGCCGGCGTCAGATCGAGGGCCGCGTACACCCGCTGGAGATCGATCGCGCGGAGCGCGGCGGCCGCCGACTCGTATTCGGTGAAGTCGAGGCTGTTCTGGGCCACCCCCTGGACCGCCCTCACCGTGCCCGCCTCCGTCCTCGGGTCGCCGACCAGCGCGGCGTCGATGCGGCGGGGCACGGGGTCGCCGAGCGCGAGCGTATAGGTCGTGACGAACAGGGAGCCCATCACGATCGCCACGGCGGCGATGACCCCAGCGCGCTCGATCGGCGTCCACTGGCGGCCACGCAACCGGGCCGGCCGCGGAAGGCGCCCCCTCCTGCGCAGCGGAGCGCCTCTCGCTGCTCCGGGGGACCCGCTCTCCTCACCGAGGCGTGCCTCATCCATCCGTCGTTAACCGTGACACCTATGGTCGCGCGTGTCCCTGCGCCCGGCCTCCCGCGGCTCGAGGTCCCCTCGTCAGCATGCCCTTGGCCAGGTCGACAAAGGGCGGCGTCGAGGTCGCCGGTCAGCGTGGACCACTGGATGACCTCCCAGCCCATCCGCGCCCTCCGGCGCTCGATGTCGGCCTGCGGGGCGCGCGAGACGAACGCAAGCGGTACTCCTCTTCGACGGCCATCCTCGGCATCCGGCGGCGCTCGGCGGCAAGCGCATCGCGGGAGCGGGTGAGCTCCTTCTCCTTCACCAGCAGCTCCTCGCGCGCGGCTTCCCACTCCTGCGGCGACACGATCGGCGGCATCTCCATTGCGATTCTTCCTCCTTCAGGTACTCGTCGACTACGCGCTCTGGTGCATGTCGTTCAGACACCTGCGGCGGCGAAAACGGAACGGCCGGTCCATTCCGGGGAGGTGGTGGTGTCCTTATTGGTGATGAGCGCGACCCGACAAGCCGATGCGAGGCGCCCATGCCGGGCGACGCGCTAGGCGAGGCCACGCTCGCGCGGGCGCGCGCGGGGGACGACGACGCGTTTCGCAAGCTCACCGAGCCTCACCGGCGTGAGCTGCAGCTGCACTGCTACCGGATCCTGGGCTCGCTGCAGGACGCCGAGGACCTTGTACAGGAGACGCTGTTGGCGGCGTGGCGGGGGCTCGCTGCCTTCGAGGGGCGCGCCTCGGTGCGCGCGTGGCTCTACCGGATCGCGACGAACCGCTGCCTGAACGCGCTGCGCGCCCGGTCGCGCCGCCCACAGGAGGTACAGGCCATGGCCCCGCCGCCCGAGCCCACCCGCCGGACCGAGCCGATCTGGCTCGAGCCCTACCCAGACGTCCTGCTCGAGGACATCCCGGACCGCTCCCCCGGGCCGGCGGCGCGCTACGAGGCCAGGGAGACGATCGAGCTTGCGTTCATCGTCGGGCTCCAGAGCCTGCCGCCCCGGCAGCGCGCGGCACTCGTGCTGCGCGACGTGCTCGGCTTCCGCACCGCCGAGGTCGCCGAGATGCTCGACACCGGCGAGGCCTCGGTGAAGGGCGCCCTCCAGCGCGCCCGGGCGGCCCTCGAAGCGCGGCTACCGGCCGCCGACCGCGCCCCGCGGCCGAACTCCGCCCGCGAGCGCCAACTCGTCGGGCGCTTCGCCGACGCCGTCCAGAGCGGCGACCTCGACGACGTCATCGCCCTGCTCACCGACGACGCCCTGCTCACGATGCCCCCCCAGCCGCTGGAGTACCAGGGACACGAGGCGATCGCCGCCTTCCTTCGCCACCGGGCGGAGCTCCGCGGCGCACCGCTGCGTGTCGTGCCCACCCGGGCCAACACCCAGCCCGCGTTCGGCTGCTACCTACCGGACGCGCAGGCGGCGATCGCCCGCCCCTACGGACTCATCGTGCTGACGCTCGAGGGCGACGCGATCGCGGCGATCACCTGGTTCGCCGACACCGGCGTCTTCCGACACTTCGGGCTGCCCCGAACACTGCCGAACCCCTGAGGACCCGCCGACGTCGCGTCGGTGCCGATCCCGGAATTCCACCTAGGCGCGGGGCGCCGGCGCCTGTGACTCCCGCCGCACACGCTCGCGCAGCTCGAACTTCTTGATCTTCCCGGTCGAGGTCTTCGGCAACTCGCAGAAGTCGATCTCGCTTGGCGCCTTGAAGCCTGGGAGCGTCTCACGCGAGAATGCGATCAGCTCTGCCTCGCTGAGGCTGGCGCCTGGCCTGAGCGTTACGAAGCCCTTCGGCCGCTCGCCCCACTTCTCGTCCGGGATCGCCACCACCGCCGCCTCGAGCACGTCCGGGTGACGTACGAGCGCGCGCTCGACCTCGATCGTCGAGATGTTCTCCCCGCCCGAGATGATGATGTCCTTGGCGCGGTCGCGAAGCTCCACGTAGCCGTCTGGATGCATCACACCGAGGTCGCCGGAGTGGAACCAGCCGCCGCGGAAGGCCTCGGCCGTGGCCCGCTCGTCGCGGTAGTAGCCCTTCATGACGTTGTTGCCGCGCATCACGACTTCGCCCATCGTCTCCCCGTCGGCCCGCACGTCGTTCATCTTGCGGTCGACCACCCGCACCGGGTCGGCGGTGACCATGTTGAGCCCCTGGCGCGCGTTCAGGCGCGCCCGCTCCTCGGATCCCAGCCCGTCCCAGGCCGGATTCCATTCACAGATCGTGATCGGGCCGTAGGTCTCGGTCAGACCGTAGACGTGGTGGATCTCGAAGCCCAGCGCGGCGGTGCGCTCGAGCACTGCCGGAGGAGGTGGGGCGGCCGCCGTGGTGACCAGCACCGGGCGCTCGAGCGGGTGGGCGGCCGGGTCCGAGATCAGCATGACAAGCACGGTCGGCGCGCCGTTCAGGTGAGTGACCCCCTCCTCCTCGATCAGCCGCCAGACCTCCCCCGGCTCGACCTTCGGCAGGCATACGTGCGTGGCACCGACCGCGGTCACGCCCCAGGTGAAGCACCAGCCGTTGCAGTGGAACATGGGCAGAGTCCATAGGTAGACCGAGCGCGAATCCAGGCGGGCGTGGATCACCTCCGCCAGGGCGTTCAGGTAGGCGCCGCGGTAGGTGTACAACACGCCCTTGGGACGACCGGTCGTGCCGCTCGTGTAGTTGATGCTGATCGTGTCGTCCTCGGACTCCAACCGATCCTCGGGCTCGCCTGCGCCCGCACGTTCGAGGAACGTCTCATAGTTGCCGTCCGCGCCGGTGACGAGTACCCGCTCGACGGGGACGCTCTCGACCAGATGGGCGAGCGAAGTGTGGGCCACGATCAGCCGGCTGCCGGAGTGCTCGACGATGTAGCGGACCTCATCGGCGTTCAACCGCGTGTTGATCGCGACGAGCACACCGCCCGATGCCGGCACGCCGTAGTGCGCCTCGAGCAGCTCGGTCGCGTTGGGCGCCAGGAACGCCACCCGATCGCCCTTCTCGACCCCGCTCTCCTGCAGGGCGACCGCGAGCCGACGCACGCGCTCGCGCAACTGGGCCCAGGTGAGCCGCCGCTCGCCGTCGATCACCGCCGTGCGCTCCGGGAAGGCGGCCGCGCTGCGTTCGAGGAAGGCGACCGGCGTCAGCCGCGTCAGATGCACCCCGGGCTGCATGCAGGCCCTACGCTAGGCGGCCGTGGCTAGCGTTGCAACCGCGGCGTACGGCAGTGGCGGCCACGACCTGATCGACGGCATTCGCGGCCTGGCCGGCCGGGAAGTTGCGGGCCACTGCTCTCATTGCGGTGGCCGGTGAAGTAGATCACCGGCGGGCTGGCTTCAGTCCCCGGACTCGTACTTGAAGGAAATGTTCAGGCGGACGCGGTAGCCGGTCACCTCGCCATTCTCGATTGTGACGTCCTTGCGAACGACCTCGGCAATGCGCAGGTCGCGAATTGTCCGCGCCGCGGTCTGTACGGCGTTGCGGGCCGCCGCTTCCCAGGATTCGCTGCTCACGCCGATGACCTCGGTGACGCGATAGACGCTGTCGCTCATCTGACCGTCTCCTTCAGCAGTCGGGTTCGGCCGCGGACTGTTGCAGATCGGCCGCCGAGCTCGACTGACCACCTGGCGACAGCAGCACCGCGCGGAGTCGCTCCTTGATCTCATCGGGCCGGACCGCTTCCCTCGACGCGACGGAGGAGGCCGCCCTTTTCGTAGCTCCTCCGCGACCGCCCCCCAGAGCCAGCCCGGGCCAACCGAAGGCACCGCGGAGGAGGACGGTTGTGATGACAGAGAGTCCCCGGGCGCGAGCAGTCCGCAACCGCTGGCAGCGCGGCATCCGGGTTTCCGTCGAGCGGGGTAGCCACACCGGCGGTGCCAACGAGAGGCTTGCCGCCGCGCGAGGCGCTCGAGCTCCTCCGCGACCGCAGCCAGCCAGGCCCGGAGCCGTTTCCGGTAGCGATCCACCGCGTGGCGCCTGTGGCGAAGCGACAGCGCGGGGCTCGGCGGTTGAGCAGCCCGCGCGCTCGCTGTAGAGTCGCGCACACTACGAACCGGGGGGAGCGTTGAGACGAGCTCGGAACGGCTTTGGGTCGGGTCTGGTCCAGGGTGGCTGCCGCCGGCGAGCGTCGCTCGCGCTCGCCGCGGCGGTGTTCGCGCTGGCGGGATCGGGCCTGGTCGCCGGCGAGGCGCAGGCCTACCAGTCGTTCTTCACGCCGCTGTTTGGGAAGCCGGTGGCCGACCCCTGCAACGTGCAGGGGGTTCCCTCCTCGGGCGGGCTGGTGGTGCGCCGCCAACCGGCGATCCAGGAGAACGACATCCCGCGCTTCATTGCGCTGCTGTGCGGTCCGGTCTACTCGATGCCGTTCGGCACGCTCCTGGTCGACGACGCGATTTGGCAGCTGCGCATGGGCGGCAGCGGCGGCGCGCCTCGCCACATGCTCCAGGGCGGTCAGTCGTCGCTGCCCTGGAACACGGAGATCAGCACGCTCAACTATCCGGCATTCAAGGGTGCCGGCGGCAACGCCCTAGGGTGGAAGGACCTGATCAAGATCGACAAGAACGTTCAGCAGGCGCAGCTCATCGCCAGTAGTTCCGGCGTCTCCTTCGCCGGGGCGACGTTCTTCCTCTGCGTCATAGGCGCCATCAATCCCGTTCTTCTGCCGGTCTGTGCAACGGCCGTCATCGTGGTGACGGTCGCGACAACACTGGTGTTCTCGCCGCAGATCATCAATCTGATCGGGCGCTACTTCCAGCGCAACGACGCGATGAACAACGGCAACTGGTTCGTGTGGAGCAACGGGGTGGGGTTCTTCAACGGTTTCGGGGATGTCGATCAGAGGTGGATCAACCCGTCGCTGTTCAATGCGGCCGATCGGGCTCAAATGCGGGTGGGGGTGGTGTTCAGCAACGTGCTGCTCAACCAGGGACCGGATTTCGACCTGCTGAAACGAGGCGCAGCGGCTGGGGCCGCCCACGCGCGCCGGGGCGCGGCGGCCCAGGCCGACGCGCGGTTTCGCCGGCTGGCCGCGCTGGTGCGAAAGCTGCGGCGCTCGCACGGCCGGACGCGGACGGGGACGCGGCGCGACGAGCGCCTCTTCGGCGGTCCCCGCGACGACTACCTGTTCGGCGCTCGCGGGCGCGACAGCCTGTTCGGCCGCGGCGGCGACGACGTGCTGCTCCAGGGGGCGCGCGGCAACGACCGCATCTACGGCGGTCCGGGCGACGACAACATCGACGGCCACCGCGGCGGCGACATCCTCGGGGGCGGGCCGGGCAACGACCAGCTGGTCGACTTCTTCGGCGCCGCCATCGTGCGCACCGGGTCGGGCAAGGACCTCGTCGTCGTCCGCGACGGGCGCCGGGGCGATACCGTCGTCTGCCGCGGCCCCGGCCGCAAGCGCATCCTGGCCGACCCCGGCGACCGTATCGTCGGCACGATCTCCGGCAGCGCCCGCGCCGTCGGCGCCCGCGGCTGCCCGGCCGGCTCGCGGGTGATCACCAGCGGCCCACTACCGCGGCTCGGCAGGGGATACTAAGAAGGCGTCGGGC
>DATDLN010000018.1:0-9710 GCA_036519295.1 Thermoleophilaceae bacterium
CAGGCGGGCGCAAAACACGCCCGTTGCGCCTACAGATTGGTACCCGATTGGTACCCGCCCGCACCCGCACGCCCCGCCCCGACAACACGAAACCCCCGCGTTTGCAGGGGTTCCGTTAGTAGCGGGGGCGGGATTCGAACCCGCGACCTTCGGGTTATGAGCCCGAGCCGCTGCGCTCTGGTGAGTGCCTAGGGGCCGATATCTCGCAAATCGGCACATAAATTGAGGCCATATTGAGCCCACGACGAAACAAGCTTATGGCCCTCCGAAACTGAAAACCCCGCGTTAGCGGGGCTTTCTGAGGGGTGAGCGACGGGACTCGAACCCGCGACCGCCTGGACCACAACCAGTAGCCCGCGACGCCAGAGCTGCTCTTGAGCCGGGTGTTCCGGCCCGAGGCCAGGCAGCTCTCCGAAGCAATTGGACCCCAAATGGACCCCGCCACCGGCCTGTGGACCGTGGCCGAGATGCACGAAACCGCCCCGTTTGCGGCGGTTTCGTTTAGTCGGGGCGACTGGATTTGAACCAGCGACCTTTCGGCCCCCAGCCGAATGCGCTACCAGACTGCGCCACGCCCCGGGTTGGAGGTGAGTTTACGAAACCGCGCTCAGACCGTCGCCCTGGCGGGGCTCACGGTCCTGCTCTCGTAGCCGAACTCCGAGAGGTCCATGATCGGCCTGATCTCGATCGAGCCGGAGCGCAGCGGCACCTTCCCGGCCCACTCGAGCGCCTCGTCGATGTCCTCGCACTCCAGCAGGCAGAAGCCCCCGAGCTGCTCCTTCGCCTCCGCGAACGGCCCATCGGTGACGAGCCGCTCGCCGTCCGGCTGAAGATGCATGGTCTTCGCCGCCGAGCCGCTCTCGAGCGGTTCACAGGCGATCATTGCGCCCCTCTCGGCGGCCTCGTCGTCGAACGTGCTCCAGCGCCTCAACCCCTCTCGCATCTCCTCGGGAGAGACGTCGTCCATGGCGCCCTCCTCGACAATGAACGACAGCAGGTACTTCATCGTTGCTCCCTTCGTTCAGAGCGGCCAGTCTCGCCGCTTTCCCATCCGACGAACGGGAAGCGCCGGGATCGACAAGGCCGGCGGCAACACCTGAGAGCGGGCGACGGGGATCGAACCCGTACTAAGAGCTTGGAAGGCTCTTGTGCAGCCATTACACCACGCCCGCGTGGGTGTTCAGGCTAGCCAACGCTTCGGGTTCTCGACCATCATCTGGTTCAGCTGGTCGTCGGTCATTCCCCGCTCCTTGAGCGCGGGAATGACCTCCTCGAACAGGAAGGTCATCGACCACTTGGGCACCTCGTTGGCCTTGAGGTAGGCCTGGACCTCGAGCGGGAACCAGTCGATCGTCGAGCAGTAGTCCTGTGACAGGAACATGCGGTCGGCGCGACCCCTCTCGAGCAGAGCGAGCACGGTCGCGTTGCGCCGATCGGTGGGCAGGTAGATGTCGAGGCCATAGCGGTCCATCCCGATCCAGCAGCCGGTGGCGAGCAGCCGGTCGATGTAGTCGAGGTCGTCGGTGTCGCCGGTATGGGCGATCTGGACCTTCGCCGGGTCCACTCCCTCCTCGTCGAAGATCCGCATCTGCTCGAGCCCGGTGCCGCTGGCCGGCCGTGAGTGGGCCATGATCGGCCGGCCGGTCTGCCTCGAGGCGCGGGCTGTGGCGCGGTGGATCTTCTCGATGGTCGGGGTCAACCCCGGGGCGTCGGCGGCGCATTTGATGAACGCCGCGTTGATTCCGGTGCCCTGGATCCCGTTCTCGACCTCGTGGACGAAGATCGCGGCGATCGCGTCCTCGTCGCGGTTTGCCAGGACCTGCGGCAGGTAGTCGTAGGTGTAGACGCCGCTCGCCAGGACGATGTTGAGGCCGCTCTCGTCGGCAACTCGCTTGCTGAAGGCCGCGTCCCGGCTGTGGAACATCGCGCTCGGGTCGACGACCGTCTGGACGCCATGCTCCTTGACGGCGTTCGCGTCGGACAGGGCCGCGTCCCACTCGCCCTGCTCGTCGTAGAGATGCGGGAACTGCATCCGACCCGCCTCGTCCGTAACACGAAAGTGCTCGTGGATCAGCGTCAGGCCGAGCTCCTCCACGTCGACTGGGCCGTTCACGGTCTCGACCTCTGGCATCTGGCTACTCCTCCCCCGACTCGCCGTGCGCGCGGAAACCTATCGGCGGCCGGCGCTCGGTGGGCTCGCTCGCGGCGCTTACGCGAAACGGACCCTCTGGCCCCGGCGGCCGAGCAGCACGCCGAGAAGCACACCGCCGACCGTGACGATGAGCGCGACGGCCAACCGAATCAGGAGCGTCGCGTCGACGCCCTCCTGGTACGCCGCGCCGAGAGCGAGCGCGAGTGGAAACACGAGGGGCACCCACCGCCACCTGCCGGGAGCAGCGAAGCCGAAGCCGAGGCCGGCGAGGAAGAAGATCAGGTACGAAACAACGTCCACAGTTACGGGCCACCGCGGTGTCTAACGGGCACCATTTGAGCGGGGCAGCCAGGACTCGAACCTGGAATCGCCGGTTTTGGAGACCGGAGCCTTTGTCCATTTGGCCACTGCCCCAGACATCAGCGATTCTAGGCACCGGATCCCCACGTCGCGGGGCTGGACCGGTCTCATCGAGCGAGATTCGGAGCCCCTCAGCCGCGCAGCTCACGCTCGATCCACTCCGCAAGAAACGGCTCGCTGATCTCCGCAAAGCCGCCGTCGCGGACGATCAGCTCCTCGCGCTCAAGGGCCTGAAGCGCCTTCTGGACGGTGGATGGGCCGGCCAGCGCGAAACGCCGCCGATAGGCCGTGCTCAGTGGGTGCCCGGCTTCGGTCGCAAGCGCTTGGAGGAGCGTGCGCTGGGCCGACGAGGCGCGGCCCCAGACGAGGGAGAAGTGGGCGTGTTCGGACCGGAGCACGTCCGCCAGCGCCTCCTCGGTTGCGGCGAGATCGCCCCTCTCTCCCGCCCCCACTCGCTGCCAGAGGAAGTAGCAGAGCTCCTGCGTCGCGTAGGGGTGACCGCGCGTGACATCCAGTACGCGGTCTGCCGCCTCTGGCGCGAGCGTGCGACCGGTCGCCTCGAATCGGTCCTCGATGAAGGAGAGGAAGTCCTTCGGCGCGATCACGCCCAGCTCGATCTGCTTCGCACTGCGCCAGAAGGGCTCGTTCTCGTCGCTGAAGATGCGCCGCATCATGTGGCGCTTGCTCCCGAGGTAGACGTGGGCGACCTCCGGCTGCGCCTGGAAGACGGCTCGCATCAGCTTCGGCAGATCGCGATCGATGTCGACGATCTCCTGGAACTCGTCGAGGATCACCACGGCCTGCCGATCCCGCTCGGCGCCAAGGCGGCCCGGGAGCTCGAGCAGCCGCTCGAGTGTCTCGTCCAGGTCCTCGGGTCCGCGGCTCGCCTCGAAGCCGAACGTAAGCGAGCCGTCCGCGGGATCCACCCTGACCGTGGGCTGAATCCGCAGGTTCTGAAAAACGCGCAGGCGCTCTTTGGCACGAAAGAGGGGCGAGGCGACGTCCTCGTAGATCGTCTTCGCGAGCTTCTCGGCCAGGCGCTCCTTGGTCGGCGTCGTCATCAAGTCGACCTGGGCGACCAGCACGCGCTTCCGCACGAGCCGCTGCGCGACCCGCCATACGAGCGACGACTTTCCATACCGCCGCGGCGCGAGCAACACCACGTCCTGTCCGTTCCGGATGTCCGTCTCGAGCTCCCGAATCTCGACCTTGCGATTGGTGAAGGCCTCGTCCAGGGCGAGGGCGCCATAGCGGAAGGGGTTCCGTTGGTCAGCATCCGGCACGCCGCTGATCATACTGCACGGCGTTACGCTAACTAGCGTTATGCCATTGTGTGTACTCGGACCGACGGTCGCGCGTATTGATCGCCAGATGCGGGCGGAGGGATTCGAACCCCCAAGCTCTTTCGAGCACCGGGACCTAAGCCCGGCCTGTAGACCGTTCCAGCACGCCCGCGGGAGATTCGATTCTAAGCCTGGCTCGCTGAGCGCAGTCGCGCCTGACACGTACGGCGCGCCGGCTCGGCCGTTGCCAGGCGTGCGGCTCAGCTCGGGAAGCGCGGGGACATCGGGGCCCTGGGAGACCGATTCTCGAATAGCTCATTGGACCGAAGCGGTAGTCATCGAGAGCCCTCGATGCCGTGGCGCCTTCGGGGGTATTGTGCCCCCGTGGCCGACACGGTCCTGATCCACCCCAACCGGGACAAGCCGGAGTCGAAGGCCACCAAGGCTGCCGTCGTTCTTCTGCTGCTCGTCAGCGCCGGCCTGGTTTTGGTCGTCACGCTTGGAGGGTGGTCGGAGCTGCAGGGCGCGCAGGTCGTGTCGTTCGCCTATGTCGCGATCTTCGTGGTGATGGCCTTCTTCGTCGCCCGCTGGAACCGAGGTGTGCTGCCGGTGGCGGCCGCGATCGCCATTCTCTTCGCGGTCGTTGCGGTGGTGGCCGGGCCGGCGTGGTTCGACCGGGACAAGGCCGGCTTCAACGACCCGACGCTCGAGCCGTCGATCCTCGGTCTCCTGACGCTGATCCTGATACCGGTGCAGCTCCTCCTGATCGCGTTCGCGATGCGCGGCTTCCAGCAGCAGTGGAACGTCGAAGTCGAGGTGACGCGCGAGGAGGCGGAGCGCTACCGGACGGGCGGCGGCGAGTTGCGCCCCGCGTAGCGGCCGGGAACACGCCGGTCTCCGCCGGCCGCTACGCGGTATGCGGCGGGTGGGATTCGAACCCACACGCCCTCTCGGGCAATGGATTTTGAATCCATCGAGTCTGCCGTTCCTCCACCGCCGCGCGTCACGATCGAATTCTAGGTGTGCCTCGGCGCACCGGGCCGAGGCGCGCTACGCAAGGCATTTCCGCGGCGCCCGGTGGTGCGCGCGGGAAACGTCTTCGTCGACACAGCGGCGGCAGTCTTGCACGCCACAGGACGCGAATCGAGGGCGGGCATACTTCCGCGACCATGGCGACCGGCAAACGGCGTGGCGAGGCGGGCCTCGACGTGCTCGCCGAGGCCGAGTCGCTCGCCGCCGGCTTCCCGGAGCGCCTCCCCGGCAGCGACGCCGAGCGGCGCGCCGCGCGCCACCTCCAGGCCCGTGTCAGGGAGATCGGGCGCGATGCGGAGATCGAGCCGGTGGACGCATGGCCCTACTGGCCGCTTGCGTATGCGATCCACGCGCTTCTCGGCATCGTGGGCAGCGTGCTTGCCGTGTCGGTCCCGGTGCTCGGCGCATCCCTCGCCCTCGCCGCCGCCCTGCTCACCTTCGTCGACGCGTCCGGCCTCCCGACGACGCGCCGGCTGCTCGGCCGGCGCGCGTCGCAGAACGTGGTCTCGTGGGGGGATCGCGCCGCCCCCGGCGCGCTCCTGATCATGGCCCACTGCGACGTCGGGCGTGATGGCCTCGTGCTGGCCGAGCGCTGGGAGGAGCGTCGCGCCGCGCTCGGCAGGCTGGTGCGGCGTCCGATCGGCGCCCTCGAGCCGTTCTTCTGGGCGCTCGTCGCGGTGCTCGCGTGCTGCCTGCTCCGGCTGCCGGGGATCGACGGGACCGTGCTTACGGCGATCCAGTTCGTTCCCACGGTGGCGCTGATCGTCGCGGTGCCGCTCCTCCTCGACCTCGCCCTGTCGCCGCCGGAGCCCAGCGAGAATGACAATGCGTCCGGAGTGGCGCTGGCGCTGGTGCTCGCAAACCGCGCGACCGACCGCCTCGATCACTTCGGCGTGCACGTGGTTCTGACCGGCGCTCAGAAGGCCGTCGCCCAGGGTATGCGGACCTTCCTGAGGCGCCACCGGGACGAGTTGGGACGCGAGCGCACCGTGGTGATGAACCTCGACGAGGTCGGGGCGGGCACGGTGCGCTGGACCAGACGCGAGGGTGCGCTTGTAGCGCTGAGTTCGCACACTCAGCTCACCGGTTTGTGCGAGGCCCTGTCGGAGGACGACGAGGAGGCCCGGGCCCGTCCGCTTGTCAACCGCGCGCCCAGCGACGGCTACGCGGCGTCCGCCGCCGGCCTGCCGGCGATCACGATCAGCTGTCGCAACGAGCTCGACTACGCGCCCGAGCGCGTCGACCCGGAGTCGCTGCGCCGCGCCGAGGCATTCTGCGCCGAGCTCATCACCCGCATCGACGCAGAGCTCGGGCCGACCCTGGAGGGGGGAGCCGGGATCAGCGAGCGGAACGGCTGACCGGCGACCGCTCCACGAAGAAGTCGAGGGCGGCCGGGTTCGCCAGGGAGTCGCGGCTGGCGGCGCGCGCCGGATCGGCGCCGGTGAGGATCTTCTTCACGGGCACCTCGAGCTTCTTCCCCGACAGCGTCCGTGGCACCTCCGCGATGGACTCGATCTCGTCGGGCACGTGCCGCGGCGAGCAGTATTCGCGCAGTCGGGTGCGGATGCGGGCGGTGAGGTCGCCGTCGAGCTCCGCGTCGGGGCGCAGCACTACGAACAGAAGCATCGAGCCTTCGACGTCGACCACGAGGCTGTCCAGCACTTCGGGCAGACCCTCGACCGCGCTGTAGATCTCGCTCGTGCCCATGCGGACTCCTCCGCGGTTGATCGTCGAGTCCGAGCGGCCGTAGATGACGGCCGTGCCGCGCTCGGTGATCTTGATCCAGTCGCCGTGTCGCCACACGCCCGGGTACACGTCGAAGTAGCTGGCGCGGTAGCGTTCGCCGTCCGGGTCGTTCCAGAAATAGAGCGGCATCGAGGGCATCGGCCCGGTGATGACGAGCTCTCCGACCTCCCCCACCGTGGGCCTCCCGGCCTCGTCGAAGGCGTATACCGCGGCGCCCAGCGACCGCGCCTGGAGCTCGCCGGCGTAGACGGGCAGCACCGGGCAGCCGCCGACGAACGCTGTGCAGAGATCCGTGCCACCGCTGGTCGAGAACAGCCAGATGTCCGGGCCGAGCGTACGGTAGACCCACTCGAAGCCCTCCACGGGCAGCGGTGAGCCGGTCGAGCCAACGCTGCGGAGTCGAGGCAGCTCGGGCGGCTCGACACCCGCCTTCATGCACGCCCCTATGAAGCTCGCGCTCGTGCCCAGGCAGGTGATCCCGGCCCGCTCGGCGAAGGCCCACAGCCCGTGGGGATCGGGCTGCCCGTCGTAGAGCACGATCGCCGAGCCCGCCAGCAGCCCGCCGACTAGGAAGTTCCACATCATCCAGCCGGTTGTGGTGAACCAGAAGAAGCGGTCCCCCGGCCCCAGGTCGCAGTGGAGGCTCGACGTCTTCACCTGTTCGAGCAGGATCCCGCCGTGCCCGTGCACGATCGCCTTCGGTAGGCCGGTCGTGCCGGACGAGTAGAGAACCCAGAGCGGGTGGTCGAACCCGACGCGCTCGAAGTGGAGCTCGGCCGGTTCGTCGAGCAGGCGCTGCCAGTCGCTCGGGACCATCACCGTGTGCTCGATCGACGGGATGGCGGCGCGGATCTCGGCGACTCGGTCGCGGCGGTCGAAGTCCCTGCCGCCGTAGCGGTACCCCTCCGTCGCGATCAGGACCTTCGGCTCGATCTGCTTGAAGCGGTCGACGACCGTTGGGGTGCCGAACTCGGGCGCGCAACTCGACCAGACCGCGCCGAGGCTCGCTGTGGCGAGCAGGGCGACCACCGTCTCGGGCACGTTCGGCATGTAGGCGACGACGCGGTCGCCACGTCCTACGCCGAGCCTCCGCAGACCGGCTGCGCAGCGGGCGACCTGGTCGCGCATCTCGTCCCAGGTGATCTCCGAGAGCGGCTGCGACTCGGACGCGTGCACGATTGCCGTGGCGCCGGGGCGGGCCAGACGGAAGATGTGCTCGGCGTAGTTCAGCTCCGCGCCCGGGAACCACTCTGCGCCCGGCATCTCGCGACGGCCGAGCACCCGCTCGTATGAGCCGGCGACCCCGAACCAGTCCCAGAGCGAGCCCCAGAAGCCCTCGAGGTCCTCGACCGACCACCGCCACAGCTCGTGGTAATCGGAGAAGCCGCGCGCGGTCATGAAACGGGCCAGCTGCGTCCCGGACGGATCGGCGGGCTCCCACAGCAGCGTCCCCTCGCGCATCGGCGCCGATTCTAGGTGCTCACGGGCGGAGCCCGACGGTGTGCTCGATCGCCCCTGCCGGCCGGCCCTCAGCGAGTCGGGGCCAACCGCTCCGCGAGATACCTGAGCGATAGCGGGTAGCGATACTCGATGGCCATGTGGGTGGCGTCGAAGATCTCGAAGAAGACGTCCGTGACGCCGATCTCCTCCAGGGCGCGCCGGAAGGCCTCCACGCCGAGATCGAGGAACCACTCGTCGCGCTTGCCGGCGTCGATATAGATGGCGCGCATCCCGCGCAGGACCTCGGCGTGCCGCGGCACCATGCGCACGGGATCCCACTCGAGCCAGCGCTCCCACACCTCGGGGATCAACCGCCCGGTCGCGGCATCGTAGGGCAGCCGCACGGTGCCGTCCTTCTCGGCCGAGTAGCAGGCGGCCATGCACCAGTCGTTCATCAGGACATCGTCGCTGTCCTTGGACATCGCCGGACGGCTGCGGAAGTCCTGCCAGAAGCGCTCGAACGACCCCTCGTACTCGTCGCGCAGGGCGCGCGCAGACGCGCGGAAACCCGGCAGGTAGCAGACCTCGAATAGGGCGTCGCCGGCGTGGGTCGCGAGCCCGCCGAAGAGGTCGGGCCGGAGCATCGGCGTCACCATCGCGCCGTAGCCCCCGCTCGACTTGCCCGCGATCCCCCGGTGCGCGGCGTCCGCGAGCGTGCGGTAGCGCTCGTCCACGAACGGCACGATCTCGTCGCAGAGGTAGGTGTGGTAGCGGCCCGTGCCGGGGGAGTCGAGGAACTGGCTGCCGCCGAGCGAGGTCCAGCAATCCACCCACACGACCACGCAAGGCGGCGCCTCGCCCGAGGCGAACAGCTCGTCCGCGAGCTCGGGAAAGTTGCGGCGAAACGCGGGGCGGTTGCGCCACATGTCGAGCTGACCCGTCAGGCCCTGTATCACGTAGACGGAGGGATAGCGGCGCTCCGGCTCCTGGTCGTAGTCGGGCGGCAGGTACACCCACAACGGGCGCTCGTGCGGATCGCCTAGCGGGTTGCCCCGCAGTGCACGGCTCTCGATCACGAGCTCCTCGAAGCGGCCGGCAGGCTCCTCTTCCCATGGGCGCACGGCGGCGACTCTACATAGCCCGGAGTCGACCGCTTCGACGCGCGGCGAGCCCGATGAAGTGGGGCGTCTCGAGCGCGACCTTGCCGTGCAGCTCCCCGCGCAGCTCGTCGGCCCTGAAATAGCGCTTGAACACGGTGCCGCGATCCGTCTCCAAGCTGGCGCCGCTCCCACGCCTCGTGCGGCAGCCCCGGACGCCATGCCTGCTCCACAACAACGATCTCGGACGCCACGCGTAGCGCCTCGTCGACGAAACGCTCGCGCTCGCCGGCGGTGGCCAGATGGCCGTAGAAGTGACTCGTGAAGACGCGGTCGAAGGAGTCGTCATCTAAGGGCAGCGGTGGCACGTCCGCGCGTACCAGCTCGGCGCCGGGGACGCGCTCGCTGGCGATCTCGCGCATCGCCTGGCTCTGATCGAGCGCGACGATCTCGCCGCGCAGGAAGCGCGTGAGATAGCCCGTACCGCAGGCGACGTCGAGCACGCGCCCGCGCGCCAGCCCGGCGACCCAGGCAGTGAGGCTCGCGACCTCCCCGGCGTCGGCCGCCTCGTAGGCAGTGGCGTCGTATTCGGGTGCTCGC
>DATDLN010000019.1:0-8070 GCA_036519295.1 Thermoleophilaceae bacterium
TCGTGGCCTCGCGGCGGCCGCCGTCACGCTGCTCGTGGTGGGAGTGGCGCTGACGCTCTTCGCCGACGGCATCGCCCTGGCGATCGGCGTCCTCTCGCTCGTCGGCTTCATCGCCCTGGGCGCGATCGAGTTCCTGCGCCCCGAGACGCTCGCCGACGATTAGCGGCTAGCCGGACCCCCTCTCCCCCGCTTGCAGCACCGCGGCATGACCGCCGCGCCGGCGCAGCTGGCGGGCGAGCGGGGCGACGTGCGCTTCGTGCACCAGTCGATGTACTACCCGGTCACCGACGACGCCATGGACACCGGGTCATACGAGCAGTTCGCGGAGAGCTACGTCCCCACCGCGAGGCGATGGCGTGGGCCTGGGAGGCAGGAATCTGCTCGGGCGGCAAGGAACGTCACCCTCAGAGACTCGACGGCATCCAACGTGGCGGGCAACGGTGCCGCATCCACGCGAATCCGGTGAACGGAGGGGCCCGCCCGGCGCCGACAAACTGGTGTTTGGTAGGGCAGTCGGACGCTAGGGGGCCCGGATGCGTTATGTCGGAATCGAGTGGGCGTATCGACGCGCTGGGTGGTGCGCGAAGCGGGCGGACGGCACGATCTTCGGCGAGGGGTTGGTGCCGGCCGACGAGGACGGGCTGGCGCGGCTCGTGATCGAGCTGGGGCCCGAGGTACGCGCCTGTCTGGAGATGATGAGCGAGGCGGTCTGGGTTCGCGATCGGCTCGCCGGCGGCGGCTGGCGGGTCGAGGTGGCAGACGCGCAGGGTCGAGAATGTCGCCCCGCTCGCTTGCAAGACCGACAAGGTCGACGCCCGCGTGCTGGCCGAGCTTTGCCGCGTCGCTGGCTCGTGCCCGCGCTCTGGATCCCGTCGCTCGAGGAGCGCGCCATGCGCGAGCGGCTGAAGCGCCGGCTCCACCTCGTCCGTCTCGGGACCTCGGCCGAGAACCGCCTCTTCGGCCTGCTCACCCAATGGGGCCTCAGGATCCCGCGCGATCGCCTGCGCCGACCCGACGCGATGGAGCTGCTCGAGACGCGCGGTGTGCCCGAGGTCTGGCGCCGCTCCGGTGGCCGAGGCGGTCGCCGTGATCGAGCTGCTCGACGAGCGGATCGCTGCGCTCGACCGCGAGCTGGGGCCGCTCGCCCGCGCCGACCGGCGCGTCTCCCTGCTCGGCACGATCCCCGGCATCGGCCCCCTGCTCGGGCGATCGCCGCCGAGATCGGCGACGTCGCCCGCTTCCAAAGCCCGCCCAAGCTGATCGGCTACTCCGGCCTCGCGCCGCGGGTCAAGCAGTCGGGCCAGCGCTCGCGCTCGGGCGAGCTATCGAAGGCCGGCTCGCGCACGCTGCGCTTCGCCGCCGTCGAGGCGGCCCAGGGCGCCTGGCGCGAGACGAACCCTTGGCACCGCCTCTACTCGGACGCCAAGGCGCGGACCGGCAAGGCGAACCCGGCCAAGTCGGCGGTCGCCCGCAAGGTTCTCATCGCCCGCCGGCACGTGCTCAGCCGCGAACAGCCCTTCAAGCCGCGCCACCCCAAACAGACCTTGTCCCGGCCAGCTCCCCCTGCTTTCTGGCCGCCGACGGCCCGCACCCGAATTGAGAAGCCGGGACAGCTTCCATCCCAGATGGTGCGCCAGAGAGCGCCGAAACAGAAACGAGCGTTCCTCCACGCAAGACGAAAGGGGCTGACAAGCCCCAACCGTTCAAAGAGAAGGAAGTAGCACGAGCGACGCCGCCCCAGACACTCGCTGCGGACGACTAGGAGGCGCCCTCGCCGAGCCTCACTCGGGTACCGCTCGCCATGGCAATGCACGAGCGCGTCGCGCGTGACGACGCCGCTCCAACGTCCATCTCGAAAGCCTCCGTGTCGATCACCGAGACGCTCGTGTCGGTGATAACCGGCTAGTCCCATGCGCGACGTCGGTCGCGGCGTTGGCGTCGTTCGTTCCCCGCCAATCAGTCCAAGGACACCACGTCGCCGCCCGAGTGGGTGGTGAGGGCGCGCCAGGTCTGATCGACTGCGTCGAGTCGCTGATGAACCCCATTGTCTTTCCTCTTTCTGGTCGAGCGCCGCCCGCCCGAGGCGCTGCGTCCCAGGTTGCGTTACAGCGACGTATTCGCAGCGAGCGGCCGATTGGATCGGCTCACCGTTCGCGTACCGCCCAACGCGGCGGCCGGGGAGGCAACGCGGTCTCCTCTGAATCGGTGCGATTGCTGTACCTGACTCCGCTGCCGTTTTGGGGGGACTCTCTTCGGAGGCGATGATGTCTCGGCTGGCGGCGTAGCCGCCGCTCATGGAGATCCGAGCTCGACATGGGTTGGGGCCCGGCTCGCCGGGCCCCAACGAATCGAGACGAGGATCGGTCTTCCCGCCCTATGCCGGCACTGGCACGACCTCGTGGGCCGGGACCGTGTCGACGGTTTCCATCGCCTTCCCGAACTCGACGTACTCGTCGTCCATGAGCGCCCGTGGGTTGAACTCGGGGCTGGCCAGGATGCCGTGCACGCGACGGCGCTGCATGCCCATGTTCCCGCCGTCGTAGATCGGGAAGCAGGCCGCCTCACGGAGGTACTTCTCGAACATGTGCTGCCGGTCGTAGCTGTTGACACCCACGACCTGCATGCACTTATAGACGGTGTCGAACATCAGCTCGGAGCAATGCACCTTGCACATGGCCCCGATCAGCTCCGCGTGGTAGTCGTGGTGGTCGAGGTAGTGCGCCGTCTTCCAGCAGAAGTAGCGGCAGGCCTCGATCCGGGCGGCGACATCGCCAAGGATATAGCCCACGTTCTGGTAATGGATGATCGGCTTGGGCCCGCCGGCGGTGAAGGTCTTGGCCCAGTCGAGCGCGGTTTCGTACGCCGCTCGGGCCACACCCACCGCCGCGATGCCGGCCACCGGGCCGGACCAGGCGAAGTTGCGGTTGATCACGAGGTCGCCATTGCCCTCCGCCGCCTCGAGCAAATTCTCGGCGGGCACTCGAGCGTTGTCGAACACAACCTCGGCGTTCGCCGCCAGGCGGTGGCCCATCTTGTCGATGAACTTGTAGGTCACACCCGGCGTCTCCCGCTCGACGACGATCGCCGACAGGCCCTCCGTGCCGCCGCGGTCTGGATCGGTGCGCACGATCACCGTGCTCATGTTCGTGCCCTTGGCATCCCACCCGGGGCTCGAGGGCCAGTACTTGCGCCCGTTGAGCACGTAGTCGTCGCCGTCCCGCTCGGCGATCACGCCGATCCCGGCCGGGCGCGCGAGCGGTACGTCGAAGTTCGCCGTTCCTCCGGGAGTCCCCGCTGGCTCACTCGCGGTCCAACCGCCCAGGTACTCGGCCGACGGGTCCGAGGTGGCCGCTCGAAGGAACCGGTCCTTCTGCTCGTCCGAGCCGTACCACCACACCGGCATGAGCCCGAGCCCGTTGCACAGAACGGTACAGGCGAAGCCGGGATCGACCGCGCAGATTTCCTCCGCGGCGAGGATCACGTCGACGTTCGACAGGCCGCCCCCACCGTATTCCTCGGGAAGGAAGCACATCGCGATCCCTTGCTTGTAGGCCTCTACGTATGGCCCCTTCGTGAGCTGGAACCCGCGCACCGGGTCCGGCTCAGCATCGGCCTGCCGCACAACCGGCGCAAGCACGTTCTCGGCGAACTGCCGAACGTCCGCCCTCAGCCTCTGCTGCTCGGCGGTCGGTGAGAAATCAATGGGCATTTGCTCTTCTCCCTCTATGAGAGCGCTTCGCGCAGCGAGAGTCGTGTCGCTCGGGGTGCCACGGTGGCCCACGCGACCTGGGCACGCCAAAGCTCTCAACCAGCCGCCAACCCCAGCGTGAGACGCGCTTTCCGATCCGAACTCGGGGCGACGCCTTCTCGTGGTTGGGACTCATCTCCGCGACCCGTGGCGCGAGGCGCAAAGCAGCCCCAAGTGTAGCTCTCGAGGGGCCCAGGCAGGCTGCGCCCCAGACGGCACCCGCGTGCTCTGGTCGCGTCGGGCGGACGGATCAAGTCCGGTCGAAAGCGATGGATGGGCTCCCGTTCGAGCGACGCTCAGACCCCTGGTTTCGTCGAGCCCAACGCTTTCAACGTGCTTTCCGCTCGACTCGCCAAGGACTGTGTGCATCTCGCCATCGCTGTCGATCGCGTCCGCCGCATGCGGTCCCGGGAGCCGTCGACGCGGGCGAGCTGCCCGTAAGAGACCGCGGGCCGAGTTCGCCGGCGAGCCGCTTTGGCGGCTCGAGCCGCTGCGGGTGGGAGTCGCTCGCGATCGGCTCTCGCGGCGAGCGGCACCGGGTCCTGGTTTAGGCAGGATTGGCCGTCAATGCGACGTCAGTGCTGGCACGTTCCGTAGCGGGCACTCGTACTTCCGATGGGCCGGAGGACGAGGTCGTGCCCGCGCTTGCATCGCCTGCGGCCTCGCCGCCTGAGGACGCGGCTCGAGCCGCCTAGCCTCCGCTGGGCCTCCCTCCTCCCGGCCGGCACGACACCCGGCCGGAGTCGAGCATCCGTCCATCAGCGGTGATGAACTCAAAGGAGGCCGAGCCGGGCCGAAGCTCGAGCCGGAGCGCGCCGTAGTCGGTGTCGTTGGCGAACGCATGGCTGGGCTCTTGCCGGTCGAGTTGATAGTGGCTGTGCCCCCCGGCGCCCGACACGAGCTCGGTCAGGCCGTCGATCGGGACGTATCGCTGCATGTTGTGCTCGTGGCCGTTGACCACCAGGGTGGCATGACCCTCAAGCGCGTCCCAGAAGGGCTGGACGTCCGCCTGGTCGTCGTGCCTTCCGACGCTGTAGCGCGGGCGATGCCAGAAGGCGAGGCGGCAGGTTCCCCGCTCTCCAAGCTCCGCTCGGAGCCACCTCAGCTGGGCCGATCCGCTCTCGTGAGAGCCCTCTGAGTTCAAGGCCAACAGCTCCCAGCCCGCGACCCTGAACGAGTACCAGGAGGGCGGCTCCTTGCCGCGGACCTGCTCCCAGTAAGGGTCGTAACCCTCGACGTGGTTAGGCCAGTCATGGTTTCCCGGCGTCGGAGCAGTGACGTCGTCGAGATGCCCGTAGACCGGCTTGTAATGCTCGGCGTATTCCTCCGCCGTCCCGTCCTCGTAGACGTCCCCTAGATAAAGCAAGCGGTCGACGCGGCCGGAACCGATGCGCCTGGCCACCTGCCACGCGTCGTCACCGCCGTCCGCACCGTCACCGACTGCCCACACAACCGCGGGAGTCCGGCTGGTCGAGGGGACAAAGGATGTCGCTTTGGTCGCCGCGGCCGAGGTGCCCGGCGAGGACCGCTCGTCCGCTTCGTTGCCGCAGCCGGCCCCCGCCAGCGCGAGGGCGGCGACCAGGGCCAGCGTAGCGAGGCACACCGGCGATGCAGGCGAGAGCGGCGTTCTCATTCGCGGCTGGCTCATTGCTCCAATTCAGAAGGGACAGCGGTGAAGTTAGTAGCAGCAGACGCCAATCGGGCACAGCCTATGCGGGTCCGGCGGCGGGTCAGGGGAACTTCTTCCAACCGGACCGTCGGCGGGCCTGGTCGTGCCTCGCTTGGCCCTTTCGGGCGCCTGCCGGCCGGGCATGCCCGACGACTTGAAGAGCGCAGCCCGCTCAGTCGTGTCCTCGGCGGCGCGTCGGAGGGCTTGCCGACCGTCGCGTGGCTGCAGCCCGCCTCTGCCGTCACCAAGGGCACGCCTGTATCCATCGCGCCGCGCTCGAACTCGCCCTCCGCGCCAGGGGGAATCCGGGCGCGAAACACGCGAAGGACGATGACCCCTCCCGTAACGACTGGAGGCAGTCTCGCCTTCGGCGGTAGGCCATGCAAGCCGCTCGCGGTCCGCTCCTCGCTTGGCGGCCGCCGGGGCGACGACTGGGCGGCGCTAGCGGAAAATCCGCCCGCTGATCGCCTCCGCGCGAACCGCAGGCGCACCCTCGACCACACGAACCGCCAGCCGCGCCCCGCCCAGCCAAGCATCGAGCCGGTCGGGATCGCCGGCCACCTCGATCCACTCGATACCGCCGGCAGCGCCTGAGGCGCCGAGATCCTCGATTCCCGGGTCGCGCGCGACGAAGAACGGCAGCAACGGGGTGGCCATCGCCTCCAAGACACCGGTAAGTCGGGCCCTAAGCTCCCGCCGCACGATCGTGCTCACCGGCGTGCCGAGCCGCTCGGCCACGGGCACGACGCGTCAACGGCGACCGCCCAGCCCATCAGCCCCTCGCCGGCCCGTGCAATACCCGCGGCCAGCGTCCGCCCGAGCCGCGACCGCGCCGCCTCCCCGGCATCGGGCTACCGCCAGGATCTCCAAATAGCCGCCGCCGAGCGGAACGATCCGGTTGTGGGTGCCGAGCCCCTCGTGCCGCCCACCGCCCGAGGCGCGGAGCCCATGCTCGCCCTCCAACCGAGCCGCAGCGGCATCCAGATCGGTCGCAGCGACGATTACGTGATCGATCCGCACCCCGGCGCGAATCCTACGCGCGGTCCGAGCGCCCGAGACAACCGCTCTCGCTGGAACGGGAGCCGTAGGGGTAGGGGCTCTCGAGACGCACGGAATGGACGACCGGCGGTCGTGACGACGACGACGTCTGCGCTCTCGCAATCGATGTCGGAAGCGAGCGTGAGCCGATCGTCTGTCGACGCGCCCGGAGCTCGTCCGCAGCGGGTGCATGCGGCGCGGCAGACGAGACGCCCGATTACCCAATCCAGGGGCACGGGGCCATCACCCGAACCGTCGCGCCGCGGAGTAGCGTGGCTCCGAGACAGTCGGACAACGCGTTCGCAGCAAGCGAATAGGCGCCCCGGGACGACGACCTGGGTTGCCTGGTTCGACGGCAGCGGGATCGACAGCCCGGCCACCGAGTCGACTGTGAGCGCATGGAAGTCACAGTTGGGGTTGCTGCTCGAGCCGGTCACGACCTGTGGCGGCGACCGAGATCAGGGTCAACGTGGTGCTGTTGGGGTTGGTGATCTTGAAGCTGGCCGGGCCGGTAGCCAATGCCTCGACGGAGGCGAGCTTCCAGTACGTGGGGCCCGACCAGACCGTCGGGAGCCCCGCCAGCGGCAGCTCGTTACCGGGCCGCGGCAGCGACCGGGTTTCGCTCTTGCCGCCAAGGACGTCGTCGCCGCGGAGATATGAGAGGAGCCCCGTCCCGGGGTTCCGTGCGCCCCGTTGACCTGGAAGTCTAAATCGAAGGGTCGAGGGTTTCCTAGAGCGCGAGGGCCCGATCGAGCGACATCAATCGGGGCCTCCGACGGCACCGACTGAACCCGGATTTCGCGGAAAATACGAGGGCCCCGAGCCTGGCCCCGTACCCGAGGAGAGCCGTGTGCGGTCCTAAAGGGGGTATGCAGGACTTCAGCGCGAGGAGATCCGATGCCAGCCATAGCCGAAATTTTGTGCCAGCGCTGCGGTGCGCGGACGGAAGCCGTCATGTTTCGTGGGCGCGCCTCGGTGACACCCTGCCCTTGCGGAGGCATGCGCCAGGTCGTTCGCGTCGCACGCCATCGGGACGGCGAGCCCTCGGCCAGTCCGGAGCGGGTCGAACGCAGCGTTCGCCATAGGTCAGACGAGGAAACGGCGTCGGTCAGACCTGCCGACCGGCCCTAGCGCCAAGCGAAAGAGTGTGGTGCTGCTGAGGATGTCGTCGCCGCGGAGATAGCGGAGGAGGCCCATTCGGGCTTCCCTTCTGTTGCTCGCTTTGTTCTCCGCGGCCCTAATCGGCAACCGCTCATCAAAACCGGCCCGGCGCCTAGAGGGCAACGCCGGGCCGGTGGGTCCGGCTCCGTGCCTCGCCTTGAGCCGGTTCCGAGCACCCGGGGGATTCGCATAACCGGGGTGCTCATCGTGCCCTGATACCCGCCTCACCCGTCGAAAACGGACGCAGGTCCAGATTTCTTAGGGCCACCGACCTACCCTGAAACGGCGACGCCGGATGCCACCGCCGAGCGGGACGGGACCGTACTCAGCCCGACTCCTCGACGGGGCGGTCCAGCACAAAGATCTCGAAGGCACGCTCGGGGTTGAAGACGATCTGGCTGTGATAGCCGATCACGCTGCGGCCGGTGATGCGCTGAATCGCCTCGACCGTCGG
>DATDLN010000020.1:0-10189 GCA_036519295.1 Thermoleophilaceae bacterium
CGTTCGGTTCGTCGTCGGCCCGCCCGGGCTTCGGGCCACGCTCTACGCCGTGTTTCACCCCGACGCCGTGCGCCGCGTGCTCGCCGGTGAGGCCGACGGCTACCGCAAGGACAACCGCTTCTACGAGGAGCTGCGCTGGGCTCTCGGCGACGGGTTGCTCAACAGCCAGGACGAGCGCTGGCTGCGCCCGCGCCGGTTCATCCAGCCGCTCTTCACTCGCCGGCGGATCGCCGGCTACGCGCAGTCGATGGCCGAGGAGGCGGGCGGCCTGGTGAATCGCTGGCGGCCGTGGGCAGCGGATGGGAGGCCGGTCGACCTGCACTCCGAGATGTCACGTCTCACGCTGCGGGTCGTCGGGCGGCTCCTCTTCGGCTCCGACGTCGAGCGGGCGGTCCCCGTGGTGGCCGAGGCCTTTCCGATCCTCGGCGAATACGCCCGGGCGCGCGCCTTCGCCCCGGCTCGCCTACCGCGCGGGTGGCCCACCCCCTCAAACCGGCGCGCCGTTCGAGCCCAGCGCGCCGTCTACGCGGTCTGCGACGAGCTGATCGCGCAGCGCCGCGCTGCGCCGAGTGGAGGCGACGACCTGCTGAGCCTGCTCGTCGACGCCCGCGACAACGGGGAGCAGCTCGACGATGCGGAGATCCGCGACCAGGTTCTGATCTTCCTGCTGGCCGGGCACGACACCACCGCCCTCGCGCTCACATTCGCGCTGCATCTGCTTGGCCTGCACCCCCACGCGGCGCGCTGGCTCCGCGACGAGGTCGACGACGTGCTCGGCGATCGATCGGCGACGGCCGAGGACTTCGACGCGCTGGCCTACACGACCATGGTGCTCAAGGAGGCGATGCGCCTCTACCCGCCCGCGTGGGGGCTCGGGCGCAGGACCGTCGCCGGCGATCGAATCGACGGCTGCGAGATCCCGCCTGGCTCGGACGTGGCGGTCAGCGCCTGGGTCACGCATCGACATCCCGCGTTCTGGGAGGAGCCCGAGCGCTTCGATCCGGAGCGCTTCGCGCCCGAGCGCGAGGCCGAGCGCCACCGCCACGCGTACTTCCCGTTCGGCGCCGGCCCGCGCGCGTGCATCGGCCAGTACTTCTCGATGCTCGAGGCCGTCATCGCGCTGGCAGTCATCGCCCAGCACTACGAGCTCTCCTCGCTCACGGAACGCGTTCCGCTGGCCCCGAGAATCACCCTGCACCCCGCGGCACCGGTGCCCTGCCGGCTGACCGCCAGGCGTCCCTGAGCTATCCGAGCGGGGCCAGCAGGCTGTTCTTCCCCTCGAACGCGAACAGCAACAGGGCGACCATGCGGAACGTCGTGTTGTTCGGACCCAGCGTCGGACGCCAGGCCGGGTCGCGGACGATCGAAGCCTGGCTTCCCTCGATCGCGCGGTGGAAGGACTCGGCGACGATGCGGGCGCCCACCCCCTTGAGCCTGCTTCCGTTCAGCTCCGCCTCGCGCGGGATGTAGAACCAGAGCGGCGTGTTCCTTGAGCAGCGTGTCCCGCTGCGCATGGGTGAGCGAGTCGAGGTCGGCGCCGTTCCTGCCGTCGCGGATCTGAGCCCTCGTGAGCCTGGTCAGGTTCACGCCCTTGTTCTTCAGGAAGGTGGCCATCTGCTGGCCGGTGGCCAGCTTGACCATCCTCGCGCGGGTCAGGTTTCGGAACGCGAGGTTGCGGGTCGGGTCGTCTCGCGGGGCCGCGGGTCCGCCAAAGGCGCCGGTGGGCAGGTTCTTCAGCGGGTCGACGAGCGTGGTGTCGATGCGCATCGCGCGGTTGAACCTGCTCTCGGGCACCGCGAGGCCCGGCTTGTTCGCCTCCTTGAAGTCGTAGAGGCGGCGGAAGTCCGCGATCCAGGTGCCCGGGAGCCGCTGGAGGCCGTCGAGGCTCCCGCCGGTCGCCGAGAACCGAAACAGCAGCTCGAGCGTCCCGGAGCCGTCGTCGAAGATCTTGTTCCAGTTGTAGGCCCTGCGGACCATCGCGTGCCCGAGTCGAAACGCGGCGACCGAGACTCGATCGGCATCGACGGCACGTCGGTCGCCGGCACGCCACCTCGAACGCCTTCCGCCCCTGTTGAAGACGTTGTTGATCACGCCCGGGGCGCAGACGCGCGGCAGGTAGTCCGTCCGGATCATCCACTGATAGTGCTTGGTGACGAGCTCTCTCGCCTGCGCAAAGCGCTGCGACGGCGGCACCGAGGCCGGCAGGGTGTCGACCACGCGGTTGTGGAAGCGGATGAAGGCGAGGTGCGTCTGGGCAACCGCCAGGTTCTCGTCATTCCTGTGATCCGGGATGACCGCCTTGCGCTTCTGCGCCGCCGTGCTGCCCGCGCCGCGCGGCAGGTCGAAGCCGTCCTTCGCGGGGAGACCCTCGAACGCAACCGTCTTCCCCATCGCGACACCCCGCCGCCCCCCGCGGCCATCTCGTTGCCGATCTTCCTTCGGTTCGCCTCCCCGAGCTGACGGTCTTTCCCGTTCGGGCCCATGCGCGAGAAGCGAAACGGCGCCGTCGCCGCGGCGACCACCGCGGGCCTCCGGCCGCCCGCGCTCTCCGATAGGAGCCCCTCGCCGGGAACGAAAAAGCTCTCCGAAGCATGCGTTTCCACGTCCCTCCTGTGGTCGAGTCGTCGCGGGCGAGCGCGACGCAAAGCTAGCCGAGCTCGCCGAGCCGCGGGAGGACGTCCGCCGCGAAGCGGGCGTCGCTCTAGGCCACGAGCGCGGGGTCGGTGTCGATCGAGCCGGGCACGACGACCAGGCGCTCGATTCCAACCGCGGCGAGCTCGGCCAGGCGCCCGACCACCTCGTCGGCGGGCCCGACCAGCGCAAAGCGGTCGATGAACTCGTCCTCGAGCCGGCGCGCGTGCGGCGCGTCCGCATGGCCGTGCCGAGCCTCGTCGTAGTCGGCCGCGACGCGCTCGATCCCCGCGCGCGTTACGTCCGACAGCCCGTCAGCGGGCGCGCCCTCGGTGGCGAAGCGGGCGAAGATCGCCGTGCTGCCTCGCACGAGCTCGCGGGCGACCGCGCGGTGGGGGTGAACGCCCACGTTCAGGAATGCGCCCGGGGAGAGGTCGCGGTCGCCCGCTGCCGCCCGGGCCGTCGCGATCGCCCAGCGAAGCCGCTCGGGCTCGGCGCCGACGGTGAAGTCGACGCGCTCAGCGTGCCGGCCGCCGCGGCGATCACGTGCGGGCCCGGGGCGGCAACGGCCACCGGCACCTTCGGCTGCCGGCCTCCTCGAGCCAGCGGATGCGGCTCTCGCCCTTGCCGAGTGGCACCTCCTCGCCCCGGAGGTACGCCTGGAGGATGACGAGCGCCTCTTCCAGCTCGCGCGCCGACACGGGTCGCCGCCCGATCTGGGTGAGCGCCGAATCGCCGCGGCCCACGCCCAGCACCGCACGTCCGCCCGTCTCGACCTGGAGCGTGAGCGCGGCCGACGCGGTGACCGCCGGATGGCGCGTGAACGGGTTCGTCACCCCTGGGCCCAACGCGATCCGGTCGGTGGCGGCGCCGGCTAGGGCCAGCTCGATCCACACGTCGGCGTTCAGGTTCTGGCTGTCGGCGACCAGCAGGCCGTCGAAGCCCCAGGCCTCCACCTGCCGCGCGCGTTCGACGGTGCGGTGCGTGAACGCGAACGCGTGCATCCAGACGTCCATACGCGGCCAGGCTAACGTCGCGCGTCGTGAGGTCGCCGCCCCACGGATTCGAGCTGACACCCGAGGACCACGAGCTGTTGCGGGGCGCGCCGCCGGCTCGGGCGCTGCGCTGGTGCGAGCGCGTCGTCGGCGGCGGGGCCGAGGTCGTCGGTCTCGCCCCCCTTCAAGGCGGTACCGCTTCGGCTGTGCACGCCGTCGACGTGCGGGACCCTCGCGGGCACGTGCGCCGGCTCGTTCTGCGGCGTTTCGTCCGGAAGGACTGGCTCGAGGAGGAGCCCGACGCCCCGCAGCGGGAGGCGACGGCGCTCGAGGTCGTGGACCGCTGCCCCGTGCCGACGCCGCGGTTGCTCGCCCTGGATGCCCGAGCGGACAGCACGGACGTGCCGGCGCTGCTCATGACGCGGTTGAGCGGGTCAATCGAGTGGGAGCCCGCCGAGCTCGAGACCTTCCTCGACCGCCTTGGGGCGGTCCTGCCGGGCATCCACGCCACGACCATCCCGCCCGGCGCCGCACTCCCCGACTACAGGCCATACCAGCCGCGACCGGCTCGTCCACCCTCCTGGTCGGCTCGACCCGACGTGTGGCAGCGCGCGTTCGAGGTCTTCGACGGGCCCGCGCCGCCGCACGAGCGCCGCCTGATCCACCGGGACTACCACCCGGGCAACGTCCTGTGGACGGACGGCGCCGTCAGCGGCGTCATCGACTGGAGCAACGCGAGCGTCGGCTCCCCGAACGCCGACATCGGCCACTGTCGCGTCAACCTGGCGTGGTACATGAGCATCGAGGGCGCCGAGCGCTTCCTTGAGATGACCGGTCGCGACGACTACCACCCCTACTGGGACATCGTGGCTGCGCTCGGCGGCTTCGAGGAGGGCGATCTCGACGCTCGCGACGAGGACTTCGTCGCCTACGCCGTCGGCAGGCTCTGAGCGCTGTCCCCAGCCGCAACGCTCTCGAGCAGCTTGAGCGCCCGCTCGTCCCGGCTGCCCGGTTCGGCGTGGTAGACGACGAGGATCTGCCCGGGAGCCCCGCCGATCGCGAACGACTCGTAGCCGAGCGATAGCTCCCCGACGACCGGGTGAACGAACCGCTTCGTTCCGCTCGTCTTCTCGCGCACGTCGTGGCGCGCCCACAGGCGGCGGAAGTCTTCGCTCTTGAGCGACAGCTCCCCGACCAGCTCGGTCAGCCGCGGGTCGTCGAGATCCGCCCCGGCCAGGGCCCGCAGGGTCGCGACCGTGTCGCGGGCCACGTCGTCCCAGTCGGCGTAGAAGTCCTGCGCGCCCGGTTCGAGGAATATCGACCGCATCACATTGGTCCCCCGGACCGGGTGCCCGTGCAGAGCGTCGGCGAGTGAGTTTGCGGCGAGCACGTCCAGACAACGCCCGAGCACGATCGCCGGCGTGTGCGACCAGCCCTCCATGAGCCGCTCGACCCCGGGCCGCACGCGCTGCGGGCGGGCGCTCGGCCGGCGCCTGCGGGCCGGCGGCCGTGCCAGTTCCTGGAGGTGCCCCGCAGCGGTGTCGTCGAGCTGCAGCGCGCGGGCGAGGGCGTCGAGCACCTGCTCGGAGGGGTGTCGCTCGCGACCCTGCTCGAGGCGAACGTAGTAGTCGACGCTCACACCTGCGAGCATCGCCAGCTCCTCCCGGCGCAGCCCCGGCACGCGCCGGCGCCCGTAGCTCTCGATCCCGATGTCCTCCGGCTGGACCAGCTCGCGCCGGGCGCGCAGGAACTGTCCGATGCGGTTGTCGGGCTCCACGATCTCACGGTACCCGGGCCGTCGCCGGGCTAAGGGGTCGTGCCACACCCAGGCTCCGAGCTCCTAGGAGCAGCGGAGCTCTGGCTAACGGGCGGCGCAAGCGTCAGGTTGTCGCCATGACCACCACCGAGACACAGAGCACACCAGCAACTGGAGCCCGGCCACTCACCGGCCGGATTGCGGTCGTCACAGGCGCCGCGAGCGGCATCGGGGCCGCCACAGCTCGCCGGCTCGCCGCCGACGGCGCCTCGGTCGCCCTGGTTGGCAGGCGCGAGGAGCGCCTGCGCGACCTCGCTGACCAGCTCGCCGGCGCGACCGCCGTGCCCGTAGCTGCAGACGTCACCGACGCGGCGTCCCTCGAGCGGCTGCCGGAAACCGTGCACGTGGAGCTCGGGCGCGTGGACCTCGTCGTCGCGGGCGCGGGCGTGATGCTTGCCGCGCCGTTCGAGCAGGCGGACACGTCCGAGTGGGACCGCATGCTCGACACGAACATCCGCGGCCTGCTCCACACCGGAAGGGCCTTCGCCCCGGACCTGCTCGAGGCGGCGGCCGAGGGCGGACGCGCCGACCTCGTGCACGTCGGGTCGATCGGCGGCCACGAGGTGTTCCCGACCTACGGCGTCTACGGCGCCACCAAGGCCGCAGTCGCCCATCTCACCCACAACCTGCGCGCCGAGCTCGGCCCGCGGGGCGTACGTGTGAAGAACGTGGAACCGGGCCTCGTCGGAACGGAGCTCGGCGACGACATGCGGGACACGGACGCCCGTGAGGCGCTCGCCGGCATGCGAAGCGAGATCGGGGCGCTGTCGCCCGAATACATCGCGGACGCGATCGCGTTCGCCGTCGCGGCGCCGCCGCACGTGAACGTCGCCGAGCTGATCGTATTGCCCACCACGCAGGGGTGAGAGCCTTGCGCTCGCCCTGCGGACTGTGGGACGGTTGCCCCATGACCGTGAGCGAAAGGATCATGGGGGCAGAAGCCCACTGGCTGATGGGGCGGGTCATGCCGCGCGAGTTCTTGGACGGCGTTGGCGACTACCTCCACCTCGTGGCGCCCGAGCGCGAAGACGAGCTGATGGCCGCGATCAAGACCCGCGCCGAGGAGCTCGTCGACGCCGACCAGGACATGGCCACCGACGGGCCCGCGAAGGGGGCGCTGGCGATCTGCGGGGTGGTGCTGGCGGCCTAACGAGACGCTGTTGCCCGTATTCGACGGCGATAAGTCCCGCACGATCCTCTACCTCCAGCACGTGATGGCCGGGGTGCTGAAGCGCACGTACGAGATCACCTTCTCGGCCCTCAGCGAGCGCAAGGATCCGCTCGACAAGATCGAGAAGGCTTGCACCAAGATGAAGGCGTTCTACCCAGCCTACTTCGAGTGGGACTTCGGGCGACCGGAGCCCGGGCTCTTCGAGATGAAGGTCAAGCGCTGCTTCTTCCGAGACTTCTTCGCCCGTCACGACGCCACGCTCGTCACGACGATCATGTGCGCGTTCGACGTGAACTTCATGCGCGCGATCGACCCCGCCGTCAGCGGGCTGCGCGCCGAGCGCACCTCCCTGCTTTCGCTGGGAGATAACGAGTGCCGGTTCGCGGTGCTCGAGACCGACGATCCCCTCGCCGGCTACAAGGACAAACTCGAGCAGCGTTTCGTCCCCGAGCAGGGATCCGCCTGACGGCCCGCCTGGTCTCCGAACGCGCGGCGCACGGGAAGGCGGCCCGGAAGCGGGCCCCGCGATCAGGCCACCGCGACCGGGCGCCCGCCCCGGATCGTCCCTCTCCCCGGCGGATTCTCGGCGCGCAGGACGAGTCGCGAGTGCCGGCCCTGGTGCCGATCCGCTACGGCCGGATGCTCGCCTCTCCCTTCTCGTTCTTCAGGGGCGGGGCGGCGATCATGGCGTCCGACCTCGCGAGCACGCCTTACTCGGGGCTGGAGGCGCAGCTGTGCGGCGACGCGCATCTATCGAACTTCGGTGTGTTCGCAGCGCCCGAGCGCAGGATCGTCTTCGACCTCAACGACTTCGACGAGACCCTGCCCGGTCCGTTCGAGTGGGACGTCAAGCGACTGGCGGCGAGCTTCGCGGTCGCCGGGCGCGAGCGCGGGTTCAGCGATGCGGAGCGCAGGAGGACGACGCTCGCCGCCCTTCGCGAGTACCGCGAGGCCGTGCGGCGCTTCGCGAGCATGCGCGATTTGGAGGTCTGGTACGCGCGGTTCGACGTCGAGGCGATCTTCGAGCGCTGGCGGTCGCGAGTGACCAAGAAGCAGGTCAAGGCGTTCGAGAGAGCGGTTGCCAAGGCCCGTCACAAGGACAGCATGCGCGCGCTGTCCAAGCTCTGCCAACGGGTGAACGGCGTGCACCGCATCATCAGCAGCCCGCCTCTGATCGTGCCGATCGAGGAATTCACCGGCGCCGAGGATCAGCGCGAGATCGACCGCGCGCTCCAGAGGCTGGTGGCCAAGTACAGGGAGACTCTCGACCCCGATCGCCGCGTGCTGGCTGCGAGATACCGCTATGCGCACGCGGCCCACAAGGTCGTGGGGGTTGGAAGCGTGGGCGCCCAGGCGTGGATCTTGCTGCTGCTCGGCCGCGACTCCGACGATCCCCTTGTCCTACAGGCGAAGGAGGCCCAGCGCTCCGTGCTTGAGCCCTTCGCGGGCCGCAGCCGATACGCCCATCAGGGGCGGCGGGTGGTCGAGGGTCAGCGACTGATGCAGGCGGCGAGCGACATCTTCCTCGGCTGGGTCACCAGCGACGGCAGAGGGGACGGCCGGAAGCGCGACTTCTACGTCCGCCAGCTGTGGGACGGGAAACAATCCGCCGAAGTGGATCTGATGGATCCGGCCGGACTCGCGCGCTACGGACAGCTGTGCGGCTGGACCCTGGCCCGGGCCCATGCCCGCTCCGGAGATCGGGTTGCGATCGCCTCGTATCTCGGCAGCGGCTCGGTCTTCGACGAGGCGGTAGCCGACTTCGCGGAGGCGTATGCGGACCAGACTCAGCGCGACTACGACGCCCTCGTGCGGGACGCGAAGGCCGGAGATCTCGAGGTGAAGGAAGGGGTTTAGCCCAGGGCGAGAGGCCGTGCCCGCCCTCCAGACCAATGCATCCGCGGACTCGGGGATTTTTGGACGACTTCGATGGCGCCGATCTCGACACGGAGGTGTGGGTCCCCCATTACCTGCCGATGTGGAGCTCACGAGCGGAGAGCGCCGCGACGTACGTCACGGTCGGGTCCGAGCTGCGGCTAACCATCCCGCCGGAACAGGGGCTCTGGTGCGCCGACGATCACGACCCGCCCTTGAGGGTTTCGGGCATTCAGTCCGGAGTGTTCTCGGGGGAGGTCGGCAGCACCACCGGCCAGCAGCCGTTCCGCGATGGCGCCGTGGTGCGCGAGTACCAGCCGGCCCATTGGGGCTGGACGCCCGAATACGGAGTGCTGGAGGTACGAGCGCGTATGGATCTCAGCCCGCGGTCGATGGCGGCGGTGTGGATGGTCGGGCTGGAGCAGGAGCCGACACAGTCAGCCGAGATCTGCATCTTCGAGGTCTTCGGCGACGCCCTGCAGGCCGAGGGCGGCGGGCCCACCGCGGCCGTGGGCATGGGCGTGCACCCGTTCCGCGATCCGGCTATCACCGATGAGTTCGCGGCGCCGCGCGTGGCGATCGACGTCGCCGAGTTCCACGTCTACGCCGCGGACTGGCGGCCCGAACGGGTGGACTTCCTCATCGACGATGAGCAGGTGAAAACCGTCCAGCAGGCCCCGGCCTACCCCATGCAGATGATGGTGGCCGTGTTCGACTTCCCCGACAAGGACGGTGCGTCCGCACACTCAGATCACGTGCCTGAGCTGGCCGTGGACTGGGTCAGGGCTTAGCGAGGACCCTCTCGAGGTTGGCGATCAAGTCGAACCAGCCGGTCTCGGCGTTTCCGCGCATCTCCTCCGGATAGGGGCCGGAGGTCACGGTCATCCGGGTCTTCCCACCGTCCGCCTCGAACACGACGCGCGTAACGGTGTCCTCGATACCGGCCTCGGGGATCGCTTCGGCCTTGAGAACGATCAGCTGCGGCTCGGAGAACTCGATGATCCTGGAGCGGTACGGGAACCGCCCCTTGCCGGCGGACGCCATCATGGTGAGGTGGAATCGTCCACCGACCCTCGGCTCGATCTCGACCGACTCCGTCGGCACCTCGAATCCATCGGGCGCCCACCACCTGGCGACCTGCTCGGGATCGGTCCACGCCGCGAAGACCGCCTCGCGTGGCGCGTCGAACACGTGGGTGATGCGCACCTCGCGCACCACCGGAGTCGAATCAGTCACCTGCATCTCCCTTCAGCATCTCGTTGAGGTGCGCATTGAGCCGGTGCACGCGTCCCTCCCAGACTGCCCGGCAGGTGTCCATCCATTCATTCGCCTCCTTCAACCCCTCGATCCGCAGGCTCGTCGGCCGTGATTGCGCGGCGCGCCGGCGGGTGATCAGGCCCGCCCTCTCCAGCACCTTCAGGTGTCGGGAGATTGCGGGCAGGCTGATCGCGAAAGGCGAGGCGAGCTCCTTGACCGTGGCCTCGCCCTGCGCGAGCCGAGCGAGGATCCCGCGACGTGTGGGGTCGGCCAATGCCGCGAACTTGAGGCTGAGCGGGTCCCCCGACATCGGTCTGCTAACGATACGGTTAATTAACGGATCGATCAAATACGGAGGCGCGAATGGAAGCCTCGGGAAACGCGCAGGGCCCGCCCACCCCGGATCCGGCTCTCAGGGCGCTGGACCCTTTCGTCGGCACTTGG
>DATDLN010000021.1:0-27482 GCA_036519295.1 Thermoleophilaceae bacterium
TGGACGAGGCCGAGATCCCGACGACCCAGCAGCGCGGCGACTCGCGCGCGGAGGTCATCCGGAGCAAGCAGGACGAGCTCCGCGAGAGGCTCACTCTCGTGGTCGACGGGCGGCGAGTACCGCTACGGCCGCTCGAACCGAAGCTCTCCTTCCCCGAGGGCCAGGCCGGCCTCGAGACCACGCGCTTCGAGCAGCCGCTGCGGGCCGGCATCTCGGGATCGGAGCGGGTGGAGCTGCGTGACGAGAGCTTCCCCGATCGCGTCGGCTGGAAGGCGATCATCGCCGAGCCGGGCGAGGGCACGGCGGTGCGCTCGACCGCTCCCTCGGGCGATCCCACGAACGGTCTGCGGCGCTATCCCGAAGACCTTCTCGACAGCCCGCTGGACCGGCGGTCAGCGAGCTTCGCAGTCGGGCCCGGCGACGGCACGCTGGTGGCGCCGCGGGCGGAGGGCGGGACGTTCGTCGCCACGCGCGACAGCAGCGGCGAGGGCTTCGCGCGAGTGTTCGAGGATGCCGCGGCGGGGCAGGGAGTTCTGGCGCTGCTGCTGCTGGTGGCCTTCGGATGGGGAGCGCTCCACGCGCTGTCGCCCGGTCACGGCAAGGCGATGGTCGCGGCCTACCTGATCGGGACGCGAGGCACGGCACGCCACGCCGTCTGGCTCGGAGTCGCCGTGACGATCACCCACACGATCGGCGTATTCGCGCTGGGGCTGGTCACGCTCGCCCTGTCGCAGTACATCCTGCCCGAGGACCTCTATCCGTGGCTGACCCTGATCTCGGGTCTGATGGTGGTCACAATCGGCGCGGGCGTGCTGCGGGCCCGGTTTCGCTGGGCCCGAGCGCACAGCCACGGGCAGGCGGACCACGGCGACCACCACCACCACGCGCACGGGCACTCGCACGAACACCCCCACAGCCATCCCCACGGCGAGAGCGCCGTCACCCGCCGCAGCCTGATCGCGATGGGTGCCGCCGCGGGCCTCATCCCATGCCCCTCGGCGCTGGTGGTCCTGCTCGCCGCGATCGCCCAGCACGAGGTCGCGCTCGGCCTGCTTCTGATCGTGGCCTTCAGCGTCGGGCTCGCGGGAACGCTCACCGGCCTCGGGCTGCTGGTCGTCTACGCGCGCCGCGTCCTGCCGCGCGGTCGGCTGACCGGGCGCCTGGCCACGGCCCTTCCCGCCGCCTCGGCCCTCGCGATCGTCGCGGTGGGGTGCCTACTCACGGCCCGCGCCGTGCCGGGAGTGGTTTGAGTGCGGTCCACTGATCCAGCTGCACGCCGTCTGCGAAAGAGACTTGCGAGATCGCCGCGCAGCCCGGACTCGGCTGCAGTTGCGATCGGCGTTCAACCCGGTGAAAGGACGGCCCGCCCGTGACAGTTCCGCACGCCAGCCCCCCGCTCGCAGCGCCCGACATGGACACCGCCGTCAATGCCCTGAGATCGCGCGGCCTGCGGGTGTCGGCGGCCCGGCGCCTGGTTCTGGCGGCGCTCTTCACGGCCGACCGACCCGTCCCCGCCGACCAGATCGCCGACGGGCTCGCGGGCCGCCTGCCCCGCTCAGACCTCGCCTCCGCGTACCGCAATCTGGAGACGCTCGAGGCCGTCGGTCTCGTGCGGCACTTCCACGTCGGTCACGGCCCCGGCCTGTATGGGCTCAGCGGCGCGGCCGACTGCGAATACCTCGTGTGCGAGTCGTGCAGTGCGGTGCGGGCGGTCGAACCGAAGCAGATGGACCACATACGCTCGCTCATCAGGCACAGGTTCGGCTACGAGGCGAGCTTCTCCCACTTCCCGATCATCGGGCTCTGCGCCCACTGCGCTGAAGAGGAGCCCGCCACCACCAACGCCGAGGAGCCCAGCGCGCCATGAACTTCGAATTCCTGTTCAAGCCGGTCGAGGAGCTCGACTCGCTGCTGACGAATCTCTTCGACGGCGCACCGCTGCTCGTCGCCCTGGGCGTCGCATTCCTGCTCGGCCTGCGCCACGCGTCCGATCCGGACCACCTGGTCGCGGTCACCTCCCTGGTGGCCGCCGAGGAGGGCGACACGCGGAAAGCCGCGCGGCTCGGAGCGTGGTGGGGGATCGGCCACGCGGCCGCGCTGGTCGCGATCGGAGTTCCCTTGATCGCCTTCAAGACCGAACTGCCGGCGTGGCTCGAGTCGGGGGCGGAGAAGGCGATCGGCCTCGTGATCCTCCTGCTCGCGGCGCGCGTGATCGTCAAGTGGGCACGCGGCGACTACCGCGCCACCGCGCACTCGCACGGGGCAGGGCATGGCCGCAGGCGCCACCTCCGCCAGGGCGAGGGGAGCGGGCATCGCCACGTGAAAGTGCGCACCCGCGGCCAGGCCGTGTCGATCGGCCTGCTCCACGGCCTGGCGGGCACCGGCGCCGTCGTGCTCCTGCTGATCGCGGCGTTGCCGACTCGGCTCGAGGCCGGCCTGGCGCTGGGGGTATTTGCCCCGATGTCGGTCGTGTCGATGGCGGCCTGCACGGCGGCGTTCGCCTGGGTGCTGACCCGACCGATCATCGAGCCCGTCTACCGCACCGTGCTGATCCCGGGCCTGGGCCTCTTCGGCGTCATGTTCGGACTCTGGTACGCCGGGATCGCCTAGCTCCAGCGATCTCCTCGAAGCTAAGGTTCGGGTTGGCCGACAGGAGGTGGACGATGGGCGAGCACGAGCACGACCGGTCGCATACCCACGAGCACAGACACGGCGAGATCACCCATTCCCATCCCCACACGTCGCACGAGCACGAGCACACCGAGCACGAGCACGAGCACAGCCACGGCGACTCGACGCACTCCCACCGGCACACCCACCAGGCGGGCCTGGAGGGGGACCACTCGCACGAGCACTGACGGCGCGCTCGCCGCCCCGGGCCGGCGGGCGAGCGCGAATCGTCCGTTCGGATGATGCGCGGTTAGGCCGTCGTGGCGATGGCACCCGACAGGCGCAGCCTTAGCGTGGCGGCATGGAGTCAAGCGACGGGCATCGGGCCGAATCGCTCATCGCGAGCGCCTACGGGGCCGCGATATCCGTCTCCGCCAACCCAGCCGTAGCGCAGCACGTGACCGCGGTCGCCTTCGAGGGCGGTCCCGGCCAGGGGCCCGACCTCGTCAGGCGCACGCTGCGGCTCGCAGCGCGCACGGCCCCCGCTCCCCAGTACCGGCGGATGAGCGTCGAGCAGCGAGAGGCCGTCGCTCTCGCCAGGCCGGGCGGCGCGACCGCGGACGAGATCGCCGCCACGCTCGAGATCTCGACCCGCGAGGCGAAACGAAGGATGCTCGAGGGCCTACGCGCCGCGGCGGCGACGCCGGCTCAGGCGAGATGACGTGCGGCGAATGCGGCAGCCTCGGCGCGGTTTCGCAGGCGCAGCTTCTCGAGCACGTGGCGCACGTGCGTCTTCACGGTGGCCTCGCTGATCACGAGACGCTCGGCGATCTCGCGGTTGCGCAGGCCGTCGCTCATCAGCGCGAGCACCTCGCGCTCACGGTCGCTCAGGGGCTCGAGCGGGTCCCGCGGCGCGACCTCGGATCCCCGGCCCAGCTCCGCGAGCATCCGGCTCGCCATCTCCGGCGCGATGCGCGGCTCCCCGCGGGCGACGGCGAGCACGGCCTCGATCAGCTCCGACGGCGCCATGTCCTTGAGCAGGTAGCCCGAGGCGCCCACCCGGAGCGCCGAGTAGAGATCGGGCTCCTCGTCCGAGACCGTGAGCATCAGCACCTCGGGCGGGTTATCGCGCTCGCGGAGGGCCGCGCACGCTTCGAGACCGCCTACGCCGGGCATGTTGAGGTCGAGCAGAACGACGTCCGGACCGCGTCGCTCGGCCAGCTCGAGCGCCTCGCGGCCGTCGCTCGCAAGCCCAACGACCTCGAGACGGTCGTCGGCGTCGAACAGTGCGGCCGTCCCCTCGCGCATGAGGCGGTGGTCGTCCGCGACCAGCACCCGAACCGGCTCGTCCGTCATGGCGGGTCTATCGTAGGCGGCGCCCGTGACCGCTGAGAGCCACGACGTCGGCGCCGCCCTCGGACTGGCCACCCGGCTGCCGCGCGACGTCCGCGAGGCACTCGGGGCGCTCAGCCGGGTCGCCCGGGCCCTGGTGGGACCGGGCACCTTCGAGGAGCTCGCCGGCCGCGCGCTCGACGAGATGCATCGCGGGCTCGGCCTGGAGGTGGCGGCGCTCTACCTGCCCGACCGCCGCGAGGGTCCGGTGCTGCGGCGCTTCGTGCACGCCGCATCCCCCGACTCCGAGCGCCGCGTCAGGCACGAGCTGACGCTGGAGCCCGAGGCGTGGCGGCTCGCTGTGCAGAGCCCGGCCCCGCTCGTGTTCTTCGCCGAGGGCAGCGCGCTCGTGGACAGTCCCTTCGACCCCGTCCCGGAGTCTTGGCTCGCGCTGCCGCTCGCGTCGGGCGACCGGATGCTCGGCGTGGTCATCGCCGCCGGTCCCGGCCCGCCGCCGCTCGATCCCCTCGGCGCGACCGTTCTCACGCTCCTGGGCGACCTGCTCGGAGCGGGCATCGCGACGGCTCGCCTGCGGCAGCGGCTGCAGATCGCTGCGCTCGAGCGGGAGCGCCTCGAGCTCGCCGCCGAGGTGCACGACGAGCTCGCCCAGGACCTCGCGCTGGCCGCCCGCGAACTGCGGCTGCTCGACGAAAACCCGCCGCGGGAGGAGGCGGCGGCGAGCCGCGCGCGGCTGCGCGAGGCCGTGGAGTCGGCGCACGGAACGGCTCGCGCGCGGCTGATGGGGCTCATGGCACCCGCACCGCTCGGAGGGCTGCGGAGGACCGTCGAGGAGATCTGCCGCCGCTTCGCCGCCCGACGGGTTCCCGTCCAGCTCGAGCCCGGCGAGGAGCCGCCCGAGGTGGGCGCGGAGGCGAGGGCGGTGGTGGCGCGCATCCTCGCCGAGGCGCTCGCGAACGTGGAGAAGCACGCCGCCGCGTCGGAGGTCTCGGTCGAGCTGGCCTGCGGGGAGGAGCGGCTGAGGCTCGTTGTCGAGGACGACGGAAACGGAATCGCGCCGGGAACGTCGCCGCGGCGGGGAGACGGGCACTTCGGACTCCAGCTGATGCACCAGCGCGCCCTGGCCGCGGGAGGTCGCGTGACCGTCGAGCCCGCCGCGCCGCACGGAACCCGAGTCGTGCTCGAGCTACCTGTCCCCGATTCGAGCTCGATCATCTAGTGTGCCCGCCGTGATCGAGGGTCTTGTCGATCCCGAGGTCGGCGCCGGTTCCTGCCCGCACCTGGCGGTGCTGCTGAAGAGCCACGACGAGCTTCCCGCGGTCCTGGCCTCCTTCTACGCTCTCGGCGCGAAACGCAACGGCTGGCTCGCCCATCGCTCTCTTCCCGGAGAGACGGACCTCGATCGCGAACGCCTCTTCAGCGCGGGCCTCAGTGTGCAGGAGCTGGAGGAGGAGGGCCGGCTCGAGATGATGGAGATCGACCCGCAGGGGCCCGCGGAGCACTCCACGCAGCGCCTTGAAGAGGCCCTCGACCGCGCGCTCGAGCACGGCTTCTCGGCCGCCTGGTACGCCCGCTTCGCGGTCGGACCCGACGAGAGCGCCCACACCGCGTTCCGGCCTTTCGAGGACGCCTGGGATCGGGCCTTCAACGGCCGCAAGGTCGTGACGCTGTGCCCCTTCGTGATCGGCGAGCTCGACGGGCGAGCGGCGCTCGAGCGAATGGACTGGCTCTCCGAACTGCACGACAGCGTGCTGCTGCCCGGCGCGGGGGGCGGCTACGTGTCGGACCGTTAGCCACCCGTCTGGTACGCGCGCAGCGCCAGCGTCACGATCAGCAGCGCGCCCACCGTCATCACGCCCATTTCGCCGAGCGCTACGCGTTTCGCAAGCGCCACCTGCTCAGTCCGCTCCAGCCGCTCCAGGTCCTCGACGCCCTCGAGCTCGCGCTGCGCGATCGTCACGCGCATCCCTTCGCTCACGAGGCTGATGATGAGCGGCGAGACGCCGTAGGCGATGTGCAGGCCGTCCGGCGCCGAGGCGCCGCGGGCGAGCAGGAGGAACCCGACGATCGCCTCCACGACAACGGTCGCCTGGCCCACTCGAAGGAGGGGCCAGAAGACGATTGACATGCCCGCGTCCTTGCGCAGCCAACCCACCGCTCCCCAGCCCGCGGCGACCGCGTTGGCCACCAGCACCGCGATGCCGGCGACCATGTGAAACCCGCTCAGCGGGTGTCCTTTCGCACTATGTGGCCTCGCCGCACAAAGTTGCGTTATACCTCCCGCCTGGAGTGCTCAAGAGCTACCTGCCAGCCCTCGTCTTCCTGGTGCTGGGCATCGGCATCGGTGGCGCCTTCACGCTCGCCAACCACGCGCTCGGCCCGAAGCGGCCGAGCAAGGTCAAAGCCGAGCCCTACGAGAGCGGACTACCCTCCGAGGTGACGAGGTCGTTCCGCTTCGGGATCAGCTTCTACCTGATCGCGATGCTCTTCATCCTGTTCGACATCGAAGTGGTGTTCCTCTATCCCGTGGCCCTCCAGCTCGATGCCTTCGGATGGTTCGCCCTCGCCGAGACGGTCGTCTTCGTCGTGCTCCTGCTGGTGGCGTTCATCTTCGTCTGGAGAAGGGGGGCGCTCGATTGGACGTGACGCGCACCAAGGTGTCGGACCTGCGGGTCCGGCAACTCAAGGCGCAGCAGCTCCTCCGAGGTGAGCTGGAGGGAAAGGACCTCGAGCAGGAGGTCGAGAAGCGGCTCATCTTCACGAGGTTCGAGGAGGCTCAGAACTGGGCGCGCAAGAACGCCCTGTTCCCGCTGGGCTTCGGGCTCGCCTGCTGCGCGATCGAGATGATCACGGTGATCGGCTCCCCTCGGAACGACCTCTCGCGCTTCGGGGCCGAGGTGATCCGGTTCTCGCCCCGCCAGGCCGACCTATTGATCATCTCCGGCCGCGTGGCCACCAAGATGGCGCCCATCATCCGCCGGCTCTACGACCAGATGCTCGAGCCGAAGTGGGTGATCTCGATGGGCGCTTGCGCCTCGACCGCCGGCATGTTCAACAACTACGCGATCGTCGCCGGCTGCGACAAGTTCCTCCCGGTCGACGTGTACGTGCCGGGGTGCCCCCCGCGACCGGAGGCCCTGATCTACTCGATCATGAAGCTCCAGGACAAGATCATGGGTCACCCCGACATGGGGTGGCGCGAGCGCTACAAGGCACAGGGGACCGAGGAAAGTGCCTGACGCCACGGGCCTCGAGCTGATCGCGCAGCGCGTGCGCGAGGGCGTCTCCCCTGAGGCCGTCACCGGCACGGCCTTCTACCGCGGGGAAGCGACGCTCGAGGTTGCCCCCTCGGCGGTGCACGACGTGCTCGCCTATCTGCGCGACGCCGACGAGGAGCCCTGGCCGCTCCTCATGAGCCTCCACGGCTGCGACTACCTGCCGGAGGAGCCGCGCCTCGGCGTCCACTACCAGTTGCTCTCGATGGAACGCACCGACCGCCTGAACGTGAAGACGCGAATCGGCGTGGAGGACCCGATTCTCCGGAGCGTGGTCGACCTCTATCCGACGGCCGACTTCCAGGAGCGGGAGGTCTACGACATGTTCGGCGTGCTCTTCGACGGCCACCCGGACCACCGCCGCATCCTGATGCCCGAGGACTACGAGGGCTTCCCCCAGCGGCGCGACTTCCCGATGGGCGGCGAGCCCGTCCTCTTCACCTTCAACGAAGACGAGTACCCGCGCTGGTATGACTGATCCCACGCGAGTGCCCTATCGGGAGCGTGAGCGCTCGGTCACGATGGAGAGGCTCGGCGAGGAGCCGGTTTCGGGCACGGCGGCCGTCACGGAGGGTGACGTCCAGGATGAGCTCTTCACGATCAACATCGGCCCTCACCACCCGGCGACGCACGGGGTGCTGCGCCTCCTGACCACGCTCGAGGGCGAGATCGTGCGCGACGTCAAGCCGATCATCGGCTACGTGCACACCGGCATCGAGAAGAGCTGCGAGGACCAGCAGTACTGGAAGGCCATCACGTTCGTCGAGCGGATGGACTACCTCGCCTACTACTACAACGCGATGGCGTTCTGCATGGCCGTGGAGCGGCTGCTCGAGGAGGAGGTTCCGCCGCGCGCCCAGTACCTGCGCGTGCTGCACCTGGAGCTGAATCGGATCGCGTCCCACCTGTTCTGGATCGCCACCGCCGCCCTCGACATCGGAGCGGTCACGATGCTCTGGTGGGGCTGCCGCGACCGCGACCTCGTGCTCGACCTGTTCGAGATGTCGAGCGGCCAGCGCATCCACACGCGCTACTTCCAGGTCGGCGGCGTCATGGAGGACATCCCGCCCGGCTTCGAGGCGAAGACGCGCGAGTTCGTCAAGGTGATGCCCCGGCGCCTCGATCAATACCTCTCGCTGCTCGACCGCAACGAGATCTGGCTCAATCGCACGAAGGGCACGGGGGTCGTGCCGGTCGAGCGCCTGCTGGAGCTCGGTGTGACCGGTCCACTGCTGCGCGCCGCCGGACACCCTTGGGACCTCCGCAAGGGGACGCCTTACTCGGCCTACGACCAGTTCGACTTCAAGGTCCCGGTGGGCACGGTGGGCGACAACTACGACCGCTTCCGGGTGCGCATCGAGGAGATGCGCGAGTCACTCCGCATCATCGAGCAGGCCCTCGAGGGGCTGCCCGAGGGCCCCCACATCACGCCGAACCGCAAGGTGGCGCTGCCGCCGCGGCACGAGCTCGCGACCTCGATGGAGGCTCTGATCCACCATTTCAAGCTTGTGACCGAGGGCTTCCGGGTGCCGCCGGGCGAGACCTACGCCGCGGTTGAGTCCCCGCGCGGCGAGCTGGGCTGCTTCGTCCTCGCGGACGGCTCCGCCAAGCCCGCGCGCGTGCACATGCGCGACCCGAGCTTCGTGAACCTGCAGTCGCTGCCCGACATGGCGAAGGGTGGGCTGATCGCCGACTTCATCGCCTGCGTCGCCATGCTCGACCCGATCCTGGGAGGCGTGGACCGGTGAGCTTCGACCGGATGCCCGAGGTGGGTGACGAAGGCGCCCTGCGGGCGGCGCCGCTCCCGCCGGGCTGGGACGAGGCCGTGCGCCTCGACGAGGATCCCGCCACGATCCCGGACCCCGCCTTGGTGGACGTACCTGCCGAGCTGCGCGCCGAGATCGAGGGCTACATGGCCAAGTACCCCGACCGCCACTCGGCCACGCTGCCGGCGCTCGCCGCCGGCCAGCGCCACCACGGCTGGTGCTCGCCTGAGGCGCTCCAGCAGATCGCGGCGGTAATGCAGGTCACTCCGGCCTACCTCTCGAGCGTGGCCACCTTCTACGACATGCTCCGCACGCAGCCCGCCGGGAGCCGTTACGTGTACGTCTGCACGGGGGTCGCCTGTCACCCCCGCAACGCGAAGGCGGTCTACGACGCGATCGCCGCGGAGGCGACGGAGCAGGGCCTGGAGGACGTCGAGATACGCGAGTTCGAGTGCCTCGGCGCCTGCGACATGGCGCCGATGGCTTCCGTCGACGGACGCTTCGTCGGGCCGCTCGACGAGTCCGACGCGCCCGATCTCGTGAGCGCCGTGAAGGAGGGCCGCGAGGTGCTTCCGGGCCGGGGCCTGCCGGACCCGAGCTACCGCGTGCCTCCGAGCCCGCGGCAGCCGCCCGGCCCGCCCGAGGAACCGGACGTGCACCCCGCCGGTGGGACGTGGAAGGACGCCGAGGTCCTCGACGTGCCGTCGCCGGTGGATGGGGGACGCCCGTGAGCGAGACGCGCATCCTGCTCGAACACATCGACGAGCCCGACCTCCACACGATCGCCGTGTACGAGCGCCTCGGCGGCTACCGGTCGCTCCGCAAGGCGCTGTTCGATATGGATCCCGCCGAGGTGCTGCACCAGCTCGAGGAGTCGGGCCTGCGCGGACGCGGCGGCGCCGGCTTCTCGATGGGAAAGAAGGCCAGCTTCATCCCCAAGGGGTCGATGGACAAGTACCTCTGCTGCAACGCCGACGAGTCCGAGCCCGGCGCCTTCAAGGACCGCCTTCTGATGCAGAAGAACCCCCACCAGCTGATCGAGGGCTGCGTCATCGGATCGATCGCCGCCGGCGCGAACAAGGGCTTCATCTTCATCCGCGGCGAGTACTCGTTTCAGGCCGACATCCTCGACCGGGCGCTCGTCGAGGCGTCCGAGCGCGGCTACCTCGGCGAACGCATCCTCGGCTCGGGCCACTCGTTCGACCTGGTCGTGCACCGCGGCCAGGGCGCGTACATCTGCGGCGAGGAGACCGGGCTGCTCGACGCGCTCGAAGGCAAGCGCGGCAACCCGCGGCTGAAGCCCCCCTTCCCGGCCAACCAGGGCCTGTACCAGGGACCAACCCTGATCAACAACGTGGAGACCCTGTGCAACACGCCGATCATCATCGAGAAGGGCGCCGACTGGTACCGCCAGCTCGGCGAGGGCAACTCGACGGGGACGAAGCTGGTCTCGATCTCCGGCAACGTCCAGCGGCCGGGCAACTACGAGATCGAGCTCGGCATGACGGCGCGCGAGGTCATCTACGGGCTCGGCGGCGGGCCGCCCGAGGGCCGCGAGATCAAGTGCTTCTTTCCCGGCGGCTCGTCGGCGCCCGTGCTCACGAAGGAGCACCTGGACGTGCCCTTCACCTATGAGGCCATGGCCGAGGCCGGCTCGATGCTGGGCACGGCCTCCGTGATCGTCGTGGACGACTCCCAGCCGCTAGTGCCGCTCGCGCTGCGGCTGGCCGAGTTCTACCGGCACGAGTCGTGCGGCAAGTGCGTGCCCTGCCGCGAGGGCACGAATTGGACGGTGAAGACGCTCGAGCGGATCGACGAGGGCGAGGGCACGCCGATGGACCTGGACATCCTCGAGCAGGTCCAGGGCAACATCATCGGGAACTGCCTCTGCGTGCTCGGCGACTCGATGGCCATGCCGGTGGCGTCCATGCTGCAGCACTTCCGCGCCGAGTTCGAGGAACACATGGAGGCCGCGCGCAGGCAGCGCCACCTCGACGAGATGGCGACCTTCAGCGCCGGCGAGCTGGGCGCCGTCGAGGGAGCAGGAGCTCTTTAGTAGTGGCACCTCCGGCAAATCCGCACCCGCTTCGGCGGCCCCGAATGGCCGCCATGCGGCGTCCTCGGTCGGGGCAATGCCATTTCAGGCATTGCACCCTCCCTGCGTCCTTGCCTGGCGACCCCCGGAGCTCGCCGAACCAGGCACGGACTCACCGGAGGCACCACTAGTGTCACGCCCCGAGCAGCACTGGATCACGTTCGAGATCGACGGGCGGGAGGTGCGCGCCCCCGAGGGGACCATGCTGGTGGACGCCGCCAAGTACGGCGACGTCGAGATCCCCTACTTCTGCTACGAGCCCAAACTCGGGCAGCCCGTCGGCGCGTGCCGCATGTGCCTGGTCGAGATCGAGGGGATCCCGAAGCTTCAGACCTCGTGCTCGACGCCGGTTCGCGACGGGATGGTGGTCGTCACGACGTCCGACCGCGTGAAGCACGCCCAGAACGCGATCGTCGAGTTCCTGCTCGTGAACCACCCGCTCGACTGCCCGGTCTGCGACAAGGGCGGCGAGTGCCCGCTGCAGGACATCTCCTTCGGCTGGGGAGCGGGCCGCTCGCGCTTCATCGAGCCGAAGCGCCACTTCAAGAAGCCGCTCGAGCTCTCGCCGCTGGTGGCGATCGACCGCGAGCGCTGCATCCTCTGCTATCGCTGCGTGCGCTTTTCGCAGGAGATCGCCGAGGACTACCAGCTGGTCTTCCTCGACCGCGGCGACCACACCTTCGTCGGCACCCACGACGGCCGGCCGTACGTGGCGCCGTTCAGCGGCAACATCATCGAGCTGTGCCCGGTCGGCGCGCTCACCTCCACCGCCTACCGCTTCCGCGCGCGGCCGTGGGACATCGAGGACTCCGGAACGGTCTGCACGCTCTGCCCGTCGCAATGCAACGTGACGCTCACCATCCGCGACGACGCCAAGGTCGTGCGTGTTCTCGCGCGCGACAACGAGGAGGTGGACGACGGCTGGCTCTGCGACAAAGGCCGCTTCGCCTACCAGGCGTTCGGCTCGGCCGAGCGCATCACGGCCCCGATGGTGCGCGACGGTGGTTCGCTGCGCGAGGTGTCGTGGGAGCGGGCGCTCTCAGACGCGACGTCGGCGCTCCGGCGATCGGGCGAGCGCACCGCGGCGCTGGTCGGCGGCCGCGCGACGAACGAGGAGGGCTTCCTCGTGCAGCACATGCTCCGCCAGGGGCTCGGATCGCCGCACGTGGGCTCCGGTGTGGGCCCCGGCGGGGCGGAGGCGCGCGCACTCGCCCGCCCCGACCTCGCGGCGAAGGTCTCGGATCTCGACCACGCCGGGGCGATCCTGCTGGTCGATGTGGAGCCGGTCGAGCAGGCGCCGATCCTGGACCTTCGCATCCGAAAGGCCGTCCGCCGCAATCACGCGAAGCTCGTTGTGGCCTCGAGCCGTCCATCGACCCTCGACCCGAACGCGATGGCGGCGCTCCGCTTCGCGCCCGGCTCCACGGAGGCCGCGCTCGGGGCGCTGGCGGCCGCCCTTGGGTCCCCGCGGACGGCTGAGCCGGCACTCGACGACCTCGCACGGAGGGCGGGCGCCACGCGCGGGTTCATCCCGGGGCAGCCACGCGCCTCCACGAACGGCGCCTCGGAAGACGCCGCGGCCGATGCGGTGCGAACCGCCGCCGACGTCCTGCGCGACGCGGACGACGTCGTCATCGTCTGGGGAGAGCGGGTTGGCTCCGGTGTGCGCGGACGGCAGGCGATCCAGGCCCTGCTGGCGCTGGCGGGCGCGCTCGGACTCGCCGAGCGGCCCGAATCGGGCCTCATCGGAATCCCCCCCGGCACGAACGGACGCGGGCTGCGCGAGGTCGGCTGCTCGCCCGACCTCAGCCCCGGGTTGAGCGACGCCCCCGCCGCAGGAGACCTCACCGGCGCGGGTGGCGCCCGTCTGCTGGTGGAGACGGAGGCTCCGGAGGACGCCATGGCGCGCGCCCCCGCGGTGATCGCCTTTGCGGGCTTCCCGAGCGAGGCGCTCGACCAGCACGCGGCCGTGGTCTTTCCCGCCGAGACATACGCGGAGAAGGAGGGCACGATCACCCACCCGGACGGGCGCATCCAGCGGGTGCGCCAGGCGCTCGGGCACGCGAACGAGGTCCGGCCCGGCTGGCAGGTGCTGGCGGACCTGTGCGAGCGCGTGGGGGCCGGCACCGGCGCTGTCACCGCGCCCATGGTGACGGCGCTCGTGGCCGAGGCCGTGCCGTTCTACGGCGGCCTCACGCTCGAGGAGATCGGCGGCCTCGGCGTGCGCTGGCAGGAGCGCGACGCGGCGTCGGCACTCCCGGACGAGCCGCTCTCCGACGAGCCGCTCGAGGCGCCGCCCGCCGCCCCCCGCGGCCTCCGCCTCGCCGCCGCGCCCACTCTCTGGAGCGGGAGCGAGGTCGAGCACTCGCCCTCGCTGCGATTCCTGGCAGCGCCGCCGCGCGCCGAGCTGTCCGTGGAGGACGCGCGCCGGCTCGGCGTCGAGAGCGGCCACGAGATCTCGCTGGCTGTCGACGGCCACCGTGTGACCGCGCTGGCCGCGGTGCGAACCGGAGTTCCGACCGGCAGCGTCTTCCTCTCGGGCGCCACGATGCTCGAGGGAGCGGTGGAGGTGGCCGCGCGGGGGGTGCTGGCGTGATGATCGAGAGCACGCTCGTCCTGATCGCGAAGGCGATCGTGATCTTCGTGTTCGTGCTCGTGCTCGTGCCGATCATCCTGTGGCTGGAGCGCAAGCTGCTCGGGCGCTTCCAATCGCGCCTCGGCCCGAACCGCGTGGGCCCGTATGGCCTTCTCCAGCCGGCTGCCGACGTGCTCAAGCTCCTCTCGAAGGAGCGCGCAACCCCCCGCACGGCGGTGCCGTGGATGTTCGCCATCGCGCCGGTGATCTCGATCGTGACCGCCGTGGCGACCCTCGCGATCATCCCCTTCGGGCCCAGGGACGCCTGGGGCGGGAACATCGGCCTCTACGGGATCGACGTGCCGATCGGGCTCCTCTACTTCTTTGCCTTCGGCTCGCTCGGCTTCTACGGTTTGGTGCTCGGCGGCTGGGCGAGCGGTTCCAAATACTCGTTCCTCGGGGCGATGCGCTCGGCGGCGCAGCTGATCTCGTACGAGGTGTCGCTCGGGCTGTCGCTGCTCGGCGTGGTGATGACCGCGGGCTCGCTCTCGGTCGTCGACATCGTCGAGGCGCAGGGCGACATGTGGTACGTGGTGCCGCAGTTCGTCGGCTTCCTGATCTTCCTGGTCGCCGGCTTCGCCGAGACCTCGCGCGCGCCCTTCGACCTGCCGGAGTCCGACTCCGAGCTCGTGCAGGGATTCAACACCGAGTACGGCGGGATGCGCTTCGGCTCGTTCTTCATGGCCGAGTACATCGAGATGGTGGTGATCTCCGGCATCGCCGCAGCCTGCTTCCTGGGCGGGTGGCACGGTCCCGGGCCGGAGGCGCTCGGCCCGCTGTGGATGCTGATCAAGCTGATGGCCGGGATCGTCCTCTTCATCTGGGTCCGGGCCTCGTTCCCCCGTCTGCGCTACGACCAGCTGATGTCGTTCGGCTGGAAGATCCTCCTGCCCCTGGCAACCCTCAACGTCCTCGTGACCGCGGTCGTGCTGGTGGCGACGTGAGCATCTCCTCCTCCGAGTGGCGCGATGCCGCCGCCCCCGTCCCGCGCGGGCCTGAGCCCGGCGGGGCCGGCGCGGTTTACCGCGTCTTCGGCGAGACGCTTCGGGGCCTTCGCACCACGCTGGGCCGGGTCGCGGAGGGCACGGTGACCGTCGAGTACCCGGAGCAGAAGACGCCCGTCTACCCGCGCTTCCGCGGCCGGCACAAGCTGCACCGCTTCGAGGACACGGGGCTCGAGAAGTGCGTGGGCTGCTCCCTGTGCGCCGCGGCCTGCCCGGCCGAGTGCATCCGTGTGGTGGCCGCGGAGAACACTCCCGACAACCAGGTCTCGGCCGGTGAGCGCTACGCGGCGGTCTACGAGATCAACATGGCCCGCTGCATCTTCTGCGGCTACTGCGAGGTCGCCTGCCCGTTCGACGCGATCACCATGGGCAACGACTACGAGCTGGCCGACTACACCCGCAGCGACCTGATCTTCACCAAGGAGATGCTGATTGCGGACCCGCCCGAGCACACCCCGCTCCGGCGCGAGGGCGAATAGGCCATGTGGTTCGAGCAGGTGCTGTTCTTCGTCGCCGGGGCGGGCGCCCTCGCGGGGGCGCTCGGCGTCGTGCTGCTGCGCAACCCCTTCTACTGCGTCCTCGCCCTCGTCGTGCACCTGGTCACGCTCGCGGTGCTGTTCCTGTTGCTGCAGGCGGCGTTCCTGGCGGCCGCGCAGGTCGTCGTCTACGCCGGTGCGGTCATGGTGCTCTACATCTTCGTCGTCGCCTACATCGGCGGCCAGGACGAGGAGCTGCGGCCGGACGACAGCCTGATCAGCTCCTTCGGCCCGCTCTTCGCCCTCGCCATCGGGGTCGAGCTGTGCTTCGCGCTGATCGGCTCGGGCCTCGAAGCGCTCGACACCCGCGGCGCCGACATCGGCCCCGGCTTCGGGTCGCCCGGCGCGATCGGCTCGCTGCTCCTGCGCCGGTTCCTCGTTCCCTTCGAGGCTGCCTCGTACCTGCTGCTCGTGGCCGCGGTCGGCGCCGTGGTGCTGGCACGGCGGCGACGCGGCATCGAGGAGGAGCCGCCGGCCCCGCAGCGGGAGCCGGCGCCGGCGGAGACGCTGGAGGTCAGGGTCTAAGTGCCCTCCTCCGCGACCCCAGCACCCGTCTGCCGGCTGCAAACCTTCCGCGGTCGGCGTCCTCGGTCGGGCACGTGCATTTCATGCACGCACCCACCCTGCGTCCTTGACCGCGTCGGTTTTCGCTCGGCATCCGGGCACTGCGGCCACGGAGGAGGGCACTAGTGGACGTCGTCTGGTTCCTCGTCCTCTCCGCCTTCATCTTCGTCATCGGGGCGGCCGGCGTAATCGTCCGTCGCGATCCCCTCGTGATCCTGCTCTGCCTCGAGCTGATGTTGAACGCGGGCAATCTCGCGCTGATCGCGTTCGCGCGCATGCACGGCGGCCAGGCTGGTCAGGTCTTCGCGCTGATCGTGATGGTCGTCGCCGCATGCGAGGTCGTGATCGGCCTCGGAATCATCGTCGCCATGTACCGCAACCGGCTGCGCATCGACGTCGATGAGATGACGGAGCTGCGGGGTTGAGCGCCACCGACTACGGCTGGCTAGTCCTCGCCTTCCCGCTCGCCGGAATGCTCGTCACCTCGTTCGGCTGGCGCGTGCTGCCGGGACGCCTCCCGGGCTGGATCGCGAGCGCGGCGATCGGGCTGGCGTTCCTCGCCGCCATCGGCGCGCTCGTGCAGATCCAGGACCTGCCGGCCGACCAGCGCTCGCTCGTCGACTCGGCCTGGACGTACGCCGCAACGGCAGACCTCCGCGTGGACATGGCAATCCTCGTCGACCCGCTGGCGGTCTTCATGTGCCTGGTGGTCAGCGGCGTCTCGTTCCTGATCCACGTCTACTCGGTCGCCTACATGGGCGGCGACCGCGGCTACGCGCGGTACTTCGCCTACCTCAACTACTTCGTCTTCTCGATGCTGCTGCTGGTCCTGGCGGCGAACTTCGTGATCCTGATCATCGGCTGGGCCTTCGTGGGCGCGGCGTCCTACCTGTTGATCTCGTTCTGGTACCGGCGCGCCACCGCCACGTACGCGGGCATCAAGGCGTTCGTGATGAACGTGATCGGCGACGTCGGGCTCGTGATCGCGACCTTCCTGCTCCTGAACGAGACCGGCACGGTCAACTTCCGGCAGGTCTTCGAGCGCGCGCCGGACGCCTTTGCCAGCAACGACGTCACCCTGGTGTTCGCGTGCCTCCTGATCCTCGTCGGCGCGTTCGCGAAGTCCGCCCAGCTGCCGCTCCACACCTGGCTGCCGGATGCGATGGAGGGCCCCACGCCGGTCTCCGCCCTCATCCACGCGGCGACCATGGTGACCGCCGGCGTCTACCTCATCGCGCGCACGCACCCGCTGTTCGAGCTCGCGCCGACCGCCGCCGACATCAGCGCGATCATCGGCACGGCCACGCTGCTGTTCGCGGCAACGGTGGCCCTCGTGGTGACCGACCTGAAGCGGATCATCGCCTACTCGACCATCTCCCAGATCGGCTACATGGTGCTCGGCGTGTCCGTGGCCGCCTACGGCGCCGGGCTCTTCCACCTGATGACGCACGCCTTCTTCAAGGCGCTGCTGTTCATGGGCGCCGGGTCGGTGATCGGCGCCATGTCCGGCATCCAGAACATCGACCGCATGGGCGGCTTCCGGCGCGCCATGCCGTTCACGTTCATCACCTTCACCTGCGGCGCCCTGGCGCTCGCCGCCTTCCCGCTCACGTCGGGCTTCTTCTCGAAGGACGAGATCCTGGCCTTCACGATCAACCGCGGCGGGGGCTACTGGGTCCTCGCGATCGTCGGCTACGTGGCCGCGGCCTTGACCGGCTTCTACGCGTTCCGGATGGTGTTCAGGGTCTTCTATGGCGATCCGGTGCCGGAGGCCCGTGAGCTGGAGGAGGGCCATCTCGCCCACCACGATCCGGCCAACCCGATGACCGGCGAGGCGGAGGACACCGACGTGGGGTTCCCGGGTCCGGAGCACGTCATCGCCGAGCGCTCCCGGCCGATGAAGGCCGCGATGGGGCCGCTCGCGCTGCTCGCACTGGTGGCCGGCGCCGTCCAGATCCCAGGTGTCAGCGACGTGATCGAGAACTTCCTCGAGCCGACCTTCGAAGACTCCCGGTTCCGCGACACCGCCCCGACGGAAGGCTCCGAGGTGATCGGCCTGGTCGTAGGAGGCCTGATCTCGGTCGCCGCCATCGCGGTCGCCTTCACCGTCTACGTCCGGCGCCGCGGAATCTCGCTCGAGTGGCGCGACCGCTTCCCCGCGGTCCACCGCTTCCTCGAGCACAAGTGGTACTTCGACGAGCTCTACGACGCGGTCTTCGTCCGACCCGCCGCCACCGCCGGCTCCTTCGGGCGCCGCGTCGTCGAGACCGACTTCGTGCAGGGCTTCATCGTCGGCGGCGCCACGGGAGTCGTGCGCGTGGGCACGTCGTTCGCGCGCGCGATCCAGACCGGCTTCCTCCGCGGCTACGCGCTGCTGCTGCTGCTCGGCCTGGCCGCGCTCGCCCTCTACTTCCTGATCGCCAGCTCGTGACGATCCACCTCTCCATAGTGCTCTTCCTGCCGCTGGCCACGGGCCTGATCGGCGCGCTTCTCCCAGCGCGGTATGCGCGCTGGGCCGTGCTGGCCGGCACGGTGGCGGTCCTCGCCTACGCGATCGTGTTGCTCGTCGACTTCGATGGCAGCCGCGCCGGGCTCCAGTACGTGACGGACGACGAGTGGATCTCCGAGCTCGGCATCCGCTACCAGCTCGGAATCGACGGGCTCAACCTGTTCATGGTCGTGCTCACCGCAATCGCGTGGGTGCCGTGCACGCTCGTCGCCTGCTTCCGGGAGCAGGACCGCCCGCGCCTCTTCTTCTTCAACATGGGGCTCGCCGAGACCGCCGTCCTGGGCGCCTTCATGGCACAGGATCTTGCGCTCTTCGTCGTCTTCTTCGATCTGATGCTGGTGCCGTTCTACTTCCTGATCGGCGGCTGGGGCACCGGCGACCGGGTGCGGGCCACCACCAAGTTCGTGATCTACACGATGGCCGGCTCGCTCCTGATGCTGGCGGGCGCTGTTGCGCTCGGCGTTTTGTCGACGCCCGACGGCGGCCACATCTCCTTTTCGCTGGCCGTGCTTCAGGAGCGCTCGGTCTCCGAGGGCACCCAGCAATGGATCGTGCTCCTGTTCGCGCTTGCGTTCTTCGTCAAGGCACCGCTGTTCCCGCTGCACGGCTGGGTGCCGGAGACCTACCGCTCCACCCCGATCGTCGTGCTGGCGCTCCTCTCCGGCGTACTGTCGAAGGTCGGCGCCTACGGCTTCCTACGGATCGTGCTGCCCGTGATGCCGGAGGGCTCCCAGCACTGGCAGGAGCTGTTCATCATCGTCGCGGTCTTTTCGATCCTCTACGGCTCGGTGCTGGCGTTCTCGCAGGACAACGTGCGCCTGGTCGTGGCCTACTCCTCGATCGCTCAGCTCGGCTTCATCGTGCTGGGGATCTTCGCGCTCGAGGACAAGGGCGCCCAGGGCGCGGTCCTCCAGATGCTGAACCACGGCCTCGTGGTGGTGCCGCTGTTCCTCATCATCGGGGTGATCACCATGCGGTCGGGTGGGAGCGAGTCGCTCCTGCGCCTCGGCGGGATGGCCGTCCGCGCGCCGGTGCTGGCGGCGCTGTTCCTGCTCGTCACCTTCGCCACGCTCGCGATGCCGGGCTCGTCCAACTTCGTCGGCGAGCTGCTGGTTCTGTTCGGCACGTTCGAGGACAAGCTCGTCTACGGGCTGGTGGCGAGCCTCGGCGTGGTCCTGGCGGGCGTCTACATGATCCGCGTCTTCCAGCGCACGATGCACAACCGCGTGGCGCCGGCCGTCGAGCCTCGTGAGATCGGGCGGATCGATCTGGCGGCGGTCGCGCCGCTCGTGGCGGTGATCGTGGCGCTCGGGGCGTATCCAAACTTCGTGGTGGACCGCACGGAGGCGACCACGGTGCGAAAGATCCAGCCGGCGCGGGCGGTGGCGGCTGAGCAGGCGAGGGCGCCAGCTCACCGGGAGGTCTCAGCGATCAGATGATCCTCCCCCTGGCAGACGTTCCGGCCCCCGTGATCGACTATCGCGGGCTGTCGCCGCTCATGGCGACGCTCGGTGGGTCGGTGGTCGTGCTCATGGTCGGCCTGGTGCGTTCGCCGTTCGTGCGCCGGGTGCTGGTGCCGGCCCTCACCGCGGTCTCGCTGCTCGCGGCGATCGGCCTGACGATCTGGATCTGGGAGCCCGGCGACCGCGAGCCGATCATCGAGCGGGCGATTGCCATGGACACGCTCACCCTCGGCGTCTCGATGCTCTTCTTCGTCGCAGGGCTGGTCACGGTCGTGCTGTCGTTCCGTTCGCTGGCGGCCCGCGAGGCCGGCCACGGGGAGTACTACTCGCTGCTGCTCGGCTCGATAACCGGAATGGTCGTCCTCGCCGGCGCCGAGAACCTGATCACCCTGTTCGTCGGCCTCGAGCTGCTCTCGATCCCGCTGTACGTGCTGTGCGCGACGGAGCTGCATCGCCGCACTTCGCTCGAAGCGGGTCTGAAGTACCTGGTGATCGGGTCGGTTGGCTCGGCGACGCTCCTCTACGGGCTCGCGCTGATCTACGGCGCCACCGGCTCCACCGGATTCGACGGCATCCAGGGCGCGATAGGCGACACGGTCGGGCTCGCCGATCCGCTGCTCCTGACCGGAATCGCGCTCTCGGCCACCGGCCTCGCCTTCAAGGCGTCGGTCGCCCCCTTCCACCAGTGGACACCCGACGTCTATCAGGGCGCCCCGACCCCGATCACCACGTTCATGGCCGTGGCCACCAAGGCCGCCGCGTTCGCGGTCTTCCTGCGCCTCTTCGATTTCGCACTCGGCCTATCCCAGCTCGATTGGGCCCCGGCGCTCGCCGCGCTCGCCACCGCGACGATCGTGATCGGCAACGTCGGGGCGATCGCCCAACGCTCGATGAAGCGCCTGCTCGCGTGGTCCAGCGTCGCCCAAGCCGGCTATCTACTCGCGGGCGTGGTCGTGGGCAGCGAGCTCGGGCTGCGCGCCACCGCCTTCTACCTGGCGGTCTACCTGCTAATGAACGTCGCGGCCTTCGCCGTCGTGATCGCGCGCGAGCGCGTCTCGGAGCACGGCGACGACCTCGCCTCGCTCGAGCTCCTCGGCCGGACCCAGCCCTGGCTCGCCTGGCCGATGACGATCGCGATGCTGTCCCTGGCCGGCTTCCCGGCAACCGCGGGCTTCATCGGCAAGTTCTTCTTGATCGACGCCTCGGTCTCGGGCGACTACACCTGGCTCGGCATCGTGATCGTGGTCGGCTCGGTCGTCTCACTGGCCTACTACCTGCGCGTCGTCGCGGTCATGTGGATGGGCCGCTACGAGGTCGAGCTCCCCGCCCCCCCGCGCCGCCGGGTGAAGCCCGTCGCGGGCTGGTCACCCGAAGGCGACGTCCGGGCCCAACCCGAGGTGGCCGCAGTGGCGATCCTGTTCGCGGCCGCGACGATTGTCTTCGGCATCTTCCCGGACCCGCTGTTCGACGCGGCGCGGGACGTGGGAACGGCGCTGTCGAACTTGCACTGAGGCGCCGGTGCGCGGGTACTCGCGGATCGAACTGCGTGAAAACCTCCCGAACTTGCCGCCGCGTCGCGAGCTGGGGAGGTTGTGGTCGGCTGAAGGGCAATAGCTCCCGATCTGGACGGCGCGGAGCAACTTCGAGAGGTTCTGCACGAGAGAGGCGCTGGCTGGAGAAGGAAGCGCGATCACCTACGCCGCGGCCGCCACCACCCCACTCCCCTCCACGTCATAGCCCCCCAGTTCTCCCGCGCGCCGCGCCACGTCCGGCGTAGCCAGCGCCGCCAGCAGCGCCTCCGCACGTGGCAGGGCCTCCGCGGGCAAAGCGAGGTCGAAGGGCTCCCACGCGAGCGGGACGAAGTCGAGTCCCAGCGCGGCCGCGGCGGAGCGGACCGCCACACCCGCATCGGCCAGGCCGCTCGCCACCGCGAGGGCGACGTCGAGGTGGGAGTCGAGCTCGGGTCCCTGTATGTCCGCCGGGTCGGCGCCGCCCTCGCGCGCGAGGCGCTCGGTGAGCAGGCGCGTTCCGCTTCCGGGGCGGCGCAGAGCGGTGACCACCCGCCCCAAGTCGGCGGCCGCCCCCAGCCCCCTCGGGTTCCCAAGCGGCACCACGAGCCCCTGCTCGCGCCGCCACAGCCGCACCAGCCGGGGCGAGCGACCGGAGAGCATGCGGGCCGCGTAGGGCGCGTTGTACTCGCCGCCACGATCAGCGAGATGGAGCGTGGCCGCGTCGACGCTCCCCCGCCACAGCGCGGCCAGTCCGGCAGAGCTTCCGCGTGCACCGAGTCGCTCGACCTCGTCGGAGGCGGCGGCCACCAGCAAATCGAGCAGCGGGTCGTCGCTGCCGGCCAACAGCAGCGGTCGGCCTCCGCGCAACCGCCTTCGCGCTCTAACCGTTCCGGCGGCGGCGACGCGCGTCGCCCGGCGCGGGCTCGTCTCGATCACGCCGGCCCGGGCGAGCTCGGCATACGCGCGCGCGACCGTGGCCGGCGCGACGCCCCGCTCGCGCGCCAACGCGCGGACGCTCGGAAGCGCGGCGCCGGGCGCCAGTGCGCCCGACGCGACCGCCTGCTCGAGCTCCTCCACGAGACCGACGTAACGAGTCACACGGCGTAGCATTGCATTGCTTCTGTATTGATACAGGCATTGCGAAGGCGAATTCTCATCCTTCTCGGATTGCTGATCGCGCTGGCGCCGCCGGCCGCCTGCGGTGACGACGAGGGAGGAGGGGACGGGTCGGAGTCGAGCGATCGCCCCGTGATCCTCGCGACCACCACGAGCACGCAGGACTCGGGCCTCCTCGACGTGCTCGTTCCCGCCTTCGAGCGCGAGAGCGGCCGTCAGGTGAAGACCGTCGCGGTCGGCAGCGGCGAGGCGATCGAGCTCGGTGCCCGCGGCGAGGCCGACGTCCTGCTCGTGCACTCCCCCGACGACGAGGAGCAATTCATGGTGAGCGGCAAGGGGGGCAGGCGGCGACTGGTCATGCACAACGACTTCGTCGTCGTCGGCCCGCCCGACGACCCCGCGGGCATCCGCGGGATGCGCTCAACCGAAGCGCTCGAGCGCATCGCCCAGACGGAGGCGCCCTTCATGTCGCGCGGCGACGACTCGGGGACCCACAACCTCGAACTGAAGCTGTGGGACGAGGCGGGCGTGAAGCCCTCTGGATCCTGGTATCAGGAGACGGGCCAGGGCATGGGCGCAACGCTTCGCATAGCCGACCAGAAACGCGCCTACACGATCAGCGACCGCGGCACGTATCTGAGCACCCGGGATTCGACGGACCTGGACGTGCTCGTGCAGGGCGAGCCGCGGCTGCTCAACATCTACCACGTGATCGACGTCGATCCGAGCGCGGGCCCCCGGGTGGGCGCCGCCGGCGGGCGCGCCTTTGCGGAATGGATCGTCTCGCCGCCGGCGCAGCGCATGATCGGCGCCTTCGGCCGCAAGGAGTTCGGCCGGCCGCTCTTCGTGCCCGACGCGGGCAAGACCGACGAGCAGGTCGCCGAAGCCGCCTGATCGACGATGGACGTCATCTGGGACGCGCTCGGGGACGCCTTCAACCTCCTGTTCAGCGGCGATCACGAGACGTTCGAGATCATCGGGCTGTCGCTGCGCATCTCGCTGACGGCGACCGTCATCGCCTTCGCCCTGGGGCTCCCGCTCGGGATGCTGCTGGCGTTCGGGCGCTTTCGCGGCCGCCGACTGGCGCTCGCCACGGTTCACACGGGCATGGGAATGCCTCCCGTGGTGGTCGGGTTGATCGTGACGGTGATGCTCTGGCGGAGCGGACCCCTGGGTGGGCTCGACATGCTCTACACCCCGAGCGCGATGATCGTCGCCCAGGCGGCGATCGGCGCCCCGCTGGTGGCCGGGATCTCGGCTGCGGCGCTCCAGCAGATCGACCCCGACTTCCGCGTCCAGATGCAGGCCCTCGGCGCCTCCCGGCTGCGCTCGCTGTGGGCCGTGGCGGTGGAGGCACGGCTGCCGCTGCTGGCGGCGGTGATGGCCGGCTTCGGCGCCGCGGTCTCGGAGGTGGGCGCGGCGATGATGGTCGGAGGGAACATCGCCGGCGAGACCCGGGTGCTGACCACCGCAGCGGTGCTGGAGACCTCTAAAGGCAACCTCGCGCTGGCGGTTGCGCTCGGCCTGATCCTCCTGCTGCTCGCATTCATGGTGAACCTCGTGCTGACGCTGGCCCAGCAGCGGGGGCGCCCATGAGCTCGCCGCCAGCGCTCCTCGAGCTCCGCGGCATCGTCGTGGACGCCGGCGGACGCAGCATCCTCGATGTGCCGCAGCTCGCCCTCCCGGCCGAAAGAACCACAGCGGTCCTGGGGGCGAACGGCGCCGGCAAGACGACGCTGCTGCGCGTGGCGGGCGCACTCATCCGCCAAACCGCCGGCGAGGTCATGCTCGACGGCGCACCGGCCACGCCGACAGCGATCCGCCGAGTGAGCGCGGCCGTGCTGCAGCGTCCACTGCTCCGCCGCGCGTCCGTGCGGGACAACGCCGAAACCGGGCTGCGCTTTCACCGCGTGCCGCGCGCCGAGGCGCGCCGCCGCGCGGGTGAGTGGCTCGAGCGGCTCGGCGTGGCCCATCTCGCGACAAGCCCCGCCCACACGCTCTCCGCCGGCGAAGCGCAGCGCGTCAGCCTGGCGCGGGCGCTCGCCCTGTCGCCCAGGCTGCTGCTCCTCGACGAGCCGTTCAGCAATCTCGACGCGCCGACCCGCGGCGAGCTGCTGGTCGACCTGGGCGAGGCCCTCGACGCCACCGGCGCCGCCGCTCTGCTCGTGACCCACGACCGTCACGAGGCCGCCGCGCTTGCCGACCGCATGGCGATCCTCCACGCCGGCGATCTGCGCCAGGAGGGGCCGACCGCGGAGGTCTGGGGGCATCCCTCGGACCCGGACTGCGCACGGATCCTCGGCTACGACACCGTCCTCGAGACGGACGTCGCGCGGCGGATCCTCGGGAACGGCGTCGCCCACCCGCTCGCCCTCCGCTCCGAGGACTGCGCCGCCGCGCCGGCCGGGATCCAGATGGACGGCTCGTCGCTGACGATCGACGCCGAGCTGCGGCGGTTGATCCCACTCGGCTCAACCACCCGCGTGATCGCCGAGCTGGACGGCCGGCGCCTGCTCGCGACCGCTCCGGCGCCGGCGCCGGACTGGCTCGCAAACCTGCAGCCCGGCGATCCGATCGCCGTCCGCCTCGAACGCGCCCGCGCGCGGCCGGTGGGCGCGCCCTTCCCCGCCGCGGACGAGCCCGCGCTCAGCTGAACGTCACGAGTGCCTCCTCCATGCGCCGCGCGCCCTCCTCGCACTGCTGTCGAGCGCGCGCGGGCCGGAGCCGAGGGCAGCCTTCACGGCCGAACCCGCCGTCGGTCACAACCGCAAGCGCCTTGCCCAGCCAGCGGTAGCACGCCGCCCGCGCTCCGCCGGCGAAGCGCTCGCAGCGTTCGATCAGCCGCAAATAAGCGCCGGTGGGAGCGTCGAGCAGGTTCTGCACCTTGGTCCCCCGGACGCAGTCCGAGGCATCGGTCGGGTCGCCGAGTCGGGCGCAGATGTCGAGCTGGGCCGCCGGGTCGGGCGGGCCGATCAGCGATGCCGCGGTGATGCAGCCGCCGCGCTGGACCCCGTCGAGGCCCTCGCAGAGCGACTCCAGATCCTCGGGCGCCTCGAGCTCGAAGCCCTCGTTGCGGTTCTCGAGGAACGAGCGGTACCAGCAGGGCCGCACGAACGAGGCGGGCTGCCCCGCGCACAGCTCGCGCGGGTTGGTAACCGGATCCGCGGGTAGCGGGGCGTCGTCAGCGCCGAGGACCGCGAACCAGTAGTCGTGATAGACGCCCTGGGCGCAATCGGGCGCCGAGCCCGGCCCCAGGGCCCGGCACATGGGCAGCGCGAGCTCGAGCCGATCCCCGTAGATCCGCATGAACGCATGGCCGAACCCGTGGATGCAGCTGTAGCGCTGGAACCGCGTCCCGGCGTCGCCGCACACCCTCAGAGCATCGCGGGGCCGATTCGGATCGATGTCGGGGCCGACGCCCATCACGAGCCCGTGGGCAAACCCGGCGGCACACCCCGGGTCGTTGGCCCGCGGCAGATAGTCCATGAGCGTCGCGAGCGTGACACCGGCCTCGCGGGCGTATGTGCGACCGACCGTGTGCATGACGACGTGGCAGTTCGCCAGCAGGAAGCCGCGATCGCGCCGAGACGCCTTCGTGATCGCCTCGACCGCCGGCCTTGGATCGTCACGGTCCTCGACCATCGCGAGGATCTCGCGCGTGTAGCAGTCCCCCGCGTAGCCGGCGACGATGCTGTCGCAGCGCTCGAGATGCGCCGCAGGCAGCGCCGGTGCGGGGTCCTCTCCGTCCCCGACCAGGACGAGGAGGGCCGCCGCGCCCACCCCGATGGCCCCCACGGCCACGGCGAGGGCAAGGAGAACGCGGCGGCTCATGGCGTCAGCCGATCTTGAACTTCTCCTTGCCCCGCGACTTGTTGCCCTTGATGTCGGTCGCCACCCACCTGAACGTCGTGTCCTCGGTGAGGTGGAAGGTCTGGCCGGGCTCGCGCGGACCGGTCGAATCCCAGAGCAGGGACGACCCCGTCGGCTTCGAGCCGTCCATCGTGTAGCGGATCACCGACGGCTCGTTGACCCACTCGAACGTGGTCTCGATCGGGCCGTGCGACCTCTTCGCCCCGGTCATCCGGACCCTGGGCGGGGTCCGATCGCGCGAGTAGTCGAACGCCGACTCGAGCAGCCCGTAGTTGCCGGCCGCGAACTCGAGCGCTTCGAACTTGCCCTCGGTCGCGTAGTCCGGCTGGAACCCGACGCCCTGCTGACATGTCTCGGCGCCCAACACCGCTCCGGGCAGGTGCGGCAGCGAGAGCGGCTCCGTGAGCGTGAGATTCGGGTTCGGGCTCTGAGTGTTCGGCTGCTCGACGGATGCGACCGTCCGGAGCTCCTCGTTCGGCTTTCCCTTGTCGACCCTGATCGGGTCGCCCACTCCGAAGCAGTTGCGGTTCGCCGCCCGGATCCCGGTCGCCCCCGCCACGGACGCCACGCTCAGCGTGGTGTCGACGTAAAGATCCGCGCCCGTCTCGAAGCTGTAGGCGATGACGCCGCGGTTGTACCAGTGCTCGTCGGCGCTGTTGCCGGCGGCCGAGTACAGGACGTCGGCGATCGGGCCGGTGCGCTCCGGCAGGATCGCCGTCTTCCGGACCTCCTTGATCCGGTTGAGGATCCGGTCGCCCGCGTCGAAGAAGTACTTCTCCACGCCGATGTTCGGGTGGTCGAGGTCACCCTCGCCGCGGTCGGGCAGGTACGCGCCCGGCGCCCACATGAAGTAGCCGCCGAAGCTGTGGATGTTGTTCGAGAACTTGATGTTCTTGAACGTGTCCGCGATCCAGAGCTCGTTCTGGATCTCCGGCTCGGACGCCTCGGAGGGGCCGGCGAACACGTCGCTCGTGCACGAGTACGACGCGCCGATGTAGCCGTCGAAGATCGTGCCGACGGTGTTGTTGCGGTTCAGGTCGACGCCCCATGCGTTCCGGGAGGCCGGGTCCGAGTTGGTGTACGGCAGCCCGGTGCCCGGGTTTACTCTCGGCGTCCAGAAGTTCGCCGCACTCGAGTCGTCCGTCTCCTTCCCGCCCACGACGCAGTGGTTCGTCATG
>DATDLN010000022.1:0-2300 GCA_036519295.1 Thermoleophilaceae bacterium
CGCCGGGGGCCCCGGCGCCGTCGCCCCCGATCCCCTCGGCGCCGGCGACGAGGGCTGCGCCCTGGTCGCGCAGCGCCTCGACGCGGTCGGCGTCGGTGAAGATCGCGAGGTACTTGATCAGGATCTCGGCTGCCTCACGCAGGGCGGCCTGCGGGTCGAGCGAGCCGTCGGTCTCGATGTCGATCGTGAGCTTGTCGTAGTCGGTCTTCTGCCCCACGCGGGCGGCGTCCACCGAGTACGCCACGCGCTTCACGGGCGAGAAGATCGAGTCGATCGGGATCACGCCGATCGGCTGGTCGGGCGTCTTGTTCTCCTCGGCGGGGGAGTAGCCGCGACCGTGCCCGACGGTCAGGTACATCTCGAGCTTGGTCTTCCTCTCGAGAGTCGCGATGTGGGCCTCGGGGTTGAGGATCTCCACGCCGGACGGCAGGTCGATGTCGCCCGCGCTGATCTCGCCGGGACCGGTGACCACGAGCGGCGCCTCGATCTCGGCCGCATCCGAATGCATGCGGCAGACGACCTCCTTGAGGTTGAGGACGATGTCAGTCACGTCCTCCTTCACGCCGTTGATCGTGGAGAACTCGTGGGCGACGCCCTCGATCCGCACGCTCGTGACAGCGGCGCCGGCGAGCGAGGACAAGAGCACGCGTCGCAGCGAGTTGCCGAACGTGTAGCCGAAGCCGCGGTCCAGCGGCTCGATGGTGAACGTGCCGCGGTTGTCCTCCACGCTCTCGGCGGATATCTGGGGGGTCTGGAACTCGATCATGGTGCTTCCTTCGGCTGTTGTGCGCGCCCTGCCGCTGCCGCGGCGGGCACGCTCGCGTTAACTACTTGGAGTAAAGCTCGACGATGAGCTGCTCCTGGACCGGTGTGGTGATCTCCGCGCGCTCGGGGAGGCGGAGAACCTTGGCGGTCAGGCCGTCGTGATCGGCCTGGAGCCACGCCGGTACCACTGAGGTGAGCTCGGTGGCGTCGCGCACCACGGGCTCCACGGGAGCGCTCGGCTTCATCGTGATCACGTCGTCGGGCCGCAGCTGGTAGGAGGGGATGTTCACGCGGCGGCCGTTGACCAGCCAGTGGCCGTGGCGGATCATCTGGCGCGCCTGGCGCCGGGAGGCCGCGAAGCCCAGCCGCACGAGGACGTTGTCGAAGCGCGACTCGAGCAGCCGGAGCAGGTTCTCGCCGGTCACGCCGGACTGGCCGCTCGCCTTGTCGTAATAGTTGCGGAACTGCTTCTCCAGCACGCCGTAGTAGCGCCGTGCCTTCTGCTTCTCGCGCAGCTGAACGCGGTACTCCGACTGGCGCGCACGGCCCCGGCCGTGGTCGCCCGGCGGGTAGTTGCGCCGTTCGACGCCGCACTTGTCCGTGAGGCAACGCTCGCCCTTCAAAAAGAGCTTCGTGCCCTCGCGGCGGCACATCTTGCACTGGGCGCCCGTGTCGCGGGCCATCAGACGCGCCTCCGCTTCCGGGGACGGCAGCCGTTGTGAGCCTGCGGCGTCACGTCCTTGATGCTCGTGATCTCGAGGCCGGCAGCCTGGAGCGAGCGGATCGCGGTCTCGCGGCCGGAGCCCGGGCCCTTCACGTATACCTCGACCCGCTGGAGGCCGTGCTCCATGCCCTTGCGCGCGGCGGCGTCGGCCGTGACCTGCGCGGCAAAAGGTGTGGACTTGCGCGAGCCCTTGAAGCCGGCTCCGCCGGCGGACTCCCACGCGATCACGTTCCCGTCCCTGTCTGTAAGCGACACGATGGTGTTGTTGAAGCTCGTCTTGATATGCGCCTGGCCGAACGGCACGTTCTTGCGGACGCGCCGGCGCCCGCGCGGCCTACGAGGCTGCGGCATCTAGCTGCTCACCTCAGTGCTTCCTGATCTTCTTCTTGCCGCCGCCGGCAGCCGAGCCGCGCTTGGGTCCCTTGCGGGAGCGAGCGTTGGTCTTCGTCCGCTGACCGTTCACCGGCAGGCCGCGCCGGTGGCGCAGCCCCTTGTACGACCCGATCTCCATGAGGCGCTTGACGTTCTGGGATCGTTCGCGCCGGAGGTCGCCCTCCACGAGCAGGTCGTCCACCCGCTCGCGCAGCTTGCGCACCTCGTCCTCGGTCAGGTCCTTTACGTAGGTGTTGGGATCCACGCCGGCCTCGGCCACGACCTGGTTGGCGGTCGAGCGCCCGATGCCGTAGATGTAGGTGAGCCCTATCTCAACCCTCTTGTTGAGGGGAATGTTGATGCCTGAAATGCGTGCCATTTACCCCTGACGCTGCTTGTGACGTGGGTTCTGACAGATCACGAGGACCGCACCGCCGCG